>JBIIUM010000129.1:0-9125 GCA_044339985.1 Burkholderiales bacterium | reverse complement strand
CCAACCGTACCGCGGCGTGCAGGCTGAAGCCGTGCGCATCGGCGCACAGCGCTTTCCGAGGCTTCTCCTCCCGGCCCGCCGCCGTGCGTACGCTGAGCACCTTCCGGCCGGCGCGCGGGCCCACGGCGATGCGATAGGCCGAGCCCGGACACGAACAGTCCGGGGGACTGTTCGTGCCTGGCGAGGAGTCGGGCCTCTGGCCCGGCGCGGCCTGCAAGGCCACGAGGCCGTCTGCAGTGACGCCAACGAATTCTCCGTATCCGTGTCCGCCAGCCAGGTCATGCCCTGCTCTTCGACCAGATAGCCTGAGCGCGTGAGCAGCTTCATCAGCCGCGCGCCGATCTGCTCGAGCAGGCCCGCGAGCTCATCGCCGGTGGGGGCTCGCGCCGCATGGAGAAGACGGGGTCGCCCTCGGTGCGCCGATACACTCCGTCGAGCACCAGGCGGTGCAGGTGGATATTGAGATTCCCCGATGAACAGGCGCGCGCCCTCGCCTCCACGGTCTCGACGTTTCGCCTTGCCCAAGGCGCCCCTGGCAGCGCAGGGCGCGAGGCACCACGACTGGCGGTGGTGGCTTAAGCCGTTCCTGCGGCACGCCACCACCGCCTACATTGAGTCTCCCTGGCAACACTTACGCCCCTTCAGGGGCGTTTTTTTGAACTCGCTGGCGTTCCAGAGCGGCCATCCGGCCCCGCCACTGCAAGCTCTTCTGCGCCTTCGCCTGCTCCTAGCGCCGCTCGGCGCGTCTGTGGTCCGCCCTCCACTCCCAAGGCGGCACGGCCTGGGCATCGGCCCACAGACCGCGCCCCTCGTTCTGCGCCTGCGCTTCCATGTCCGCATACTCGCGCCGCCGCTCGGGCGGCAGCTCATTGGCGTAGCGCCGAAAGAACCAGGCCATTCCGGCCTGGATCTGCGCGAGGCCCACATCGCCGCCGCCCACCAGCACTTGGCAGACTTAGCGCCGGTACCGGTCGGTCTTGCTGCACTCGGCCACGGCCATGCGGTTGGCCAGGTGCCGCTTCGCCGCTCGTCCGAACGGCTGGCCCAGCTCGGGGGCGTCGATCCCATCCAGCCGGATCTTGTGCTGCCGGTTCTCTGCGTCCAGCAGCGTGATGCTATCGCCGTCGTGGACGCCGACGATCCGGCCCTCGATGGTGCCCCCACAGGCTGCGGTGCTGCCAGCCAGGCACAACAACACCACGACCAACCGAATCGCGGCGCCCCCGGCAGTGGGAGGGTGTGTCTTCATGCTCAAGGTCGTGCGCGAATGGCCTCAGCGCATGGTGCGATTACGCCCTCCGCCGTTGGCACGACGCTGTTCCACGAACGCACGACGGTCCTCTGGCGACATGGCCTCCAGTCGCGCCCGGCGGTCGCCATTGCCGCCGCCGCCGTTGGAACGACGCTGTTCCACGAACGCACGACGCTCCTCCGGCGACATGGCCTCCAGTCGCGCCCGGCGGTCGCCATTGCCGCCGCCGCCGTTGGCACGACGCTGTTCCACGAGCGCACGACGCTCCTCCGGCGACATGGCTTCCAGTCGCGCCCGGCGGTCGCCATTGCCGCCGCCGCCGTTGGCACGACGCTGTTCCACGAACGCACGACGCTCCTCCGGCGACATGGCCTCCAGTCGCGCCCGGCGGTCGCCATTGCCGCCGCCGTTCACCGACGTTGCGGGCGGTGTCGAAACCCCGGACTCCTGTGCTAAAGCGCTCCCAGGTACACCAAAAGCACTGCCAGCCACACTTACCACCATCGCAGCGCACCATGCGCCCAAAACGAATCTGTTGTTCATACGGCCTCCGAAGAATGAGCAATCGCGCGCAGCACGCGCGTTACACAAAAACGCAATTGCCGACGCTTCGTTGACCGGGGCGCCCGGCAGTGGAGGGTTCGATGCCGTGTCTGCATGCCCCGCCGTTCAGGGTGAGGGGCTGCCGGCGGTCTCGGAGGCTTCAGCTTGCGGCTCGGACGCCACGGGCGCCACTGGCGGGCGCCAGGTGCCGCGCACCAGCCCGGCAGGCATCTCGGGGGAGATGACCTCACGGGCGGTCCAGATGAAGCCGCTGGACTTGATGCAGCCGCCACCGTAGATGTCGCCGGCGGCCCCGATGTTGCCGTGGGCCAGAATGTCGACGGTGGCTTTGATGTTGCCGTCAGACAGGATGTAGCCGGCGGACCAGACGTAGCCGTGGGCCTGGATGTCACCGCGGGCGTGTATATAACCGCTGGACTGGATATAGCCGCCGGCGATGATGTCGCCGCCGGTCCAGATGTCGCCGCTGGACTCCACATCCCCGCCGGCGCGCAGATACCCCGCGAGGTCGATCCTGCCCTCCACCACCAGCCGCCCGGCGGCGAAGCAGTGGCGGCCCGTGAGGTCCAGGGCGTTCAGCACGGCCTGGTAGTCCGCGCGCTCGCCGAAGGTGGCGGTGAACCACGCCTGCCGCCAAGAATTGGCGTCCCACTGGGTCAGTTGCTCCTGCGTGATCTGCATGGTGAGACTCCTTGTCTCAGGGGGACGGGCTGTCTTCGGTCTCGGAGGCTTCGGGCGCCGCCTCGGGTGCCTCGGGCGGGCGCCAGGTGCCGCGCCGCAAATTCTCCGGCCGCGCGGGGCAGATGACCTCGCCGTGGGTCTCGATCGCGCGAGCCTCGATACGGGCGTCGGACCGGATGTCGCCGGCGGCCACGATACGGCCGGCGGACCGGATGCGGCCGTCGGCCCAAATGGGGCCGTTGGCCTCGATGTCGAGGCTGGCGCTGATGTTGCCGTCGGAAGCGATGTGGTCGGCGTAGATGCCGCCGCCGGCTTTGATGTCGCGGAGCGAATAGGAATTTCAAACGACGTCTGCCGCGACTTGGCCCTGTATTGCCCGCACTTTGAGCGGTCAACCGCGCGCTCCCAGGCGATCACCCCCCTTGCACTGACGATACGAAGGCGGCTTCGGGCCGGATCACCGTTCACCGGCCTCGCCTTGACGCCCTCACGCGATCACGGGCCAAGCACGTCCGTCGGTTCTGCCGCAGACCCGTCGTCGTGCTCTCGGGTCAGGCTGCGTAGTCGAGCGAGAACTCCCGCGCCGCTGCGCGCGGCGGCGCCCGCGCGGGCAGGCCCAGGTGCGTGAGGATCCTCACGATCACCATCGGCTCTTCGATCGCGGCGAAGATCTTCAGCTGCCCACCGCACGCGCAGCGCTCCACGTCGATGTGGAACACACGCTTCCGCAGCCGTGCCCAGCGCGGCCAGGCGCTGCATGAACGCCTGCGGCTGCATGACGATGGGGGCGGTGCCGTCGCGAGTCGAGCTCTTGAGCTTCAACACCTGGCCCCTGGCGTTGGGATCAGGCGTTCATTGGCCAGCGCCGGGCGGGTGATGGTGCGGCATAGCCGTTCGAGTTCCTTGCACTGAATCATACGGCGTCAATTCGGGTGAGTTTCAGCTCGTCTCCGAGACCGGGTGTTTGAAGGCGACCGCAGCGGCTATGCCACCCTGGTGGCCGACCAGCAGCTGTTCCTCTACCGCCCGCAGTCCGCCTATTCCTGGTCACCCGGTGAAATGGTATTCCTTGAAATGAACTACAGTTGCAACAACTTCTTCGGCGTCGGACTTTATGCTATCAATGGTACCAATGAACACAAAAACTTTGTGTTCATTATCAACCCTACACGAGAAGGCAACGGAGATCCCGAGTGGAACAAGATTTACATTGACCTGGGCTTCGTTATCAAGCAAAACCCCGATGCCGATTATTTCGAAGTGTACATTGAAAGCGTGCATGATACGCCGGGCAATGAAGTGGAACTGTATTTTGATAACCTGAAATTAGTGCAGATCGATTGATGAATATCCGACGACAGGTAGCTTTATACATCGTTGCAGACCTCACCGCTGCAGCCATAGCCTGGACAGTGCTTTATGTTTTCCGCAAAAAAAATCTCGAACCGGAGAAGTTCGGTTACGATGTGGCACTGGATTTTGATGCCAATTACTTTTACGGACTGCTGTTCATTCCGGTATTCTGGATAATGCTCTACGTGGCAGCAGGGCACTACCTGCATATCTTCCGGAGGTACCGGCTTTTGGAATTCGGCCAGGTCTTGTGGGCCTCAGTTGTGGGGGTTTTGTTTATATTTTTTGTGTTCCTCCAAGACGATTACATTTTCAGTTACAGGAATTATTACCAAAGCCTCCTCGTGCTGTACGCCTCACATTTTTCGCTTACCCTGCTCTTCCGCCTTGCGCTCACTTCACGCACCGTGTCTTTGGTACGCTCAGGCAAAGTTGGCTTTGGTGCGCTCATTGTCGGCGGCAATGAACGAGCTCTCAACATGTATGAAGAGATCAGGGCCATACGGGAAAATCCGGGATATAAATTCGAAGGATTTGTGAAGGTAAACGGCAAAGACGACCTGCTCACCCGCCACATCCCATTTCTGGGCACCTATGCGGATCTTCCCGCCATTATCAAAGAAAAGAAAATTGAGGACGTCATCATTGCGGTGGAGTCCAGGGACCACAAATAACTGGAGAACATCATCTCCCTGCTGGAAGACTCTGACGTCAACATCAATATCATCCCAGACGCGTACAACATAGTCTCCGGGTCGGTGAAGATGAATTCCATTTTCGGGGTACCGCTGATCCGCATCAACCACGAACTGATGCCGGCCTGGCAATTCAGTATTAAGCGCATTATTGACCTGGTTTTTTCAGCTGTCGCACTTCTGGTGTTGTTGCCCATACTCTTGGTTATTGCGTTGATGGTGAAAGTCAGTTCGCCCGGACCGGTGTTCTTTTTCCAGGAGCGCATCGGGAAATTTAGCCGTCCGTTTCGCATCATCAAATTCCGCACGATGGTGCATCCTGCCAAATCCAACAGCCCGCAACTATCCAGCAGCAACGACCCGCGTGTCACCAAATTCGGACGCACCTTGCGGAAGGCACGTCTCGACGAGCTTCCGCAGTTCTGGAACGTCATCAAGGGAGATATGTCACTCGTAGGGCCTCGCCCGGAGCGCAAGTACTATATCGAACAAATCATGAAAGCTGCACCGCATTACCGCCTGCTGCACCGGGTTCGCCCGGGCATTACCTCCTGGGGTCAGGTGAAGTTCGGTTATGCCGAAAATGTTCAGCAAATGCTGCAGCGATTGAAATACGACATTTTTTACATCGAAAACATGTCGTTGGCCATGGACATTAAGATCTTGTTTTACACCATCCTGATTGTCATAAAAGGCAGCGGTATATAAGCCGGTACCGGCAGTCACCGGCCACGGTGGCCCGGCGCGCCAACGCACAGTCTCCGCTGTCACGCTGTGTAGTCGAGCGAGAACGCCCGCGCCGGCAGGCCCAGGTGCGTGAGGATCCTCACGATCACCACCGGCTCTTCGATCACGGCGAGGATCTTCAACTGCCCACCCCACGCGCAGCGGTCCACGTCGATGTGGAACACGCGCTTGAGCAGCCGTGCCCAGCGCATCCGTGCCGCCTGGCCATGTGTGTGCTCCTGCCCCGGTGCGCTGTTCTTCCGCGCCGGCTGCGGGATCACCGCCCCACGCAGCGTCGCGTTCGGGGCGAGCACCCCGTGAAAGCGGATCAGGTGAGGCCGCGGGCGTGGCACCAGCGCGGCCAGGCGTTAACGGATGATCCGCATCCTTGTCCGCCAGGTAGGTCATACCCTGCTCTTCGACCAGATAACCGCGCCGCGTGAGCAACTTCATCAGCCGCGCGATGCTCTGCTCGAGCAGGCCCTTGGGTGCATTGCCGGCGGGGGCGCGCGCCGCATTGAAGACGGGCCGCCCTCGGTGCGCCGAGACACCCCGTCGAGCACCAGGCAGTGCCGGTGGACGTTGAGATTCGCTGCCGAGCCGAATCGCTGGATGAGCGCGACCGCGCCTGCGTCGGCGGCGGTGCGCTTCAGTCCTGACTGCCCCCAGAGTTCGCCCAGCCGTTGGGCAAACACCCTGGCGATGACGTCGTTGGAAGCGCCGGGCGCGAAGGGCACGACCCACCGGACTGACCTCGCGGGAAACGCGTCGGCCGCCGATACAGGGGACGATGCGACGCCCCACGCGACGGTCTGAGCCGCCATTGCGACGGCCAGCGGATTCTTCGACGTGGATCCTCCCTGATCGGGCCGCTCACGCGACACGCGCCGGCACTCGCAACCCCGCACAGGCAGGCAGACCCGCCTATGCGGGGTTTCCTGCCTGCAGGTACGCCCGCATCCTAACGCGCCGGGACCTCGCCGAGGTGTAGGTCCGCGAGGAACGCAAGGCTACGTCCACCGGTATTGTCGGCATCGGCGCCCACCGCGATCGCGCGTAGCCGCGGCACCGTCGTCGACTCGTCTCCGAAAGCCAGCACGAAGTCGCTCGCGAGATCCCGGCGGACCGACTCCCAGGTCGGACTCCCGGCGCCCAGCGTGAGATAGCGCACCCGCCGGGTATAGGCGTTGGGCACTACGCTGCCGCTCGGCGAGGACGCGTCCCACACGTAGCACACGGTCGCCGTCGGCAGCGACTCGCCGGTGCGCAGTTCGGCCAGCCGAAGCAGCTGACGCTCGACGAACGGCACCCGATCGCGCGGCATATCGAACAGCGCGCAGACCTTGAGCGCGACATCGTCGCCCTGCCGGGTTCGCAGGTCGGCGCGCTCGAGCGGGCGCTCCACCCGCCAGCGCCAGGACAGCACGCCCGCCCCTTCCGTGTCGAGCCGGTGCAGCAGGTTGCCGTACGACCCCTCGGTCTCGATCCTCAGCACCGGGCTGCCGGGTACACCCTCGAACGCATAGCGAGTCGCGGGAAACTTCTGGGCTGGCAGCCCGGCGAACACCCACGGGCGCTGTGTCGGACCAGCAACCACCGAGACCGTTTCGGGGGCGAGCGGCGCGAGCCGCTGCGCATGCGTCGCGTCCGGCACGCTCGCGAGCATCGCCAGTGTTGCGCCTGCCGCCACACGTCCCATGCCTGCCCGCCCGCCGCGACGGCCGGCGGCGCCCTTCACCAGCCCTCGTGCCACCCTCGCGCGCGGCCTCATGACCGCTCCCATGCGTAAAAGCGCGCCACCCAGTCGAGCAGGCGACGCGGCGTGTGGGCTTGCTTCCATTCGCCTGCCGCGAACCTGTTCGCCTCGGCGAGCGTGGGATAGCTGTGGATCGTGCCGAGGATGCGGTTCAGCCCGAGTCCATGCTTCATCGCCAGCACATATTCGGCCAGCAGGTCGCCCGCGTGCTCCCCGACAATGGTCACGCCCAGGATGCGGTCGCGCCCGGGATCGGTGAGCACCTTCACGAAGCCGTGGGCCGTGCCATCGGCGATCGCGCGGTCGAGATCGTCGATGCCGTAGCGCGTGACCTCGACGGCCATGCCCTGCGCCTTCGCCTCGGTCTCGCTCAGGCCGACGCGCGCCACCTCAGGATCGGTGAAGGTCGTCCACGGCAGCACCCGATAGTCGACGCGGAACCTGCGCAGGCGCCCGAACAGCGCGTTGACGGCTGCATACCATGCCTGGTGCGCCGCGGCATGGGTGAACTGGAAGGGCCCGGCCACATCGCCGACCGCGTAGATGTTCGGGTAGCGCGTGCGAAGGAAGGCATCGGTCTCGATCGTTCCGCGCGGGGTCAGGGGAATGCCCAAGGTCTCGAGGCCATAGCCCTGCACGCGGGGCGCGCGCCCGACCGCGCACAGCAGCTCGTCGAAGCCAATCACAACGTCCGCATCGCCGTGTCGCGCGACCAGGCGTTTCTCGCCGTCGACCCTATCCACCCGTAGCGCCTGATGCCCGGTCGGCAGCGTCACGCCATCGGCCCGCAGCGAGGCGGCCACGAGGTCCGAGACCTCCGGATCCTCTCGGACCAGTACCCGCGGCGCCATCTCGACCTGGGTGACATGGCTGCCCAGGCGCGCGAAGGTCTGCGCGAGTTCGCACCCGATCGGCCCCCCGCCTAGCACCAGCAGTCGGCGGGGTCTCTCGGTGAGGTTCCATACGGTGTCGCTGGTGAGGCAGCCGCTCTCCGCGAGCCCGGGAATCGGCGGCACGAGCGGCCCGGCGCCCGCGGCGATGATGATGTTCTTCGTACTCAGCGTGCGCGAGCTTGCGTCGGACAGGCTGACCTCCACCGTCCACGGACTGGTGATGCGCGCATGGCCGCGCAGCACCTCCACGCCCATCGCGGTGTAGCGTTCTTCGGAGTCGTGGGGCGCGATCCGCTCGATCACTGCATGCACCCGACGCATGGCCGCCGCGAAATCCACCCGCCCGCCGGCATCCGCGATGCCGAGTTCGTCCGCCTTCGCGATCAGCCGCGCCACCTTGGCGGTGCGGATCAGCGCCTTGCTCGGGACACAGCCGGTGTTGAGGCAGTCGCCTCCCATCCGGTGTCCTTCGACCAGGGTCACCCGCGCGCGGACAGCCGCCGCAATGTAGGCCGACACCAGCCCACCGGAGCCAGCCCCGATCACGACCAGGTTCCGATCGAACCGGTCGGGTCGACGCCATCCGGCATAGACCTTGCGGCGCGCGAGCCAGGACACGCCCGCCCGGGCGAACAGTGGGAACACGCCGAGCAGCACGAGGCTGCCCAGCAGCGCGGGCGACAGGATGTCGCCGGTCGAGTCGATCGAGGCGAGGCGAGTGCCGGCGTTGACGTAGACGAGCGTGCCGGCCAGCATGCCGACCTGGCTCGCCCAATAGAAGCGCGCCGCGCCGATCGGCGTGAGCCCCATCAGGAGATTGATCAGCCAGAACGGGAAGACCGGAACCAGCCGCAGGGTGAGCAGATAGAACACGCCATCGCGGCGAACGCCCTCGTTGATCGGGGCGAGCGCCTTGCCGAATCGGGCTTCGACCGCATCGCGAAGCAGGTAGCGCGCAACCAGGAATGCGAGCAGCGCGCCCACGCTCGAGGCGAAACTCACCAGCAGCAGGCCCCAGGCCAGCCCGAACATCGCACCTGCCGCCAGCGTGAGGATGGCCGCGCCGGGAATCGACAGCGCGGCGGCGGCCATGTAGACGGCGAAGAACTGGGTCGCGGTCGCCAGCGGCTGCGCTTGTACGCGAGCCTGCAGGGCATCGCGGCTCGCCTTCAGGCTGTCGAGTGTGAGCAGCGCGCCGAGATCGT
>JBIIUM010000128.1:0-9179 GCA_044339985.1 Burkholderiales bacterium | reverse complement strand
CACTTCCCCGAGGACTTCGGCCTCGACCGCCTGCCGGCGGTGGCCTGAACGCCCCGACTGCCTGGAGAACGCAGCCATGATGACCGCCCCCCTGCGCTGGAAAGACCTCGGCACCCCGAAGCGGATGTCGGAGACCCTCGTCACGCTGGAAGTGGACGGCATCCCCGTGTCGGTGCCCGAGGGCAGCTCGGTGATGCGCGCTGCGGCTGAGGCCGGCATCTCTGTGCCGAAGCTCTGCGCCACGGACAGCCTCGAGCCCTTCGGCTCGTGCCGGCTGTGTCTGGTGGAGATCGAAGGCCGCAAGGGCTACCCCGCCTCTTGCACCACCCCGGTGGCCGAGGGCATGGTGGTGCACACCCAGACCGCCCAGCTCGCCAAGCTGCGCCGCGGCGTGATGGAGCTCTACATCTCCGATCACCCGCTCGACTGCCTCACCTGCGCGGCCAACGGCAACTGCGAACTGCAGGACATGGCCGGCGTGGTGGGCCTGCGCGAGGTGCGCTACGGCCATGACGGCGCCAACCACCTGAAGCAGGAAAAGGACGTCTCCAACCCCTATTTCACCTTCGATCCGTCCAAGTGCATCGTGTGCTCGCGGTGCGTGCGCGCCTGTGAGGAGGTGCAGGGCACCTTCGCCCTCACCATCGACGGGCGCGGCTTCGCCTCCATGGTCTCGCCGGGGCAGAAGGAAGCCTTCATGGACTCCGAGTGCGTGAGTTGCGGCGCGTGCGTGCAGGCCTGCCCCACCGCCACGCTCATGGAGAAGTCGGTCATCGACAAGGGTCAGGCGGAGCACGCCGTGATCACCACCTGCGCCTACTGCGGCGTGGGCTGCACCTTCAGGGCGGAGATGCAGGGCAACGAGGTGGTGCGCATGACGCCCAACAAGGAAGGCCGCTCCAACGAGGGCCATTCCTGCGTGAAGGGGCGCTTCGCCTTCGGCTATGCCACCCATCCCGACCGCATCAAGGCGCCCATGATCCGGGCGAAGATCACCGACCCCTGGAAACAGGTGAGCTGGGAGGAGGCCATCGCCCACACCGCCGCCGAATTCAAGCGCATCCAGGCCGCGCACGGTCGCGGCTCCCTGGGCGGCATCACCTCCTCGCGCTGCACCAACGAGGAAACGTACCTGGTGCAGAAGCTGGTGCGCGCCGCCTTCGGCAACAACAACGTGGACACCTGCGCGCGCGTGTGCCACTCGCCCACCGGTTTCGGCCTCAAGACCACCCTGGGCGAGTCCGCCGGCACCCAGGAATTCGCCTCCGTGGCCCACGCCGACGTGATCGTGGTCATCGGCGCAAACCCCACCGACGCGCATCCCGTGTTCGGCTCGCGCATGAAGCGCCGGCTGCGCGAGGGCGCCCGGCTGATCGTCATCGACCCGCGCACCATCGACCTGGTGCGCTCGCCCCATGTGAAGGCCGACTTCCACCTCAAGCTGCGGCCCGGCACCAATGTGGCGGTGATCAATGCGCTGGCCCACGTGATCGTCACCGAGGGGCTTGCGCACGAGGCCTTCGTGGCCGAGCGCTGCGAGGCCCCGGCCTTCGCCAAGTGGAAGGCGTTCATCGGCGATGCACGCAATTCTCCCGAGGCCCTGGAGGCCGAGACCGGGGTGCCCGCCCGCCTGGTGCGCGAGGCCGCGCGCCTCTACGCCACCGGCGGTAACGGCGCCATCTACTACGGCCTCGGCGTGACCGAGCACAGCCAGGGCTCCACCATGGTGATGGGGATCGCCAACCTCGCCATGCTCACCGGCAACGTGGGCCGCGAGGGCGTGGGCGTGAACCCGCTGCGCGGCCAGAACAACGTCCAGGGGGCCTGCGACATGGGCTCCTTCCCCCATGAGCTGCCCGGCTACCGCCACGTCTCCGACGCTGCCACCCGCCGGCTCTTCGAGGGCGCCTGGGGCGTCACCCTCGAGCCCGAGCCCGGGCTGCGCATCCCCAACATGCTCGACGCCGCGCTGGACGGCACCTTCAGAGGCATCTACATCCAGGGCGAGGACATCGCCCAGTCCGACCCCGACACCCAGCACGTCACCGCGGCCCTCGAGGCCATGGAGTGCGTGGTGGTGCAGGACATCTTCCTCAACGAGACCGCCAAGTACGCCCACGTGCTGCTGCCCGGCTCCACCTTCCTCGAGAAGGACGGCACCTTCACCAACGCCGAGCGGCGCATCTCGCCGGTGCGCCAGGTGATGCCGCCGGTGGCCGGCAAGCAGGACTGGGAGGTCACCGTGATGCTGGCCGAGGCGCTGGGGTATCCCATGCCCTATGGCCACCCTTCGCAGATCATGGACGAGATCGCGCGTCTCACGCCCACCTTCCACGGCGTGAGCTACGACAAGCTCGACCGCCTGGGCAGCATCCAGTGGCCCTGCAACGAAACCCATCCCGAGGGCACGCCCACCATGCACGTGGACGGCTTCGTGCGCGGCAAGGGCCGCTTCGTGATCACCGAGTACGTGCCCACCGAGGAGCGCACCAGCCGCAAGTACCCGCTGATCCTCACTACCGGGCGAATCCTGAGCCAGTACAACGTGGGCGCCCAGACCCGCCGTACCGCCAACTCCCTGTGGCACGACGAGGACCGCCTGGAGATCCACCCCTCCGATGCCGAGCTGCGCGGCATCCGCACGGGCGACTGGGTGGGCGTGCGCTCCAGGGCCGGCGAGACGGTGCTGCGCGCGCTGGTGTCCGAGCGCATGCAGCCCGGCGTGGTCTACACAACCTTCCACTTTCCCGAGTCGGGCGCCAATGTCATCACCACCGACAACTCCGACTGGGCCACCAACTGCCCCGAGTACAAGGTCACCGCGGTGCAGGTGGAACCCGTGACCCAGCCATCGGAGTGGCAGAAGCGCTTCCAGAGCTTCACCCGCGAACAGCTCCACCTGCTGGAAAAGCGCGGCGAGACCTCC
This sequence comes from Burkholderiales bacterium, assembly GCA_044339985.1. GTDB lineage: Bacteria > Pseudomonadota > Gammaproteobacteria > Burkholderiales. Next base: position 6,253 of record JBIIUM010000128.1, on the reverse strand, counting down.
ACCGCCTGAGGTCGTCATGAGCCCGCGCGAACTCTCCGGCCTGGGGGCCGCGCACCGCGCCGTGCCCGTGACACGCTGGCGGCCCACCGGCGTGGAGAGCGCCCGCGAGGAACTGGCCGACGAGGTGCCAGTTGCTTTCGTGGTGAACGGCGCGCCCTTCGCGGTGATGCTGGCCACACCGCTGGACCTCGAGGACTTCGCCCTGGGCTTCTGCCTCACGGAGGGCGTGATCGGCACCGCCGGCGAGTTCCAGGGCATGGAGGTCGAGCGCGATTCCCGCGGCCTGTCGGTGTACGTAAGCGTCCCGCGCGCGCGCGCCGACGCGCTGGCGAGCCGCGGCAAGGCCCTCGCCGGCCGCACCGGCTGCGGCCTGTGCGGCGAAACCATGATCGACAACGCCCTTCGGCCAGTGCCCGCTGTCACCTCCACTGCCCGCTTCCGCGCCGCCGCCCTGCAGGGGGCCCTACTTGCCCTGCCCGCGGGACAGCAGTTGAACGCCATCACCGGCGCCGTGCACGCCGCCGCCTTCGCCGACGCCGACAGCCGCATCCGCCTGCTGCGCGAGGACGTGGGGCGCCACAACGCCCTCGACAAGCTGATCGGCGCACTGATGCGCGAGGGCGTCGACGCCACCGCGGGCTTCGTCCTCATGAGCAGCCGCGCCAGCTACGAACTGGTGCACAAGGCCGCCGTGGCGGGCATCCCCCTGCTGGCCGCCGTCTCCGCTCCCACCGCCCTGGCGGTGGATACCGCCATCGCCGCGGGCCTCACCCTGGCGGGCTTCACCCGCGCCGGGCGCCACACCGTCTACGCCCACCCCGACCGACTCATGGACTGAGAGCACGCCGTGGAAATCGAACGCCTGGTCCGCATGGCCAATGACATCGCCCATTTCTGGCAAGCCGAGCCCGATCACGAAGAGGCCGTGGTGGGCATTTCGGGCCACCTCGTGCGCTTCTGGGACCCGCGCATGCGTCGCGAGATCGCCGCTCACGCCGCTGGCGGGGGGCATGGCCTGGAGCCGCTGGCCCTGGAGGCCGTGCGGCGCCTGCCGGCGCAGGCAAGCGCCACCTGAAACGGCAGACGGTCGCCGGACAGGCGTGCGTCCCGCTGCTGGCTTCACGCGGGCGAAAAAAAAGCGGCCGAAGGTTCGGCCGCTCCACGATGCTGGCGCCGCCGGGCGGCGCCGCCCCCCTCAGTTACCCGGCACTGCGCGCCTCGCGAGACCCATGGCCTGAGCCCTCCGGCGTTCCATGGCTGGCTTTCAACAAGGCCCCTTGGCCCGTGGCACCCGACCGATGACTTGCGCCATCTTCCGCCCGCGGCAGGCGCGAAACGTTCCGGGCGCGGTCAGGACCCCGGCGTTCATGCTTTCCATCCCAGCCGGCTTCAGGCGCAAGCCCTCCCGTCTGCGATACGCGAAACAGGGAAACCGTCTCGGACAGGCGCACTGCCTGTGACGCGAGGCTCTCCGCCGCTGCCGATGCCTGTTCCACCAGCGTGGCATTGTGCTGGGTCATTTCATCCATCTGCATGATGGTCTGGTTGACCTGCTCGATGCCGGAGCTTTGTTCCACCGATGCAGCGGTGATCTCGGCCATGATGTCGGTCACACGCTTGACGGAGGCGACGATCTCTCCCATGGTCCGCCCCGCCGAATCCACCAGGCGAGAACCCGATTCCACCTTGTTCACCGAATCGGAGATCAGTTCCTTGATTTCCTTCGCGGCTGCGGCGGACCTCTGGGCAAGATTGCGCACCTCGGTGGCTACCACCGCGAATCCGCGCCCCTGCTCTCCGGCGCGGGCGGCCTCCACGGCCGCATTCAAGGCCAGGATGTTGGTCTGGAAGGCAATGCCGTCGATCACCGAAATGATGTCGGCAATCTTCTTGCTGCTCTCGTTGATGCCGCTCATGGTCTGTACCACTTCCTGCACCACCGCACCGCCGCGCTGCGCCACTTCCGACGCACCCACCGCCAACATGTTGGCCTGACGGGCGTTCTCGGCGTTCTGCTTCACGGTGGATGTCAGCTCTTCCATCGAACTCGCGGTTTCCTCCAGGCTTGCAACCTGCTCCTCGGTCCGGCCGGAGAGATCCTGATTGCCCTTGGCGATTTCGCTGGATGACTGCGTGATCGACTCGGCGGCTTCGCGAATCTGGCCGATGACTTCCCGCAGCCGCTCGGACGTGGCGTTCGAGTCTGCCTGGAGGCTGGCGAACTGACCCTCGAATTCACCGGTCACTTTTTGCGTAAGGTCACCGTCAGCGAGTGCGCGAGAGACCCGGCCCACCTCGGTGACGCCCCGATCGGTGGCTTCGAGGATCCGGTTCAGTCCCTCGGCAGCCAGCAGGAAGAAGCCATTTTTTCCTTCTGTGGCCACGCGGGCCTGAAGGTTGCCGCGGCCGGCGGACTCGATGATCTGGGCGATTTCCCGCTCGGTGGCAACCTCTGCGGTTCGGTCGGTCCATTGCACGGTGGTGCCCATCGTACGACCGGTGCCATCAACGATGGGGGTTGCATCGATCGTGAAGTGACGACGCCCCGCCTGAACCTCGGTCCGTCCAACGGCACGAGCGCCCACGCGCTCGAAGCCGCTTAGGTTGCTGCCGACGATGGAAGCTGCGGCGAAGTCGGGCATGGCAGTACGCAGATCCGTCTCTGAATCGGTCAGCAACTGCACCATGGAGGGATTGGCGTAGAACACGGCGCCCGTGTCGTCGGCAATCATCGCGCTCGTGGAGGCGGCATCGAGAGACCTGCGAATGCGCAGGTTCTCCGAGGCTTCTGCGGCCGCGTGACGCAGCGCCTTGAGCATCAGCGCCATGCGGGCCATGACGCTTGTCTCGTCGCCCGGTTGCACCGGAACTTCACGATCCAGACGGCCCGCCGCCACGTTCTCGGCAACCTCCCGCACCGTGGCGGGATCGGCACCGAGCCGCGCTGCGATCCAGAGGCGCGCGTACCACAAGGAGCCCAGGCCGACCACGGCCACCAGGCCCGCGCAGGCAATCACCACCGCGTACCAGAAGTTCTTCACTTCCATGGCGGCCACAACCGCCGCCTCCGTGCGCTGATCCAGAATCGTGAAGAACTCGTCCACGGGCTTCATGATCTTGGCCTTGAAGCGGTGGTAATCGGCGTCGTGCATCATCGCCCTGGCCTTTGCGAAATCCGGGGGCGCCTTCCTCGTGAATCCGCCCTTGCCGTCTTCATAAAGGCCCTTGACCATGTTCATGGCAATAGTCTCGGTTTTCACCAGATCGTCCGAGTTGCCAGCCGCTTCCTTGAGTTTGGCGAACTCGGCGTCGGTGAAGCCGGCATGCTTCATCATCTCCAGCAGCGGCACGCTCGTGGTTGCGCCCTGGTGGCTGCCGCCGGAGGGCTCGGTGCCCACCGCGCGGAAATCCCAGTAGATTTTTTCGTAACCCGCGGGGCGCGGCCGTTTGCCGTTGCGGATGTCGAGAATCTCGAAGTACTGCTGCTCCCAGAGCGGGTCGCCGGACACCACATAGGTGCGCGCCAGCCGGGTAAGGTCATCTGAGCTCTGACGCAACTCGTCGGCGAGCAGGACCGAGCGGTAGCGGGTGGTGTAGGCATCGGAGAGGTCTTTGTTCGCGGTCCCCACCTGATAGAGCGAGAACCACAGCAAGGCCACGGCGGCGAGCAGGCACAGCAGCGCGGTGCCAAACAGCTGTTTCATGGATTTCATTTTTGGTGTTTCCCCTAGGGCAAGCCGGCATGAGTGCGCCGGTCACGTTTGATTCGGTCGAGGTCTGCAGCGCCTATCCAGCCAGTTGCTTCAGCACGGGCATTCCTCGTGAGCGAAAGGCAGGACGCCGGTCACGCGGCGAGCGCCTCATCGGCCAGCGCCATGTCGGCCGAGAGAACCAGGCGCTCGATATCCACGAGGATGAGCATGCGATCCCCGATCGCGCCCATGCCTGTGAGGTGCTGGGTCTCCAGCAGCGACGAGAACTGCGGCGGCGCCATGATCTGGTCTGCCTGCAGCGTCAGGACGTCGGACACACCGTCCACCACCACGCCCACCACGCGATCGGCCACGTTGAGCACGATCACCACGGTGAATTCGTCGTACCGCACATTGTCCAGATTGAACTTGATCCGCAGATCAAGGATCGGGACGATGGTGCCGCGTAGATTGATGACCCCTTTCACGAAGTCGGGTGCATTGGCGATCCGGGTAACCGCGTCGTAGCCACGGATCTCCTGGACCTTCAGGATTTCCATCCCGTACTCCTCGCTCCCGATCCTGAAGGTCAGGAACTCCCCACCTTGCCCCTGCGCCGCTGGGGCTTGCGGATTTGGCATCCGCTCTGTTGACAGTGCGCTCATTGAACACATCCCTGTTGTCGGTTCTTGAGATACCCCTCGCGCCATCCTTTTCCGTTCTTCACCCATCGGACTGGGAAAATGCGCCGAAATGGTGCGCGTGAAGCCGTTCACCATTGAAACCACGGAATTGCACCGCGCCAGTGCGTTTTGATCAGCTCACAAGATCGAGGCGCCCTGTCTTTGTGCGTTACGACAAAACCCCGTATTCCTTGAGGGACATTGGGAGGTTTTTTTGGGCGGGCCGCGGTTGCGCGCCGCCCCGTCCAGCACGCGCACCCATCTCTGCCGGGGGACAGACCCGCCGCGGCGTTAGCCCCAACGGGCGACGGAACCATGCCCGCCCTCGGAATTCACGATGATCCATGGCCTCTGCGTGCCGCTGACGGCCGCGCCGGACAACCGCCAATTCCACCCCACGCCCGCCTCAACTCTCGGATCGACGGGCGATATCGATGTCGCTACCCTCGGGTGACGCCGCAAGCGAGGAACGCGCTTACCGCCTCTTGTGTGGGACCAGGGCTGTCCTCCCAAGGCATCTTTGGCGGTGCGGCCATCGAATTGGCCACTGCTTCGCTCCTGCTGCCTGGCGGCGAGGAGGAGGCGACGTACGTGGCGGCTGCCGATACGGCAACACGCACAAGCGGCAGAACCAGGCCCGTCAGCCCATCGCTTGCTCGAGCGCTTGGCGCACCGCATGACGATACCCAGGCTGAAAGTCGGACGGGTTGGGCAAGTCGCCCTTGCGAAGCGACCCGGTCACACGTCCGTCCCGGTAGATGAGCACCTGACTCGCAAGGGCCGCCACGTCGTCGGGGTCATGGGTGATCAGCACCATCGGTACATCGAAGCGCGCCCTCCATGCGAGCAATTCGTTTCGCATGCGGTCGCGCAACAGGGGGTCGAGGGCGTTGAAGGGCTCGTCAAGCATCAGCAAGCGCGGCTCGATGATGAGGGCGCGGGCCAACGCCACCCGCTGCCGCTGGCCACCTGACAATTGCGAGGGATACATGGCCGCGAGGTGGCGAATTTCGAACAGCTCGAGCATTTCCATGGCGCGGTCGCGCCCGGGGCCGTCGAGCCGCGCAGGAAGCCCGCGCGCAATCGGGAAGCCCACATTCCCCATGACATTCAAATGCGGGAATAGGGCGTAGTCCTGGAAGACGTAGCCCACGTGACGTTGCCGCGCCGGCAGGTCCACGCCTGACCGGGAGTCGAACACAACGCGCTCGCCGATGCGGATATGCCCTTCATCGGGGGTGAGCAATCCCGCAATGGCCTGCAGGGTGAGGCTCTTCCCGGACCCGGACGGACCAAAAATCACCACGATGCCGTTATCCGACCGGAAATCCACTTCCAGCGTGAACACTCGCCCACGACTATGCAGCCGCTTTCGGATGGACACCGCCACCTCGCCGGCCGTGCTCAAGACTGCCTCGCCCGCAGCAGCCGCCCCGATCCCACCAACACCACGATGCACACCAGCGAGGTGAGCAGCACCAGGAAATTGGCCATGTCGTCCTTGCCTGCCTGAACCGCTTCATACACCGCGATGGACAGGGTCTGCGTCTTGCCGGGGATGCTTCCAGCGATCATGAGAGTGGCGCCGAATTCACCCATGGCGCGGGCGAACGCCAGCATGGTGCCGGCCAGGATGCCGCGCCAGGCAAGGGGCAGCGTGACGCGTACGAACACCTGCTGCTCCCCCAACCCCAACGTGCGTGCCGCATTCTCCAGTTGCGGCGACACTTCCTCGAACGCGGCCCTCGCAGCCTTGTACACCAGCGGGTAGGCCACCACGGCGGCGGCAATCACCGCGCCCTGCCACGTGAACATGAGGGCGATACCGAAGGTGTCGTTCAGCCAGCCACCGATCCAGCCGCGCCGTCCAAGCACCAC
>JBIIUM010000025.1:0-28289 GCA_044339985.1 Burkholderiales bacterium | reverse complement strand
GCCGGACGAGAGGCGAAGCGTTAGGACCAGCCGTTGGGAACCGAACGCGAAAGCCGCATAATGCTTATTATGTCAAGCATAGAGGGTGCCTGTTTCTGAGAAAGTGTCTGGCGCTACCTAACCCCTGAAGCGCATCTGCCTGAGTCTTTCAAAGCACAGCACTGCGGCCGCTGCGCCCACATTGAGCGACTCCGTACCTCCGGCCATGGGAATCTGCACCGCAAGGCTCGCCTTTGAAGCGAGCGCGGGAGACAAGCCTCTTCCCTCGGCACCGAGAAGGATTGCCAGGGGCCCGGACAGATCGGCGCTGTACAAATCGTTTCCGCCGCTGGCTACCGCGGCCATCAGGCGACCCTCGTAAGTCCGGGCTCGGGCCGACAGGTCCTCATCGCGGACGACGGCGCAAAAGAAGTGTCCGCCCATGGCACCGCGCAGGCATTTGGCTGACCACGGATCTGCGCTGCCTGCCCCAAAAACCACGGCATGCGCTCCGGCGGCGGCGGCCGTCCTGACAATCCCACCCGCGTTTCCCGGGTCCTGTATCCCGTCAAGCCACAGTTCCAGTCCACCGGGCTGTATGGGTCGCTCATCGGGAATGCGAACCACGGAGAGCACACCGCCTTCTCCGGCCACGGGGCTGAGGCGCTCGAAGGCTGCGGTGGCGACGCAAACCACCGTCGCGCCATGCGCCAGCGCGCGCATGCGTTGCGCCAGCGCCTCGGGCAGATCCTCGCGAAGCATCAAGGTATCCACCGCTTCCGCACCCCAGGCAGCCACGCAGCTCTCCAGCAGGTGGTTACCCTCAAGTACTGCCATGCGGGCCTCGCGGCGCGCTGCAGCCGACTCCATGAGGTTCCGAACCCGTCTGAAAAGCGGATTGGCGGTTGCCGTGACGCGTTTCACCGCGACGGCCGGGACGTGGGACTGACCAGATCAGGCACCGCAATGGGGGCCGACGGCATCCACCAACCCATCACGGCAGTCATCGTGACGACCACGGCCAACACACCCACGGGCACGACCCAGAAGGAGCGCTGCGCCTGCCCAGTGGGACCAAAGAGCACGCGGCGGCCAGCTGGCGAGGAAACGCGACGATCAGGGCCGCGCGCGGGAAACGGGCCCGGCCTCGACGCCTGGCGCCGGTCCCGGCCTGCGCGTTCCTCGATCCAGCGGAACCACGCCGCGCGCCGCTCAGGGTCCCAGTGGGTCATGTCCTGGCCGGTTTGGGGATCCAGGTGGCACAAACCGTTCGCTTCAGCGCGGAACTTCTCCGCCTGCTCCCAGCTGGAGGCATCATGACTCAGTTCATCTGCGGGGTGAATCCGCCCCAGCGCCAAGCGTTGGAGGACGAGGGTTCGGGCAAAGGGCCCCGTCACCGTCTCGCCACTGCGCACATAAAGGCGTCCGCCCAGTCCACCCGAGGCGCTCATGGGGCGCCTCGGGGGAAAGCCCCCTCAGTTGGTCGGCGAACTCGCTGCGTGGCGGGCAAAGATGTTACACGCAGCCCTGAAGGCGGGAAGCATCTTCTCGTCGATGGTCCGTCCCGAGCGGGCATGGTCGGCGAGAAACAGTACCCGTGGTCGGCCGGGGAAGACGAGTGACATGGCGACGAAGTCATTGGCGCCGATTGTAGATCGCCCTTGAGCGTCCAGCAGGCTGGCGAGTCGTTCGCGGTGCTCGCCGGTGGCAAAGACGCAGCGGGTTTTCTGGAGCAGCAACTCGAACGGGTGGCGGCCACCCAACTGCACACGGTAGCCGCGCAGACCGGGACGCACGTCGCCAAGCGCCAGGCGGATGTTCAACTGCCCTGCCCGCTCATCCACTTCGCCCCAGGCGGCACGCTCCATGCCAAGGCCCTTGTGCAGGGCATACAAGGTCATGGCCGCCAGAGCAGCGGGTTCGGTGCCTGGCGGAGCATGTTCCAGGCTAGACAGTGCTTCTCGAAATCGGGTGACGTTGGCTTCGGCGTGGGACTCGGGAAGTGCCGTTGAAGCGGCCGGGTCGGCGATGGAGGGAAAACGCGCCGCGGCAGGACGCACACCTGTGGAGCGCCACCACGCGGCGGCCCGCAATGAGGCGTTACGCACGAGCCGGTAGCTCGCCTCGGGCTTCAGACCGGTAAGCGAACGTACGGCGTTGAGATCGTCGGGGATGGCCGGATCATTCCAGCCATGGGCCGTGTGGCGCGCCAGCGCCGCTGCCACCACCACGTTCACCACCCGCGGGCGTGCCGCGTGGTGATCGTCCATCAAGCGGCGCAACAGGGGCGGCAACCTCCACGCATCGGCCAACGCCAGGGTGAGATCCACATTGGAAAAGCCCAGCACCACCGATTGCACGCCAGCGCTGCGAACGCCCGGTGCATGTTCGAGCAAATAGCGGATCAGCGCTGCCTTTCGCGGCTCGTGGCACCAGAGCAGCAGTTCCGCCAGATCGTGCAGCAGTGCCCCGATGATCACTTCGTCGGTCTCCAGGTCCACCCGATGGGAGGCCATGGCACGGGCGTAGACCGCTGCATGTTGAGCGCGGCTGATGACTGTGAGGGCGCCGTGCAGCGCTTCGCCATCGCCCGCCAACTGTGTCTCGAGGACCGGCAGCTCCGCGAAGTCCCGAAAGAATCGCGAGATGCCGCGCATCATCACGGCATGCTCCACGGTGGTGATGTCGGTGGGTTGGCGCGAGGAGCGGTTGATCTCGGCGTGACGTAGCACGCGCAAGGTCATGAGGGGGTCGCGCAGCACTACGCGCGAGATGTCCCGGGCGCTGGTGCGGTCCTCCTCCTTGCCAAGTTCCCGCAAGGCGGCCGTAGTGCTGGCCAGGACCGGTATCTCGCGCTGGGTCCAGTCCGACACCAGAGCCGGCATGTCCACGATGAACCCTCAGAAGCGCCAGACGTGAAGCATCCTGCCCCGGCCATCCAATGGAATCGACAGGTCGGGAGGCAGCCCGTCAGGCAGGAACGTGTTGGACACCAGCAGGCTGCCTGAACGCATTTCTCGGCGTGCCTTCTCCAGAAGCGCTGCCATGGGCACCGGCGACAGGAAGGCATACACCACGTCGTAGTCCACAAAGCACAGTGACCAAAGATCCGCACGTTGCACGCTGAAGAGGCCGCCCGAGAGACGCGCGCGTATCCATGCAAGCCCCGCGGGCAGCGGAGCCAGTTCCACACCCTCGAAGGTGCCCGCAAGGTGGTGTGCCGACAGCCACGTCAGCGTGGTGCCGATGCCGCATCCAGCATCGAGGAAACGGAATGGACGATCAGCTGGCAGGAGAGTGGACAGCGCCTGGCAGGCACCGATGCCGGTGAGGTACAGCGGCGCCCTGGTGCGTGAGGCGATTCCATACACACCCGCCAGCGCCAGGAAGCCCGCCAGGTAGGCCGAAGGGGAAACCGCCCATGTGGAAGCCATCGCCACCGCCGGGACAAAGGCCAGATTGACGGGAATCCACCACGGCGGCAGGCGAAACAGCAAGCCGAGGGCTGCCGCCATCACCGCCTGCCCGACGATCCCGAACGTGTGGCCACCGTCGACAGCGAGCAGCGTGGCGCAAGCCAGGGCCTGAGCGAGGGCAGCGCGCAGGATCGGCACCCCGGCAACCAGCGCGCGGGGCGCCATTTCAGCGTGGCTGTACACCGATGCCCTCCTTGACTGCCACGGCTGAGTCCGCCCGCAGGATACCGCCGTCCCGTCGCGCCGCCTCCTCCGCTTCGCGGTTCATCACGATGATGCTGACGCGACGGTTGATGGGATTGAGGGGGTCGTTACTGTCGAGCAGGACAGCGGATCCAAGACCGATGACACGCGCAATGCGCTCCTCCGCCATCCCGCCGGCGAGCAGTTCGCGGCGCGCGGCGTTGCTGCGGTCGGCGGAGAGCTCCCAGTTGCTGTAACCGCGTTCGCCGCCGGAATACGGCGCGGCATCGGTATGCCCCGACAGGCTGATTCCATTGGGAACAGCGTTGAGCACCTTACCCACTTCCCGGAGTATGTCGCGGGTGTAGGGTTGCAGGGCGCTGCTGCCCATGGCGAACATCGGCCGGTTGCGCGCGTCCACGATTTGCACCCTGAGACCCTCGGTGGTGATGTCCACCAGCAACTGGTTGCGGAACTGGCGCAAGGTCTCGCTTTCGTCGATCGCCTGGTCCAGCTTGTCCTTCAGGGCCTGCAGCAACTCCACATCGATGGCGCGCAGTGCTCCCTTCGCCTCTTCCAGATCCGTCCCGCCGCGCTTTTTCTGCCCTGGCATGAGCTCATTCACCTGGCCGGTGGCCCGGGTCAGATCGTGGCCACCGCCCTTGATGATGCTGTTGGCGTCACCCGCCCCGGAGCCCCCGGACAACGACACCTTGAGCGGGTTCTTGAAGTACTCGGCGATGCCTTGGAGATCGCCCTTGCTGGTGGAGCCAAGAAGCCACATCAGCAGAAAGAACGCCATCATCGCGGTGACGAAGTCCGCATAGGCGATCTTCCACGCACCGCCGTGGTGTCCGTGGCCGCCTTTGCGGATCTTCTTGACGATGATCGGCCGCTGGGAATCGTCGCTCATGGTGGTGTCGACCGAGGCCGCTCGCGCAGGCTCATTTACCCTTGCGGCTCTTCATTTCCTGTTCGAGCTCCGAGAAACTCGGGCGCTCGGTGGAATAGAGCACCTTGCGTCCGAATTCCACCGCCACCTGCGGCGCGTAGCCGTTGAGGCTGGCAAGCAGCGTCACCTTGATGCACTGGAGCATCTTGGTGCCTTCATTGAGCTTCTGCTCCAGTAGGGTGGCAAGCGGTCCGACGAACCCGTACGAGAGCAATATGCCGAGGAATGTGCCCACCAGCGCTGCTGCGATAAGCTTGCCCAGCTCCGCCGGCGGCAGCCCCACCGACTCCATGGTGTGAACCACCCCCATGACTGCTGCCACGATGCCGAAGGCCGGCAAGCCGTCAGCGAGTTTGCTGACCGCTTGAATGGGCGCCTCACCCTCCTGGTGGTGGGTCTCGATCTCCACGTCCATGAGGTTTTCAAGTTCGAAGGCGTTGAGGTTCCCCCCCACCATGAGGCGCAGATAGTCGGTGAGAAACTCCATGGCATGGTGATCGGCGAGGATGGCCGGATACTTCGCGAACACGGGGCTCTGCTCCGGAGTGTCCACGTCGCTCTCGATGGACATCAAGCCCTCCTTGCGAACCTTGGCAAGGACTTCGTAGAGCAACGACAACAGTTCGAGATACAGCGCCTTGGTGAACTTCGAGCCCTTCAGCGTGGTGGGCAGCGCGCGGAAAGTGCCCTTGATCACCTTGCTGTTGTTGGACACCACGAAAGCGCCCACCGCCGAACCGCCGATCATGATCAGCTCGACGGGCTGCACCAGCGAGCCCACGTGGCCGCCGGCAAGGACGAACCCGCCGAGCACGGCACCGAGAATGATGATGTAACCGACGATGACGGTCATGGCAGGGAATCCGGTTGATCGGATCGCGAAGCGCGGATGAACGAGGCGGGGAAATCCGCTCGTATCGCGCCAGGCGCTACCTGCGTTTACGGATTCTGCAGGGCGAGCTTTAGAGGCAGCGGCGCATTGCTCCCGCCCCTCTGGTCACGGTTTTTCGTGAGGGGGCGCCTGCGGCGCTGGAGAGACACGCCTGGAAGGTGTGCCCGGAGTCGGAATCGAACCGACATGGGCCCTAGGGGCCCGGGAGATTTTAAGTCTCCTGCGTCTACCAGTTTCGCCATCCGGGCAATGCGCCAGGGGCCGCCAGGCGACCATGACGGCTGCCGTGCGGTGACCGTGGAGGCAGGGAGCGGAATCGAACCGCTGTGGACGGCTTTGCAGGCCGCTGCATGACCACTCTGCCACCCCGCCAGGGTTCTCGGCGACAGCGGAAAACTAAAAAGGGAAAACGGTTCGCGAACCGCTTTCCCTTGGGAAACTGGAGCGGGAAACGAGTCTCGAACTCGCGACCTCAACCTTGGCAAGGTTGCGCTCTACCAACTGAGCTATTCCCGCGAAAACAGGCCGCGAATTATAGGGTTCGCCATGGCACTGTCAAGAACGCCGCCGAGAACGCCTCATTGCCTGGCCCGCGCCCTGGGTATCGCCATGCGAAGGTAGTAGGCCATCGACCACAGCGTGAGCAGTGCCGCCACGTAGATGAGCGCCGTCCCGATCAGACGCAGGTCCAGCAGGCCGAACAGGGGGTCATGCCACAGCAAGATGGTGATGGCGGTCATCTGCGAAGCGGTCTTGAGCTTGCCCAGGGCGGACACGGCCACGGAACGGGTTTCGCCGATCCTGGCCATCCACTCGCGCAGGGCCGAGATGGTGATTTCCCGGCCGATGATGATCACCGCCACGATGGCGTCGGCGCGGTCCAGGCGTACCAGCATCACCAGCGCAGCCGCCACCAGCAGCTTGTCGGCCACGGGGTCGAGAAAAGCGCCGAAGGACGACGTCTGCTTCAGGGTCCGTGCCAGCCAGCCGTCCAGCCAATCGGTAATGGCTCCGGCCAGAAACAGCAGTGCCGCCAGCATATTCTTGCCGTGCCCCGTCAGCACTGACTCGGGCAGGTAGAACAGTCCCAGAAAAAACGGAATGATGAGTATCCGTGCCCAGGTTAGCAGGATCGGTACATTCATCGGCACGTGGTGGTCTCCTCTCCGACTCTCAGTGCAGATACTGGTAGACCCGCTCTGCCAGCGCGCGGCTGATGCCTTCGACCTGGGCGAGCTCGTCCACGCCGGCGGCCACCACCCCCTTCAGGCCGCCAAATCGCGCCAGCAACCGCTGGCGGCGCGTGGCGCCGATGCCGGGCACATCCTCCAGGGACGAGGCGGTGCGGGCCTTGCCGCGGCGATTGCGATGGCCGGTGATGGCGAAACGATGCGCCTCGTCGCGTACTTGTTGTATCAGGTGCAGCGCCGGATCGTCGGACGGCAGGCGCAGCACTTCACCGGTTTCGGCGAGAATCAATTGCTCCAGCCCCGCCTTGCGCGCCTCTCCCTTGGCCACGCCCACGACAGGCAGCCCGGAGAGACCCAGCTCCGCCAGCACTTGCAGGGCGCTGCTCACCTGCCCGCGGCCGCCGTCGATGAGCAGCACGTCGGGCAAACGGCCCTCCCCTTCCACCAGGCGCCGGTAGCGCCGCTCCAGTGCCTGGCGCATGGCCGCATAGTCGTCGCCCGGCGAAATGCCGTTGATGTTGTACCTGCGATACTCGTTATTTTGCATGGCGCCGCGGTCGTACACCACGCACGAGGCCACGGTGGCTTCACCCATGGTGTGGCTGATGTCAAAGCACTCGATGCGCTGTGCCCCCTCTGCGAGCGCCAGGGCGCGCTGCAGCGCGCCCAGCCGTGCCTCCTGGGTGGCCTGGGTCGCCAGACGCTGGCGCAGTGCGAGGCGCGCGTTCTGCTCGGCCATTTCCACCCAGACGCGACGTTCCGCCACGGGGTTGTGCACGATTTGCACCTTTGTCCCCGACTGCGCCCCCAGCGCCTCTGACAAGGGGTGCGCCTCCACGGGCCGGTTCACGATCACCAGCGAGGGTGCCGGGCGCTCCAGGTAGTGCTGCGACAGAAAGGCTTCCAGCGCATCGCGCTCGTCGGCCTCGCGGGCATTCTGGGGGAACAGGGTACGGTCGCCGCGATGCACGCCGCCGCGGATCATCACCAGGTTCACCGCTGTCAGACCCGACTCGGACGCCACCGCCACCACGTCGGCATCGAGGGATTTGGCGCTGGACACGTATTGCGTTTCGCGGATCGCCTGGAGGCTGCGGATACGGTCCCGGAACAGCGCTGCCCGCTCATAGTCGAGCGTCTGCGCCGCATCGGCCATGCGCCGCTGCATGTCCGACAGCACCTCGTCTTCCCGGCCCTGCAGGAACAAGGTGGCGTCGCGCACGTCGGCGGCATAGGCTGCCTCGTCCACCAGCCCCGCGCAGGGCGCCGTGCAGCGGCGTATCTGGTGCAGCAGGCACGGCCTCGATCGATTGGAGAACACCGTGTCCTCGCAGGTGCGCAACCGGAACACCTTCTGCAGCAGCGCCATGCTCTCGCGCACGCTGCTGGCGTGGGGGAAAGGCCCGAAATAGCGGTTCGCCTTGTCCAGCGCGCCGCGGTGGAAACCCAGCCGCGGGAAACGGTGCCCAGAGAGCATGACGTAGGGGTAGGACTTGTCGTCGCGATACAGAATGTTGTAGCGCGGCGCGAGGCCCTTGATGAGGTTGTTCTCCAGCAGCAGCGCCTCGCTCTCGGAGCGCGTCACCGTGGTCTCGATGCCGCGCACCTGGGCCACCATCACCTGGATGCGCGGGGACAAGCCTCCAGACTTCTGGAAGTACGACGATACGCGCTTGCGCAGATCGAGCGCCTTGCCCACGTACAGAACCTCGCCCCCGGCGCCCAGCATGCGGTACACCCCGGGGCGGTGCGGCAGGTTGGAGACTGTCTCCTCGAGGTTGGAAACTGCGTTTGCAGTTTCGGAAAGTGCGACAGGCTGAATCATGGAATGACCGCGGGACGCGCCAGGTGCTGCTGCACACCTTCGAGGACCGCCAGAAACATCTTGGGGCTGAGGCGACGGGTGTTCAGATTGTATCGGCTGCAATGATAGCTATCGAACAGCGTCAATCCGCCAGGCAGGCTGGCGCGGGCGCCGTGCGCGAAGCCGGCCGCCGAAGGCTTCAGTCCGAGCCCCAGCAGCACGGCGTCATGGGCGATGCGACCCAGGGCAAGGATGGCGGCGCCGGGCGTGAGGGCTGCAAGCTCCTGCGCGAGCCAGCTGTTGCAGTTGCGGATCTCGGCGGAGACGGGCTTGTTGGCCGGCGGGACGCACTTGACCGCATTGGTGATGCGGCAGCCGGCGAGGTGCAGGCCATCTTCCGCGTGCAGGGATCGTGGTCCGGTAGACCAGCCGAAGCGGTGCAGGGAGTCGTATAGCAACTCGCCTGCGTAGTCTCCCGTAAAAGGCCGGCCTGTGCGGTTTGCTCCGTGCATCCCCGGCGCCAGGCCCACCACCAGCAGTCGCGGGGCGGTGTCGCCAAAAGGCGGCACCGGCAGGCAGAAGTAGTCGGGATGGCGCGCCCGGGTTTCGCTAAGGAACCCCGCCAGGCGCGCACAACGGGTGCAGGCACCCAACCCGCTCAAGCGCGGCTGGCCCGGCTCACTCATCACCGCGGCGAGGGAAAGGGCAACACCCGCGCGCTCACGGCCTCGGAGCCCCGTGAAAGGCGATCATGGTTGGCTAGGGGCGCCCTCAGTTCCTCCAGCGCCTGACGCAGGTCGTGGAAGCGATCCCACATCATGGCGCTGATGCGTATGCAGGAGCCCAACGGGTTCCCAGCGCGCTGTCGCTCCAGGTCCACGCGGCACTGCAGCGCACGCAGGCGCTGCCGCAGCTCGACTGGCGCCTTGGCGATCACCGCCTCGATGGCTTCGAGACGAGCATGCTCGAAGGCGTTAGGGTCGTCGCCAGCCAGGCGGCTCCAGCGATCGAAGTCGTACTCCATGGCTCCCCAGGGTGTCGGGCATCGGATTACCCGCGGATCGCAGTATAGGCGTGGAGGTGATTCAGGCGGCACGGGTCGAGGACAGGCCGGCAACCACGCGGCCTGCCTCGCGATAGGGCGCCTGGCGCTGGAGCGCCTCCATGGGGGCCGCATGAGGACGACCGTGCAGCCGGGCGAACGCCGCCAGGGTGGCGGGCGGACAAGCACGGTGAAGCCCCGCCACCAACTCCGCCGCGGCGCGTGGATCATTGCAGACCAACACCACGTCGCAACCGGCATCCAGGGCCTGACGGCCGCGCGCCACGATGCCGCCCACGCCATGGGCGCCCACCATGCACAAGTCGTCGCTGAAAACGATGCCCTGGAAGCCAAGGCGGTTGCGCAAGATGTCCTTCAGCCACAGGCGCGAGTACCCGGCCGTGACCGAATCGACGGCCGGGTACAGGACATGCGCGGGCATGATGCCGGCCAGGGCATTCCCGGTGAGGCACGCGAAAGCCGACAGATCGCGCGCCTCGATCTGCTGCAGCGATCGCGAGTCCACGGGCAGGGCAGTATGGGAGTCGGCCTCTGCCCAGCCATGCCCGGGAAAATGCTTGCCCACGGCAGCGCACCCCCCCTGTCCCAAGCCCTCCACCAGCGCACCCGCCAGCGCGCACACCGCCTCGGGCTCGGCGTGCAGGGCACGGTCGCCGATCACACCGCTGCGGCCATGGTCCAGATCGAGCACCGGCGCGAAGCTGAAGTCCACGCCGTGAGCGCGCAACTCCGACGCCAGCACGAAACCCACCGCACGCGCCGCCTCGCAAGCATCGGCCGGGTTCCGATCCCACAGACTACCCAGACTCGCCATGGGCGGCAGTCGCGTGAACCCCTCGCGAAAGCGCTGAACACGGCCGCCCTCGTGATCCACTGCGATGGGCAGCGCGGGGCTGCGCAGCGCGTGGATTGACCCGGTGAGCTCGCACAGCTGCACCGGTTCGGCATAGTTGCGAGCAAAAAGGATGACCCCGCCCACGGCAGGGTGCATCAGGAGTTCGCGTTCCTCAGCAGAGAGTTCGAGGCCCGTCACATCGAGCATGACCGGCCCGAGGGGCATGGAGCGCGCCAAAGGGTTCACGTTTGAGCCGCTCCTGATTCCAGTACCACCATTGCCACGGCGACGCCCTGCTCGTCACTCAAGCTCAGGTGGTGGTGTTGAATTCCGCGCTCGGCCATCCAGCGGGCCAGGGAGTCAGAGAACCTGAAGGCGGGTTTCCCCAGCGCATCGCGCACCACCCAAAGGGCATGCAGCGTGGCCGGCGCTCTGACGCCCGTGCCCAGCGCCTTGCCGAAGGCTTCCTTGGCAGCAAAGCGCTTGGCAAGGAAGACCCCGGGGTCGGCGGCATCCTCGAAGTCGCGCCACTCGGCTTCGCAGAGCACGCGCCTCGCAAAGCGCTCGCCGTGGCGCTCCAACACGCTGGCCACGCGCTGCGTGAGAACCACATCCACGCCGATGCCGTGGATCACTGGGAACGGCTCGTGGCAAGTGCTTGCAGATAGCTTCGTACAGCACCGGCCATGCCAAGCTCCAGCGCATCTGCGACCAGTGCATGGCCAATGGAGACTTCACGCACACCCGGCACCCCGGCCAGGAAGGCAGGCAGGTTGCGCAGATTGAGGTCGTGGCCCGCGTTCACGCCCAAGCCTGCCTCCAGTGCGGCTTGCGCGGTCTGCGCATAACGAGCCAGGACTTCCCCCTCCTGGGGAGTTCCCCAGGCGCGCGCCCACGGTTCGGTGTACAACTCGACGCGGTGGGCGCCGAGGCGCGCAGCCAGTTTCATGGCAGCGGGCTCGGGATCCATGAACAGACTCACGCGAGCGCCGCACTCCCGTAGCTGGCGTACCAAGGGTTCCAGGCGCGCTCCGTCCGCCGCGAGATTCCAGCCGTGGTCCGATGTCAGCGCGGCCTCCCCATCGGGCACGAGGGTCGCCTGGTGAGGCCGGTGCGCAAGCACGATGGGCAGGAGATTGTGGAACGGATTGCCCTCCACGTTGAGCTCCGCGCCGCCATGGCTCGCCACGAGCACCGCGAGATCGGCCACGTCCGAGGCGAGCGCGTGGCGGCCGTCGGGGCGCGGATGCAGCGTCAGCCCGCCAGCCCCGGCGGCCAGGGCGATGCCGCCGAGCCGCGATACGTCCGGGATACCCAGCGGCCTCTGATTGCGTACCAGGGCCACCTTGTTCAAGTTCACGCTCAGCCGGGTCATGGGGTCTTGGAATCGTCGAATCGGGGGAGTGGCTCAGAGCTGCAACAGGTCCTGCACGAGCTGACGGGTATGCAATTGCGGTTGGCCCAGGTGGTGCTGGATCAGCATGCGCAGGAGCCGCTTGGCTTCGGAAGCCACGAGCGGATCACTGTAGTCGTCATCGGTCATGCATGCCAGCGTCCGGCCGTGCACGGTCCAGAGATCCTCTGCATCGTCGGTTTGCACGCTTACCGGGCCATGCTCGGGCAGGTAGCGGTAGCGGCGCTCCGGCACAACCGCTGCGCCGAGGGTGTCTTGCTGCAGTTGCACGGCGTAGCCGAGCTGCGCCAGCAACAGCCGCTCGAAAGACCGCAACAGCGCGGCAGGAGGAGAGCCCGTGGCAAGCTGGCGAACCGCGGCGTCGTAGCCGTCGAAGAGGGTCTCGTGCGGGTCCTCGCGCGCGAGCGCCTTGACCAGCAATTCGTTGAGGTAAAGCCCGCACAGCAACGCCACCCCCTGGAGCAGCGGCACGCCGCCCTGCCACTCCACCGAATGCAATAGCCTCAGTTCGCTCTTGCCGGACCACGTGACGAGAAGCGGCTGGAATGCCAGAAGCGTGCCCCGCATGGCCGAGCCCGCGCGACGCGCACCCTTGGCAACCACCGCCATCCGTCCATGGGAGCGCGTGAACAACTCGGCCACGAGACTGGTCTCCCGCCAGGGGTACGCGTGCAGCAGATAGCAGGGCTGCTGGATTTCCCGTCCACGGCCGCTCGCGACGGAAACAGCCCCGCCCTCCCGTGGTTCAGAGATACCCATGACGGCGCAGTGCCCCGGGGTCGGTCATCCAGTCCTTCTCCACGCGCACGTGCAAATCAAGCCACACGCGCCCCCCGAACAAGCGCTCCATATCCTGCCGCGCCGTCGTGCCGATCTGCTTGAGGCGTTCTCCACCAGCGCCGATCACCATGCCTTTTTGGCCGGTTCGCGCCACGACGATGGTGCAAGCGATGCGCCGCAGTTCGCCCTCGGTCTCGAAGCGCTCCACCGTCACGTGACACTGGTGCGGTAACTCCTCGCCGGTGCATCGGAACACCTTTTCACGCACCAGCTCAGCGGCAAGAAACCGCTCGCTGCGATCGGTCAGGGCGTCGGCATCGTACATGGCCGGGCCCTCGGGAAGGTGTTGCCTCAGAGCTTCGATCAACGCCTCGCACTGGGTGCCCGCGGCACCGCTGACCGGGACGATTTCCGCGAAGGGATGCTCGTGACGCAGCCGTTCAAGAAATGGCAGCAGCAGCGACTTGTCCGTCAGTCTGTCGATCTTGTTGATGGCCAGGATGACCGGAATATCCGGTGGCAGCCTGCGAACCAGCTCTGCATCGGCTTCGCCGTACCTCAGCGCCTCGATCACCAGAAATACGGCGTCAACGCCCGCGAGGGAATCCGTCACGGCGCGGTTGAGCGAGCGATTGAGCAACCCGCCATGGCGGGTTTGAAATCCCGGCGTATCGACGAATACCAGCTGAAAATCCGGCCGGGTGACCACGCCGATGATCGGGTGGCGGGTGGTTTGGGGCTTTCTCGAGACGATGCTGACCTTCTGGCCCACAAGACGGTTGAGGAGCGTGGATTTGCCCACGTTGGGGCGACCCACGATGGCCACGTGGCCGGCACGATGCGTGACGCTGGTCACCGCCACCCCAGTTGATCGAGGGCCGCCTGGGCGGCGGCCTGCTCAGCGCTCCGCCGGCTCGAACCTGTTGCGTTGACCTTCACGGAAAGCGCGGCGATACCGCACTCCACTTCGAAGCACTGCTGGTGATCTGCACCGTGAGTCGCCAGGACGCGATAAACGGGCAAGGCCAGGCGGCGTGCCTGCAAGCCTTCCTGCAGCGAGGTCTTGGGATCTTTGGCTGCCGGGGCGGCACTCAGGCCGGATAGCTGCGCCTCGAAGAACTCCAGGGCAAGCGTCCGGGCGGGATCGAAACCCCCGTCGACAAACACCGCACCAATGAGGGCCTCGAAGGAATCCGCCAGGATCGAGGGGCGTCCCGCTCCGCCGCTGCGCGCCTCGCCCTCGCCCAGTCGCAGGTGCTCGCCGATTCCCAGCGTCGTGGCGACGCTCGCCAAGGCCCCCTGATTGACCAGGTTTGCGCGCAGCCGTGAAAGGTCACCCTCCGCCATGGAGGGAAACCGGCGGAACAGTTCCGCCGCGATGGCGCAGTTGAGCACCGCATCGCCCACAAACTCAAGACGCTCGTTGTGCGGTTGTCCGTGCGACCGGTGGGTAAGCGCCACCCGCAGCAGCGAGGGATCCCGGAACCGGTATCCGGCAAAGGCGCCCCCCTCGACTTCCGCCATCGTTGCGCTGCGACGAGAACCCTAGCGCTCGGCCGACGCGTCGAAGGTGAACAACAGGCTCACGTGGTTGAACAACGGCACCCTGCGTTCGTATGAAACGGAGATGGACAAAGAATTACCGCTCTTGTTGATTTCGAGATCGCGCCCCTGCACCGACGTGATGTCGTCGATTACCGCCTGAGCGTCGAATCTGGACTGGATTTCCCTCATGGAACTGCCTTGCCCGCTGGCCACGAGTCCCTTCAGGTTCCTCGACACCGCGAAAAACTCCATGTACGCAGGCAGGCATTTCATCCCCAATACGGCCACGAAAAAAATCAAGCCGCCGATCAAGATCAGGCTGATGAGGCTCAAGCCCCGTTGGAATTTCATGCGTCCTGCCTCCATGCCATGGCGATGTTGCGCACGGACCGTTCAGCGGATTCCCGTACCGATGCGCTTGAACTCACCGAAGTTCCACCAGATGAGGAATGCCTTGCCCACCACGTTGGCGTCAGGCACGAACCCCCAGTAGCGACTGTCGCTGCTCGAGTCGCGGTTGTCACCCATCATGAAGTAGTGACCCGCCGGCACCTTGCAAACAAAACCCTCGTCATTGTATTCGCAGCTCTCACGGTGGGGGAATGATCGCACTCCGGCCAACTGCACCGGTGGCGCATCGAGATTCACGATCACCGAGTGGTCTTGTGCCCCGAGGGTTTCCCGAAAGCGCCGCGCGCTGATGAATTTGAGGCCCGAATCAGCATAGCTGTAGTCTGGTTCGGCTTCCACGGGCACCAGAACGCCATTGACCGTGAGGCGTTTGTTGCGATACTCGACCACGTCCCCGGGCGTGCCGACCACCCGCTTGATGTAGTCCAGAGAGGGGTTTTCTGGATACCGGAAAACCATCACTTCACCGCGCTGCGGCGTATTGACCGGAATGACTTTTGTGTTGAGGACGGGAACCCGGATGCCGTAGGTGAACTTGTTCACCAGGATGAAATCGCCAACCAGCAGCGTGGGAATCATGGAGCCCGAAGGAATCTTGAATGGTTCCACGAGGAAGGAGCGCAGCAGGAACACCACCAGGATCACCGGGAAAAAGCTCTTCGGATACTCCACCCACCACGGTTCGCGCGACTCCGCTGGCCGGCGGTTGCGCAACACCAGACGGTCCAAGAGCGCAATGCCGCCAGTGAACACCAGCAGCAAGAGCATCACCAGTGCGAAATTCACCCCGCCTCCCCTTCTCGTCGCTTCACTTCGATTCAACCTGCAAAATGGCCAGGAAAGCCTCCTGCGGGATTTCCACGCTTCCAACCTGCTTCATGCGCCGCTTGCCCGCTTTCTGTTTTTCCAGCAGCTTCTTCTTGCGCGTGATGTCGCCGCCGTAACACTTTGCCAGCACGTTCTTGCGCAGCGCCTTGATGTTTTCGCGGGCGATGATGTGAGAACCAATGGCGGCCTGCACCGCCACGTCGAACATCTGCCGCGGGATGAGCTCGCGCATGCGCGCCGCCAGCTCACGGCCGCGGTGCTGCGAATTGGAGCGATGCACGATCAGCGACAAGGCATCGACCTTTTCGCCATTGATCAGGATGTCGAGCTTCACGAGATCGTCGGCGCGAAATTGCTTGAAATCGTAGTCCAGAGAGGCATAGCCACGACTCACGGACTTCAGCTTGTCGAAGAAGTCCATCACCACTTCGTTCAGCGGCAGCTCGTAGTTGAGCATCACCTGCCTCCCCATGTATTGGAGGTTGCGCTGGCTGCCGCGCTTCTGGTTGCACAGGGTGATGACGGGGCCCACGTAGGCCTCCGGCACGAGGATGGTGGCGGTGATGATGGGCTCGCGGATCTCCTCGATCTTCGAGGGGTCTGGCAGGCGGGAGGGGTTTTCCACTTCCTGGATCGACCCGTCGCGCATCACCACCTGGTACACCACCGTGGGAGCGGTGGTGATAAGGTTCATGCCGTACTCGCGCTCCAGACGCTCCTGCACGATATCCATATGCAGCAGACCCAGGAAACCGCAGCGGAATCCGAAGCCTAGAGCCTGGGAGGTCTCGGGCTCGTAGTGCAGCGACGAGTCGTTCAGGTGCAGCTTCTCCAGGGCGTCGCGCAGTGCCTCGTACTCATTTGACTCCACCGGGTACAAGCCGGCGAAAACCTGGGGCTTGATTTCCTTGAAGCCTGGCAGCGGTTCGGCTGCCGGCCGGTCCGCCGTGGTGATGGTGTCACCCACGCGTGCGTCGGAGAGTTGCTTGATGCCGGCGATCACGAACCCTACCTCGCCGGCGGCGAGCCGCTCACGGCCGACGGACTTGGGCGTGAACACGCCCAGTTGCTCGCAGCCGTAGGCCGCGCCACTGGACATGAGCAGCACCTTGGCACCCTTGCGCAGCAGCCCGTCCACCACTCGAACCAGCATGACGACGCCCACATAGTTGTCGAACCACGAGTCGATCACCAGCGCCTTTAGGGGGGCCTCCGGGTCTCCCTTGGGCGGTGGAATGCGCGCGATCACCGCTTCGAGAATGTCCTCCACGCCCTCGCCGGTCTTGGCACTGGCGCGCACTGCGTCCTCGGCGGGGATCCCCACGATGTCCTCGATCTCGGCGATGACGCGATCGGGGTCGGCCGACGGCAGATCGATCTTGTTGAGCACGGGAACCACCTCCACCCCTTGCTCGATCGCCGTGTAGCAGTTGGCCACGGTCTGGGCCTCCACACCCTGGGATGCGTCCACGACCAGCAAGGCACCCTCACACGCCGCCAGCGAACGTGAGACCTCATAGGAGAAATCCACGTGGCCAGGCGTATCGATGAGGTTGAGCTGGTAGACCTTCCCATCACGGGCCCGATAGCTCAGGGCGGCGGTCTGCGCCTTGATGGTGATGCCTCGCTCGCGCTCCAGATCCATGGAGTCAAGCACTTGCGCTTCCATTTCGCGCTCCGACAGACCGCCGCAGTGCTGAATGAAACGATCAGCCAGCGTCGACTTGCCGTGGTCGATATGGGCAATGATGGAAAAGTTGCGGATAAGCTGCATGGGGTAGGAATGCGACGAGGGGCACCGCAGTGCCCCTCGAATCGTGACGCCCAAACCGGCGCGGGCGGATTCTATCGGAAAGGACGGCGTCAGGCCCCGTTCAGTTGCCGTTCAACCGCAACGGAACGTACAACGAGGCACCCTCGCGCCGGATCAGTAGCGCCACACTGCGCGCTTTTTCGAATTGTGAGAGCACTTCGTTGAGCTGCTCGAGGCTCTTCACGTCCTGGTTGTTGACGGCGAGCAGCACGTCACCCTTGCGTATGCCCGCCCGGGCGGTGTTTCCGGCAGCCTCTTCCACCAGCAACCCGTGAGAGACCCCCAGTTCGCGTTTCTGGTCGGGGGTCAGCTCTGACAAACTCATACCAAGCTTGGCCACCGAGTCGCCGGCCTTGGGCGGCGCTTTGCGCGAAGGGCTGCTCGCACTGCGACGATCCTCGACCAGTTCACCCACCACCACCTGCAGGTCGCGGGCGGCGCCCTTGCGCCAGACCTGGACGCTCACCTTGGTTCCCGGCTTGGTGGCTGCCACCACGCGCGGCAGGTCAGCGGAGCTACTGATCGGCTTGCCGTCGAATTTCAGGATGATGTCGCTTTGCTCGATGCCTCCCTTGTCCGCAGGGCCGTCCTTTTCGACCGAATTCACCAACGCCCCCTGGGGCTTGGAAAGCCCGAAGGATTCCGCAAGCTCCTTTGTCACCTCCTGGATCACCACGGCGATACGACCGCGGGTCACCCGCCCCGTGGTGCGCAACTGGCCAGCGATGTCCATGGCCACGTCGATGGGAATGGCAAAGGAAAGGCCCATGAAGCCACCAGTGCGGCTGTAGATCTGGGAGTTGATGCCCACCACCTCGCCCTTGAGATTGAACAGCGGCCCACCCGAGTTGCCCGGGTTGATGGCCACATCGGTCTGGATGAAGGGAGTGAAATTTTCCTGGGGCAAGGATCGGCCCTTGGCGCTCACGATGCCTGCCGTGACGGTATTGTCAAAGCCAAAGGGCGACCCGATTGCCAGCACCCATTCGCCCACCTTGAGGCGGCTGGCGTCCCCGAGCCGCACAGCCGGCAGGCCGGTGGCATCGATCTTGATCAAAGCCACATCGGAGCGCCGATCGCTGCCGATCACCTTGGCGGAAAACTCGCGCTTGTCGCTCAGGCGAACGGTGATGCTGTCTCCCGCTTCCACCACGTGCGCGTTGGTGAGGATGTAGCCGTCCTGGCTGATGATGAACCCCGACCCCAGGGAACGCGACTCGCGCTCCTGCGGTTGCTGACCCGGCGGGCCGTAGCGGCGGAAAAAATCGAAGAAGGGATCCTCCTCCCCGCCCGGCGCCTGACCCTGCGCCCCAGCGGGGCGTGCCGAGGTGGTGCTGATGTTGACCACCGTTGGCCCCTGGTCTTCCACCAGGCTGGTGAAGTCGGGCAACTGGGCGCCCGCAGGCAAGGAAAAGGAAAGCGCTAGCGCCGCCGCAGCAGCGAGGAAAGATCGAATCATGGGGGTCGATTCCTGATGTTGAGGGTCGTCACCGGGGGCGGTGGCGGGTTACTTGCCTGTCTGGGCGAGGGTGTTGGCGATCAGCTTGACGGTGGCGGCGGGTGTCTCGCCCAGCACCGTGACACGGTGCTCACCCAAACCCCTGTAATAGATGTTGATGGCGCCCTGCTGCGTGAGGCCTTCCGCCACTTTCTGCCGCGGCACCGCCGGTTCGATGAACACGGAAACCGAAGCAAGTCCGTCAGAGAACACGATGTGGGTCAGCGACCCGCCAGCCACGCCTTCCCGCGACCGGCGCATCTCGAGAATCTTGCGAAAACCCGGCGCTGAGCCACGAATCATCCATCCAGGTTCTGAAACCGACGCTTCGTTGCTGGAAAACCGCTCACTGCGCCACCCGGATGCCTCAAGCGCGTAGCGCGACTCAAGCTGCTTGCGGGAAATGGCGCCACCAATGGCGAGTTGAGTGAAGGCGAACTGCTCGATGGGTTGATGGCGCTCGCCGATCATCTTTGCCTTGAGGAGCAGTCCGGTGCCTGTGTCCGCCCATAGCTTGTGGCCATACCGGTACTGATCCCGCGGTTCGAGCAGAAGAACCTGCGCATCGAATCCCGCCACGCGTTCCACCTCACCCTTGCGTACTTCGTAATGCTCGGCGATCGAATTCAACTGCTCAGGCAATAGGGCGGGAAAACTGCGGGCGCCACGGCGCTTCTCGGCGCGCACGGTACGCGTCTCGGGGTGATACGTCACGAGTTCGTCGTTGCGGCGGATGATTTCCCTCGGCGGGCCATCCAGCGCTTCGAGTTTCTCCACCTCAACGCCGCCATCGACGGCGTGAACGATGCGGGACGTCTCGGTGACCTCGCCGGCCTGGTACACGAAAACGCCGGTGTAATTGAGGTGGCGCGCCGCACTGGCGATACGCTGGAGCCACGCTAGCGCCTCGCCTTGCTGAAGGCCGCCATCGGCGGCAAGCACGCCGCAAACCGGCTGCACCGCCACCCAGAGCGCAGCCAGGGCTGCATGCCGCAGGCTCATCGCGCCGTGCCACCCTCGCGCATTCCTACCGTGCGGATGTAAGTAGCCACCCCCTGCACCGACGAGGATGGGGAGTGTTGCTGGTGCGCCAGGAGATATTCGCGCACCATGGACTCGTCGAGGGCGAGCGCCGCCGGTTGAGCACCACCGCCTGCCATGGACGGCCCCGCCCCCTCGAACCTGCCCGGTTGGTTCATGTAGGCAAGCCACCCCACCACCGCCATCCCCGCCACGGAGGCGGCTGCCGACAACGCGTACAACCGGGCTTTCCTGGCGACGGAGGAACGGCGAGGCGCCAGGATCGTCGGCTCGGCCGCGAGGCGTTCCCGCATCGCCCGCGAGACCGCGGCGCCCACGACCGGCTCGCCACGCAGCGCATCGCCGATCAGGTGATACATCGCCCAGGTCTCAACATGGTCTTCGCCGGCGCCCAGACGCCTGATCTCGGCCGCTGCATCGCCGTCTTCCAGTTCGCCATCCATCAACGCCGATATACGTTCCATTGCTACCACCTCTTGTCTTTGCTGGTTCCCAGGAGCGGCCGCAACCGCTCGGCGATAGTTTCCCGGGCCCGGAAGATCCGCGATCGCACCGTGCCGATGGGGCAATTCATGATCGTGGCGATGTCTTCGTAGGAGAGGCCCTCGATCTCGCGAAGCGTGATCGCAGTACGCAACTCCTCTGGCAACGCCTGCATGGTTTCGTTCACCGTCGTGGCGATTTGCTTGCTCATCAGCTCGGCCTCGGGCGTGTTCACGTCCCGCAGCTGGTCGCCGTCATCGAAGTTTTCGGCCTCCTCGCTGTCGAACTCGGTGGTGGTGGGGGCGCGCCGCCCCATGGCCACCAGGTAGTTCTTGGCTGTGTTGATGCCGATGCGGTAGAGCCAGGTGTAGAAGGCGCTTTCACCCCGGAAGGAAGGCAGGGCGCGGTAGGCCTTGATGAAGGCCTCCTGGGTCACGTCCTCCACCTCCCCGGCGTCGCGAATGAACCGGGAGAGAAGCCTGCCGAGCTTGCGCTGGTATTTGGCCACCAGCATTTCGAAGGCGCGCTTGTCACCGCGCTGCGCGCGCTCGACCAGTTGCTGGTCGATCTCCCGGTCACCCATGCGACGCCACGCTCTCCGCCTGCGGTTAAGCCGTGTGCGGCACGGCCCCAAAAAAGGCGGCGGAGTATAGCATCCACGACTGACGCGGCCCTAGGGATCCTTGCCTCGGTCATGGGCCTAAAGACCCCGGCGGCGGCGCCGAGTTCACGGCGCCGCGCAGGGACGCGGCGCCAGGGGCCCATCGTGCAAACACCTGTAGCCGGCGCCAGCCCGGCGCCCCCACGCGGCGCCGCGTGATCAATACGCCCAACCGCCCCTCGGGCGTGGACAACTCCAGCACGGCCAGCCCCGGAAGGCGCATGGAACACGCGCGCAGGCGGGCCTGCGCCGGCGCAAATCCCACCCGCGTCACCTCCGCGGCGCCATCGAGGCGCAACACCACCCTCGTCGGGGCTCCCCGCCCCAGCCCAAGAGCCTCGCGCCTCACCGTCCGCGCGGCCAGCACCGACACCACCGCCAACACCGGTGCCAGGATGACCGCGGGCAGGTGTAGCAGGGCCAGCGCCGCTCCGGCTGCCCCGTAAAGGGCCGCCAGCAACACGGCGAGACCGGGGGCTGGTTTCAGCGACAGCGTGAGCGGGGTGTCGATCACGGAAGCGAAGGGGCGATTGCGCAGCCCCGTAGGGCCCACAAAGTCCAGGGCACGATCAGTATACTTTCGCCCCCTGCAACGCTTGGTCTCGACGCGTTTCCCCACATGAGTCCTCTCCCCACCGCCCCCGGCCAATCCGACGCCAATGCATTCCCGGGCTTCCCGCCATGCCTCCCGGTGGCGGTGGAGGGCATGGATGCCGCCGCCTTCCTCCAGGGGCAACTGACCTGCGATGTGGCTTCCGTGGCGGCGGAAACCTGGTCGTGGTTCGGGTATTGCACCCCCGCCGGCAGGCTTTTGGCCACCGGTCGCCTGGCGCGTGTCGAGACGGGTTTTTACCTGCAAGTGCCTGAACCGCTCGGCAGCGAGCTTGCACAGCGGTTGCACCGGTTCGTATTGCGTTCCCGAGTGCGCATTCGCATCCTCGACAAGGCTGTCGGGCAGGCCAGGCAGGCGTCTGAATCGGCCCGGGATGAAGAGCCTCTTCCGGAACCGGGTACGGTGAGGGTGTCGGACGGGGTGCTGACGCTGGGCGTTGCGCCCCAATTGGCCATCGCCCACCCACTGTCTGAGGATGCGTTGCCAGGTATCCATGGCGCTGCGGCAGCAGCGGCGATCCGCGTTTTTGAAGTGCGCAGTGGTGCCCCCTGGGTGGTTTCCGCCACCCGGGAGATGTTCATCCCCCAGATGCTGGGTCTCGACGCCGCCGGCGGGGTCAGCTTCACCAAGGGCTGCTATCCCGGCCAGGAGATCGTGGCGCGCGCCCGATACCGCGGCACGGTGAAGCGTGGCCCCTACCTTGCAACCGCGCAGCGGCCTCTGGCCCCCGGGACGGGCCTTTGCAGCGCGCGCTTCGGTGCCCAGCAGGCCGGAATCGTGGTGCAGTCGGTGGCCGACGGTCCGGCCTGGCTGGTGCACGCCGTGATCGACCATTCGGCCGCCCGAGAGGGGCTGACCGTGCAGTCCGGCGGGGACGCGCTCTCGGACGTGCGGGCCCTGCACGAACCGGTGTGAGCGGTACTGGCCGGCTGTTCGTCTACTACCGTATCCGGGCCGACGCCACCACCGAGGCGGCGAGGCGCGTGGCCGCCTTGTTCGAGGCACTGGCTGCCGAAGGCTTGCCCCGGGGCCGCCTGTTGCGCCGTTGTGACGAAGCGCTCCTTTGGATGGAGGTGTACGAACCGGTCCTCGACCGTGGCTGGGCGGCGGAGCGCATCGAAGCTCTGGCCGGGCACTTCCGCTTTGCCGAGGTGCTGATGCCCGGCGGCATCCGAAAGGTGGAGTGTTTCGAGGATGCCCCCCCGTGTGCCTGATTGTCCTTGCCGTGGGCATGCGGCCCGATCTGCCCCTGATCGTGGCAGCCAACCGGGATGAGTT
The DNA here is from genome assembly GCA_044339985.1 of Burkholderiales bacterium. Lineage (GTDB taxonomy): Bacteria > Pseudomonadota > Gammaproteobacteria > Burkholderiales. Next base: position 5,550 of record JBIIUM010000025.1, on the reverse strand, counting down.
CCACGCGCGTGCCTCCGACCCGCTGGGAGAGTGGCCGGACCGGCCGGGGGTGGTGGGTGGCCGTGATCGCGAGAAAGGCGGCAGTTGGCTGGCCCTGCACCGCACCGGGCGATTCGCCGCGGTGACCAACGTGCGCGACCCGGCCCGGCGGCACCCATCCCCGCGCTCCCGCGGCGCGCTGGTAAGCGAGTTCCTCTGCGGCACCACCAGCGCCGCCGAGGCCGCTGATGAGGTCGTAGCGGCCGGCAGCGCCTATGACGGGTTCAACCTCCTGCTCTCCGACGGCCGCTCCCTCTGGTACGCCACCAACCGCGACCACGCGCCCAGGCAGTTGGGTCCCGGCATCCACGGACTGTCCAATCACCGCCTTGGCACCCCGTGGCCCAAGGTGCGCCGCGCCCAGGATGCGCTTCGTGCCGCCATTGCCTTACCGAAGCCCCGGCTGGAGTCGGCTCTGCTGGCCCTGCTGGCCGACGAAACCCCGGTGGACGACACCCAACTGCCCCAGACGGGTGTGGGGCTGGAGCTGGAAAGGCTGCTGGCCACCGCCTTCATCCGCGCCCCCCACTACGGCACCCGCGCCAGCACGTTGCTGCTGTGGGGCGCGGCGGGCGACGCGTGCCTCGTGGAGCGGCGGTTCGGACCCGGCGGCACGCCTCTGGGAGAGACGCGGATGGAGTTGCAGTTCACGGCGCCAGCCTGAGACGCATGGTCCGGTGTGGGATGCCGGCATCGTCATACTCAGGTCCCTCGGCCAAGAATCCGGCAGCAGCGTAGAAGGGCATCGCCCGCCTCTGGGCGCTCAACACCACCTCGGGCAGGCCCCGGGCGCGGGCCTCGGACACCAGGTGGTCGAGCACTGCGCGCCCCACGCCACGGCCGCGCCAGGCCGCAAGCACCGCCATCCGCCCGATACGCCCCTCGGGAAGAAGCCGCCCTGTGGCCACCGGGGCCTCGCCGTGGCGTGCCAGCGCGTGCAGCGAGGGGGCATCCCACTCATCCCATTCCAGGGATTCAGGGATGCCCTGCTCTTCAACAAACACGCGCCGGCGCACCTGCATGAGGTCCGCCGCAGCCTCTTCCCAGCCAACCAGTGTCACCACGGCCCGCGACAATCGAAGCATGGGCGGATCATATACTTGCAAGCATGAACGACCCGCTGGCGGTTTGCGCGATGGGGCACGTGGCCGAAATGCTGGCACTGCGGGTGTCAACGTCACGGCAACTGGGGGCCGATCCGGAGCTGGTGCTCTACGGCGGCGGGAACACGTCCCTCAAGGCGGACTGGCCCGCCCCGGGCCTCGGAGCGTGCGCGTGCCTCTACGTGAAAGGCAGCGGCACCGATCTGGCCCAGGTGACCGAAAGCGATTTCACCCCTCTCGCCCTCGCCCCCGTGCGCGCGCTGCTGGACGGACCGCCCCTGGGCAATGAAGCGCTCATGGCCGCGATCGAGCCCCACAAGCTCGACCCTGCAGCCCCGCGTCCGTCCATTGAGACCCTGCTGCACGCCGGCTTGCCCCACGCCTGCGTTGACCACACCCATGCCGACGCCGTGCTGGCGCTCGTGAACACCGTCAACGGTACGGCCCTGGCCCAGGGGGTTTTCGGCGAACTGGCGCCCCTGGTGCCGTTTCAGCGCTCGGGTTTTGCCCTGGCGAAGACGTGTCAGACCGTCTGGCAACGCCGCGCCACGCCGCGCAGCATCGGCCTGATCCTGCACCAGCACGGCGTTGTTTCGGTGGGTGAGGACGCCGCGCAATCACGCCTCCACATGCTGAGGCTCGCGGACCTGGCGCGGCGCTATCTCGAAGCACACGGCGCCTGGGCGTTGCCGCGCGCCACACCGGCGCCCCGCGGGCCCGAGGGGGCCTTGGCGCTGGCGCGCCTGCGCGGCGAGTTGTCTGCGGCAGCCGGCTTCCCTTTGCTTCTGGCCGTGGACAACTCTCCCGAGGCCATGGGGTTCGCCAATCGCCCGGACGTGGCGCACCTGTCGGCCGGACCCGCCACGGCCCAGCATGCTGTGTTCACCAAGGGGCGTGCGCTCTGCAATGGCGATGTGGGGGCCTGGTCTCGCGCCCATCGCGCCCTGCTGGCGGCCCATACCCCTTCCGGCTGGCCTGCGGCAACACTGCCCGATGCCGCGCCGCGTATCGTGGTCGACCGCCGCTTCGGCATCGCCGCGGCGAGCGTGGATGCAGCCCACGCGGCCATGGCCGCCCGGGTGTTCCAGCATGGGTTCGCCATCGCAAGCCGCGCCGCGGCCCACGATCTCTTCCTCCCCATGGACCCCGTGGAAGCGCTGCTGGCGGAGTTGCACTACGGTGGGTTCGAGCGCGCCCTCCGGGAACGGGCGCGCCGCGACGCCCCCCTGACCGGCACCGTGGTGGTGTTGGAGCCAGAGCGCTCGGCTGCTGCAGCGCTGCTCGAAAACCTCGGTGCCGCCGTGGTGGTGGCGGGCGGCGCCCAGCCCGAGGCCCTGGGGCGCGCGGTGACCGAGGCCTGCTGGCGCCACGGCGGGGCCGACGCGCTGGTGGGCCCCGCTGCCCCCGCCGCCCATTGCCGCCAGGTACTCGACGCCTCGCCCCTGGCAGCTGCCTGGTTCGACACCGCGGGCACAGGCGCTGCCCATGTGCGCTACGAACCGGTCCGGGGTCTTTCTGCCGAGCGCCTCGCCGCTGCCCTTGCCCGGCGCCTGGGAGTTGCGCTTCCTGCGGCAGCGTAATGCCATGGGCCCGACGCCAGATTCCGCCCATGCCGCTTCGGACCAGGAAGCGCCCGTGACCGCATCGCCCTTTCACACGGTGGCCTGGCTGGCCGAGGGCGCCGTGTCGTTGCTGGACCAGCGCCGCTTGCCGGCACGGGTGGAGTATCTGCGGATCGCGGACGCAGCCGCCATGGCCGCGGCCATTCGCGCACTCGCCGTACGCGGTGCGCCCGCCATCGGCTGTGCCGCCGCCTATGGCATCGCCGTGGAGGCCCACCGGCTGCGTGCCGCCCCCACCGAGGCCCGTCACGCAGGCCTGCAGGCCGCCTTTGAAGACCTCGCCCGCAGCCGCCCCACGGCGGTGAACCTGTTCTGGGCCCTGGATCGCATGGGTCGCCGCCTAGCTGTCGCCCCAGCCGACGGGCCTGGCGCGGCTGCAGCGTTACTGGACGAGGCGCACGCCGTTCTCAGGGAGGATCGCGCCGCCAATCTGCGCATGGGCGCCGCCGGTGCTGCCCTGGTCGGCGCTGGCGCGCGCATCCTCACCCACTGCAACGCCGGCGCGCTGGCCACGGCGGCCCACGGCACCGCCCTGGGCGTCATCCGCTCGGCCGTGGCCGCTGGCAAACGGGTCAGCGTGCTGGCCGACGAGACGCGGCCAGTTCTGCAGGGCGCCCGCCTCACCGCCTGGGAGCTGCTGGCCGAGGGCATTCCCGTCACCCTGATTCCTGACGGCGCGGCCGGCCTGCTCATGGCCCGCGGCGAGGTGGACTTGGTGATCGTGGGGGCCGATCGCGTGGCCGCCAACGGTGATGTGGCCAACAAGATCGGCACCTATCCGCTGGCAGTCCTGGCCCGCCGCCACAACCTGCCCTTCTACGTGGCCTGTCCCCTGTCCACCGTGGACCTGAGCGTGGCTCACGGCAGCGCCATTCCGATCGAGGAGCGCGCCGCCGACGAGGTGACCGGTTACGGCACCGAGCGCTGGGCACCCCCGGGCGTGGCGGTGCGCAATCCGGCCTTCGACATCACCCCTGCAGACCTGGTGAGCGCACTCATCACCGAAGCGGGCGTGCTGCGCCCGCCGCTTGCAGAGGCGTTGCGCGCCGTGATGGGTGGCACCTCGACCCGCTAGAACGCCGCGCCGCCGCCCACCTCGATCACCGCGCCGTTCACGTAGCTGGCCTCGTCCGAGGCCAGAAAGGCGTACACGTTGGCGATTTCCTCGGGCCTTGCCAGCCGGCCAAGGGGCACGCGCTCGCGCAACGCCTCCAGCACCTTTTCGGGCACCGTGCCGATGATGGGCGTTTCCACGAAGCCGGGGCACACCGCATTGGCGCGCACACCCTTGCGGCCAAGCTCCCGAGCCCAGGTCTTCGCCATGCCGATGACGCCAAATTTGCTCGCTGCGTAGTTGGTCTGGCCGAAGTTGCCGTACAGCCCCACCACCGAGGAGGCGTTCAGGATCACTCCCGAGCCCTGCTCCACCATGATGTCCACCACCGCCCGCGCGCAGTTGTAGGTGCCCTTCAGGTTCACGTCGATCACCTTGTCGAAGGCAACATCGGACATCTTGCGCAACTGCGCGTCCATCACGATGCCGGCGTTGTTCACCAGCGCATCGATGCGTCCCCAGCGTTGCATCACCGATGCCACCATGCGGTCGATGGCGGGACGGTCGGTCACGTCCACCACGAATCCCAGCGCCTCGCCGCCCGCGGCGCGCACCTGGGCGGCCGCCGCCTCCACCGCCGCCTCGCCCACGTCGCACAGCGCCACCCGCGCGCCCTCACGCTCGAACTTCAGGGCCGTGGCCAGCCCGATGCCGCGCGCGGCCCCGGTGATGATGGCAACCTTATCCTTCAACCGCATGGAATTCTCCCTCCCTCACAAACAGACCAATGGCACGCCGCGGCCGGGACATTAGCCCGCGGACTCCCGGCGCCCCCGAAAAAAATCGCGCAGCACCTGCCCGCACTCCTCGGCAAGCACACCACCGCAGACGCTGGCATGGTGATTCAGCCGCGGCTCGGCAAACAGGTTCACCACGCTGCCGCAGGCGCCAGTCTTGGGGTCCGGCGCACCGAACACCACCCGGGCCACCCGGGCATGAAGCATGGCGCCCGCGCACATGGCACAGGGCTCCAGCGTCACGTACAGCGTGCTGCCGGGCAGACGGTAGTTGCGCAGGGTCGCAGCCGCATCACGCAGCGCCAGCATCTCGGCATGGGCGCTGGGATCGTGGCGCCCGATGGGCGCGTTGAACCCGCGTCCCACCACCTGCCCGTCGAGCACCAGCAACGCACCCACCGGCACCTCGCCCGCCTCGGCGCCCTGGCCGGCGAGCGCCAGCGCTTCGCGCATGAAGCGCTCGTCGTGGGCGCCGTCGGGCGCTTCGGCAAGGGTGGGGCACACGGGAAAAGGCTCGGGTGAAGATGACATCGGCCAGCGCGGCCGGAGCTCGAACGATATCACCACCGCCCGAGGCGCCCAGGGCTGCCTGCGCAGCGCGTCACGCGAGGCCCCGCCAGGGCGCAGACCACCGTCAAGGCCATGGGGCGGTGCCATCGTGGCGGGAGTCATCGCCGCGGGCCTCAATCCGGCCGCGCTCGCTCCCTGCGCCACCGTGACCGTGGCCGGGTCGAACGCCACCGCGGCGATCTGTAACCGGTAGCCCTGAGCTGCTCCCCGAATTTCGGCCCACCGCCTACTTGAGGATGGCCCCGTCGCCGCCTGCCAGCATCAAGCACCGCTTCCGCAGCACAAAGTCGGCCGGGGGTTCTTCATCCCCCTGGAAGGGGCCGATTGGTCAGTGCTGCAGCGCTGGCAACGGCGCGCGGCATGCC
>JBIIUM010000127.1:0-9181 GCA_044339985.1 Burkholderiales bacterium | reverse complement strand
ATCCTCGCCAGCGCCCTCACCGGCACCGCCGGCAGCATCATCACCAAGGAAGCCCTGTCCACCGCCGCCGAAAAAATGCGCGATCTCATGATCGAGGATTCGATGAAGTTCGCGGGCGTGGTGGACAGCAACGGCACGGTACTGAGCAATGTCAGCGGAGAAAGCGAGGGCATTCGCGGCGATGGGGTTAAGGTGGGCGGCACTCGAATCGACCTGGATTTGCTGTGCGGGAAGAGCAATGAGAGGTGCGTCAGAAACCATGATGGGAGTCTCGCCCTGAACAACCAAGAGATGGTTGTCTTCGACGACAAGCAAGTCGGAATGTCACTAGCCGATTTCCTAGAAAAGACTCCGGAGGGAAAGAAAATGGCTGGCTTGACCGGTGGCGTGCAGGGCGCCGTTGGCACCTTGTTCGGCTTCCCGTACCTAAAAGGGAGTTGGCAAGACAAGCTCGTGGAGTCGTTTTCGGGAACGCACGATTTTATCGGCGGGAAGGCTTCCGGGCTTTATGACGAACAGGGTAATGCAAAGCGCAGTCGGGATCCTCTGACCAGGAAGACACAAAACGCATGGAGCGCCTCTGGCGCCGTTCTATTGTCCTCTCCGTTTGCCGCATCCGAAGGACTCTCCTCGGAAGTTTGGAAGGCTATCGGTGTTTTACTGCAAGGTGCGAAATGAGGCTTATCTGGACTTCCCCCGTGCTTTTATTATGTGCATGCACCTTTGGCAATGGACAGATCTGCGGGCCGCAAACGCCGCAGGTCTACTGTGATAAAGAAGCCTACGAAAAGCTCATGTACCCCAAGCCCTACGGCGCCCGCTGGATCAAGGAAGGCATGACAAAAGAGCAGCGCAGAGAGGATTCGTGGGCGTGCGGGGCAGCCCGCACTACGATCGGCGCGGACGGACCAGTTTTCGATCGCGACCAACTCGAGAAGGAAAGGCTGCCAGAAGACAAAGACGATATTGTCGGGCCACATGGTCGATTGACTGATCGATGGAGTGCATGCATGCAATCGAAAGGCTATGTCTTCCTCAAGGAGTGCGACTCACGCTGCATGTATCCGTAGACGGCCCTTTCAGATGCGCCCGCGTCGCTGAAATTCATCTGGCGCATCGGACGCCTCGTCTTGCTATGCATGCATCACGAGACCAGAATTGCCCGGGCTTGTTCGGACATTCCTCAGACGTTCCTTTCGTATCTGGTGTGCGACAAGACCCTGGGCATGCCTCGACCGAGCACGATGCCCTCGTTCCCGTTGCACGAGTACGCCTTGCCGGCGGGCAGGCTCATCACGGTGAGCGCGAGTTGGCAACTGCAAGACGCGAGCGGCGTGTGGCGCCAATGCGGGCCACGCAAGTCAAGCTTCGTACCCGAGGCAGGGCAGGACTACAAAACCTTCATGCGCCTTGATTCGGAGTCGTGGGTCTGCCGCACGCCGGATACACGCCGCCTGGTCACCCATGCGGACGGATGCGTTGACGTGGACGCCGACGATATGCCTCTCGCGGTCATTCCCAACAATGCTCGCTGCCCGGCGCATGCGGTGCCGTCGATCCGCCCGCTTCATGAAAATCATGAGCCCCCGCTTCGCGGATTGCCGATGGAAAACCCTGCTAACGGGTCTATATTTCCAGGTGTTTCCACCCAGTCCGCCCACCACCATGTTCCTGCGTCACGCCCTGCCCGCCGCGCTTCTGGCGGCCACTTCTGCCTGCGCCGCCGCGTCCGACTGGGCCGGCAGCCTCTCTCCCATCGATGCCTCCCAGTGGAACCGCACCCGGGCGGCCCACCTGCTGGAGCGTGCCGGCTTTGGCGGCACACCCGCCGAAATCGACGCCCTGGCCGCCCTTACGCCCCGCCAGGCGGTGCGCCGGCTGGTGTACTTCGAAGGGGCGCCCGCCGCCGCGCTGCCGCCCTTCGATCACTCTGGAGTGTTTGAAGAGGGGCTCGACCCCTTCCCTCCCAGCCGCCCCGCCACTACCGACCAGGCCCGCGCCGCGGGCGAGGCCCTGGGGGTGAAGGTCAAGCCCGGCGGCAACCGCCGCATGCAGCCGGTGGTGAACCAATTTTTCTACTGGCTGCGGGCCAGCAAGCTGGAGACCGACCGGGTGGCCTACTGGTGGGCGCAGCGCATGCTCACCTCTCCGCGTCCCCTGGAAGAGCGCATGGCCCTGTTCTGGCACGGCCACTTCGCGGTCAACGAAGACAAGGTGCGCGACTACCGCAAGATGCTCATCCAGCTCCAGCTTTTCCAGCGCGCGGGGCTGGGCAACTTTCGCGACCTGATGATCGCCGTGGCGCAAGACCCGGCCATGCTGGCCTTCCTGGATGCCGGCGTAAACGTGAAGGGCGCCCCCAACGAAAACTTCGCCCGCGAGATCATGGAGCTGTTCACCATGGGCGTGGGGCACTACTCCGAGCACGACATCCGCGAGGCGGCCCGCGCCTTCACGGGCTGGAATTTCGCGGGCACCACCTTCCGGGTCAACACCGACAAGGTGGACGATGGCGAGAAACACTTCCTCGGCCGACGCGGCAATTTCGACGGGGTGCAGGTGATCGACATCATCCTTGCCCAGCCGAGCACGCCCGAGTTCCTGGTCACCAAGCTGTACCGCTTTTTCGTGCGCGACGACCCCTCCCCCGCTCTGCGCCAGGCGCTCGCCGCGCGGCTGCGCGAGACCAACTACGAGATCGCCCCCTTCCTGGAAACGCTGTTCCTGTCGCGCGACTTCCACGCCCCCGAATCGGTGGGCTCGCGCATCAAGAGCCCGGTGGATCTGGTGGTGTCCACCTACCGCAAGCTTGGCCTCGAGAGCGTGCCCGGGGTGCCCGACTTCAACGAGACCACCACCGCGCTGGGCCAGCGCCTGATGCACCCTCCCACGGTGGCGGGCTGGGCCCAGGGCCGTGCCTGGATCACCCCGGGGCTGCTGCTCGAGCGTGGCAACTTCGCCCTGGACGTGGTGCTTCCCGACATCAACTACATCCCCGGCGACCGCTACCCCGCCGCTCAGGCAGGCTACGAAATCCGCTCCATCCACGAGCGCCTGCGCAGCGGCATGGACCTCACCGCCGCCACCCGCCCCGGCGGCATGGACGGCAGCAAGGAGATGATGGCCATGTCCACCATGTCCGGCGACCGCGATGAAGATTTCAACACCCGCTACGGCAGCTACCGCGGCTGGCAAATGGCGGTGGAGCGCGTCAAGCCTATCCCCCGCACGGTGGCGCGGTTGGACCTCACGGCCATGGTGCTGGCGGCCGGCTGCGCCACCCCCGAGGATGCAGTGGCCTACTTCGAGGGCCGCTTCCTGTCGGTGAAGCTTGATGCCGCATCGCGCGCCCGCATGGCCGAATTCCTGACCCAGGAGCTGGGCACCCGCGACCTTCGGGCCGCCGAAACCTGGGCTGAAGACCCGCTGCGGCTGCTGCTGCACGTGATCCTCTCGCGCCCTGAATTCCAGCTCGGCTGACCTCGTTCCCGGAGCCCCCCATCATGGATTCCCGCCGCCGCATTCTCCTCAAAGCCTCCGCCGGCCTTGCCCTGCCCGGCGTGTTCGGCACCGTCGCCCGCGCCGCCGCCGCGGCAGAGGCCGACGACCGCATCCTGGTGGTGTTCGAGCTCTCCGGAGGCAACGACGGCCTCAACACCGTGGTGCCCTACGGCGACGACGCCTACTACCGGCTGCGGCCCAACATCGGGATCCGCCCGGCGAAGCTGCGCAAGCTCGACGAGCGCTTCGGCTTCAACCCCGGCATGAGCGGCTTCGAGCGGCTGTGGAAGGACGGCCGGCTCGCAGTGCTGCATGGCCAGGGCTACGAGGGCCCCTCATACTCGCATTTCACCTCCATGGCCTACCTGCACACCGCCACGCCCAACAGCGGCGACGACTACGGCTGGGTGGGCCGGCTGGCCGATGCCATGGTGCCGAAGCCGGCGCCCAACTTCATCATCAACGTGGACGTGGCCCAGTCGCTGGCGGTGCGCTCGCGGGTGCACACCCCGGTGGTGTTCGACGAGCCCGATCGCTTTCAGCGCCACGCCATCCACCAGACCCGCCCGCTGCTGGATGCGGTGGAAGGCGAGGACGGCGGCAACCCCGCGCGCCGCTTCCTGGAACAGGTGGCGGTGAGCGCGCGCGAATCCTCGGCCGCCGTGCGCGAGGCCTGGTCGGCCTACCGCACGCCCGTGGACTACGGCATCCTGCCCCTGGGTCTGCCCCGCGTGGCGGCGTGCATTTCCGCCGGCCTGCCCACGCGGCTGTACTACGTGGCCTACCGCAACAACGCCTTCGACACCCACGTGCAGCAGGCCGACCTGCACCAGCGGCTGCTGAGCTACGCCTCCGACGCCCTGCACGGCTTCCTGCGCGACATGGATCGCCTGGGCATGGCCGACCGGGTAGCCGTGCTGGTGTTCTCCGAGTTCGGCCGCCGGGTGCCCGAGAACACCAGCCTCGGCACCGACCACGGCACGGCCAACACCTGGTTCTTCGCCGGCAAGCCGGTGCGCGGCGGCCACTACGGCACGCCGGTAAACCTGGAAGACCTCTACGACGGCGACAATCTGCGCCACACCAGCGACTTCCGCCGTACCTACGCCACGGCCATCGACGGCTGGCTGCGGGTGGGCAAGGCCGAGGCGGTGCTGAAGGGGCGCTTCGAGCCTTTTCCCGTGTTTGCATAAGGGTTTAAAGCCCCGGCGTCGCTGCACTTGTGCGCCCGCTGATTTTCGGAGACGATCCCTGCTCCCGGGTGCCAAGCAAGCCCGGGGTTCCGGGAGCCCCTCATCCCGGCGCGAACACACTGGGAGAACACACCATGATGGCCCTTCGCCATGCCATCCGGCGCAGCGCCCTGGCGGCCCTGCTGGCCGGCCTGAGCCACGCAGCCGCTGCGCAGTTGCCCGTCGAAACGCTCACCGTCGAATCCGCCATCCCCGCGGATAGCAGCCCCCTCTACATCCCCGACATTGCCATCAACCACATCGCCGATGGCAAGCTGCACGTGGTCAACGGCAAGACGGGCGCCTACCTGGGTGTCATCGGCACCGGCTTCACGGGCCAGAGCAAGCTCTCCCGCGATGGCAGCGAGCTCTTCATCGCCACCGGCTACTACGATCGCGGCCAGCGCGGTAACCGTGCCGACATCGTCGAGGTGTGGGACGCCCGCACCCTGCGCTTAAAGCACGAGATCGCGCTCACCGACAAGCGCGCCATGGCGCTCAACTACAAGTACCTGCTGTCGCAACTGGGCGACCGCTGGCTGGTGGTGCAAAACGCCACCCCGGCCACCTCGGTGCAGGTGGTGGACCTGGTGGCCCGCAAGAACCTGGGCGAGATCTCCATGCCCGGCTGCTGGGCCATCTACCCCGTGCAGTCCCAATCCAACAAGTTCGGCGCCCTGTGCGGTGACGGCACCGTTCAACTGGTCACCCTCGACGACAACGGCGGCGCGGCCAAGCGCACAGTGTCCGAGGTGCTGTTCGATCCCGACGGCGATGCGCTGTTCGTGCAGGGCGAGCCCACGGGCGACGTGTATCACTTCGTGTCCTTCACCGGCAACGTGGTGTCCATCGACATGGGCGGCGACAAGGCCGTCAAGGCGGACACGTGGTCGCTGGTGAGCCCAGCCGAGCGCAAGAAGGGCTGGCGGCCGGGCGGCTACCAGCCGCTGGCCCTGCACCAGGGCAACGGCCGCCTGTACGTGACCATGCACGGCGGTGGCGGCGAAGGCAGCCACAAGTCACCCGCCCAGTCCATCTGGGTGTTCGACATCGCCACCAAGAAGCGCGTGGCCAAGCTGCCCGGCCACATGGCCACGGCCATTGCCATCTCCTCCAACGGCGACACGCTCTACGCCATCGATGCGGAAAAAGCCTCGCTGGTCATCACCGACCTCTCGGGCAAGAAGCCCAAGGTGAGCGCCTCCGCGCAGGTGGGTGAATTCCCCAGCCAGATCGAGCTGCGCTAGATCCTGTCGGCGCCGTGGAACCGCTTGCCATCCTCTCCGACCCCGCCGCCGCCGGCGCGGTGACGGGCGCGCTCGCGCTGGTGCTGTTCGGTGCGGCGTGGCACAAGCTCTCCGAGCCCAACGCGTTTCTCATGGCGTTGTCGGCCTATCGCCTGCTGCCCCAGTCGCTGCTCGATCCCGCAGCCCGCGCGCTGCCCGTGGCCGAGGCGGCGGTGGGTGTGGCGCTGCTGGCGCCCGCCACCCGCACCGCGGCGCTGGTGGTGGCGGCGGCGCTGTTCCTGCTCTATGCCTTTGCCATGGGCTGGAATCTGGCCAGGGGCCGCAGCTATATCGACTGCGGCTGCGGCGGCGCGGCCCATCCGCTCTCCTGGGGCCTGGTGGTGCGTAACGGCGTGCTTGCCGGCGCCGCACTGGCGGTGAGCGGCCCCACCATCGAGCGGGGCTTCGGCTGGCTCGATGGCATCACCCTGGTGGCGGGCGTGCTCGCTTTCTACGTCGCCTACCTCATGGCCGACGAACTGCTGCGGCAGGCCAGCCGCATGGCGCGCGCCGAGGCGCCCGCCCCCGACAGGAGCTGACCCGCATGACCAGCATCGCCATTTCCAACGCCCTGCTGTGGGTGCTCATGCTCGGCGTGATCGTGGCGCTGTGGGCGCTGGCCCGGCAGGTGGGCATTCTCTACGAGCGCGTGGCCCCCATGGGCGCGCTTGTCACCGACGCGGGCCCCAAGCTGGGCGAGGCCGGGCCGCGCTTCGAGGTGCCGGCGCTGGCCGGCGGCACGGTGGCCATCGGCGGCGAGCGCGCCCGCAGCCAGCTGGTGTTTTTCCTGTCGCCCACCTGCCCGGTGTGCAAGAAGCTGCTGCCCATCCTCAAGTCCGCCGGCGCCGCCGAGAAAGACTGGCTCGACGTGGTGCTGGCCAGCGACGGCGAGTCCACCCAGCATCTGGCCTACTACCACGACCAGAAGCTTTCGCAGTTTCCCTACGTGCTGTCTGCCGACCTGGGCATGACCTACAAGGTGAGCCGTCTGCCCTACGCCGTGCTGCTGGACGAGCACGGCGTGATCCGCGCCAAGGGCCTCATCAACAACCGCGAACAGCTCGAAAGCCTGTTCAATGCAAAGGAAATCGGCGTGACCTCGGTGCAGGAATACCTGCAGCGCGGCGCGCAAACGGGCGAAACCGCCTAGGCGGCCCGCCCACGCCTTCCACCCCAAGGAGACACTCCCATGATCCTGCAGATGCTTCAGACCTGGATCGACCGCATGGCCGAGCGCCGCGTGCGCCAGGCCGCCCAGATGAGTTCGCGCCGCGGTGCCCTGGCGCGCATCGGCAAGCTGCTGGTGGGCGGCGCGGTGCTGCCCATGCTGCCCTTCGACCGCTCGGTGGGCGAGGCCGAGGCCGCGCTGCCCAAGGCGCAAGACCCCACCGCCTGCGAGTACTGGCGCAACTGCGCCCTCGACGGCTTCCTGTGCACCTGCTGCGGCGGCTCGGTCACCTCGTGCCCGCCCGGGGCGGAAGCCTCCAAGGTCACCTGGGTGGGCACCTGCCGCAATCCCAAGGACGGCCGCAACTACCTGGTGAGCTACAACGACTGCTGCGGCAAGGTGGCCTGCGGGCGCTGCCTGTGCAACTTCAACGAGCGCGAGCGCCCCGCCTATCGCATGGGCGTGCACAACGACATCAACTGGTGCATGGCCGACAAGCAGACCATGTATCACTGCACGGTGTCGGTGATCGTCGGGGTTACCGAGGCCTGATGCAGCCGGTGGCGGTGCGGCGCCCAAGGGCGCCCGCCGCGGGTTGCGCGGCGCTGGTGCCGGACATGAGAGCCCTGCCCCTCATCCTGCTGGCGGCAGCCGTGGCGGCGCCCGCCGTGGCGGGCGAATACGACGCCCGGGCCGCCGCCCGCGCCCGCACCGATTACCTGCTGCACTGCTCCGGCTGCCACGGCCAGGATGGCGAGGGCAAGCCCTGGAAGGGCATTCCGAAGTTCGCGGGGCAGGTGGGCCACTTTCAGCGCACGCCCGAATCGCGCGCCTTCCTCATGCAGGTGCCCGGCCTGCTGGGCGCCGGACTCGGCGACGAGCGCGCCGCCGCGGTTACCACCTGGCTGGTGCGCGAATTCGCCGGCACCTCCCTGCCCGCCGACTTCAAGCCCTACACCACCGACGAGGCCCGCCGCTATCGCGAAGCCCGCCCCGTGGACGTGATCGGCCGGCGCAACGAGCTCTACGAGAGGCTGAACACCGCCGGCTATCCGGTGGAGTGATAAGGGCCCTGACGCCGGCTTCGGGCGCACCTGCCTTCGCGCAGAGAGATCGCGCCACGGGGCGGCCCCTTGCGGCCCGCCTGGGTGGAGAAATCACCGCCACCTGGAGTTATGGCTTTGCGAAGCCCATCACGCCCAAATCGCGGTCCAGGTCCGCGTCGCTGCGTTATGACCCATGCATTCATGGCCGGCCATCTACGGCAAGATGATCGCCAATCCGACCGCGCAGACCTGGTCGGGTGCGATGACGCTGGAGCACCTGGGGCACACGGACGCCGCGGACGCAATCGTGGGGGCGATCGAGGGCGCATTGGTCGACGAGCCCCAGAGGCCGGCGGCAAGGCATGGACCGAGGACGCGGGCCCGGTGATCGCGTCGGCGTTCGGATCAGGGCGACATGGCGGTGCAGGCCGCGGCGGGCGAACGGCCCGAGAGGCGGCCCCAGGCCCCGAACGCGGTCTACGCGAGGAAGCGCTTCAACCGGGACAATCGCTTTCGCGGGCATGGGCCGCTGTTACTAGAGCGCGGCCACGCCCACCTGATCTTCCCTACAAGCGCCCCCGCACCCCCGCCGACTCCAGCATCTCGTGCACCTCGCCCGTCATCACGGCGAGGTATGCCGCCAGCGCGAGGTAGGCGAGGCCGTAGTTCAGCCGCATCTGTGCCGGCACGTCGTAGTACGCGAGGTTTTCCGGTGCACTGCGATCGAACCTGATCGCCTTCCACACGCTGGGTGCCGCGAGGATCGCTACGAAGATGAGCATCGGGCTCGGTCGCCAGAGGAAGAGCCCGACGAGCACCGGCGGTGCCGACGAGCGGCCCGCCCATGCCCACGTAGGCCTCGGTCTCGACGCTGTGGGGCAGTTCCTTCATCTGGATCCACGCGCCGACAAACGGAATGAACGTGGGCGCGCCGACATTGAGCCCCTT
>JBIIUM010000024.1:0-28552 GCA_044339985.1 Burkholderiales bacterium | reverse complement strand
CCGAAGTCGTAGGCCACCACATGACGGCGGGGCTCGGGGGGCGCGCCAAAACCGCGGCCGAGCTGCCATGCCGACTCGCGCCACTCGTAAGGCCGCTCACAGCTGACCACCTTCGCCAGGTCCATGCCGGCCAGGCCAGGAAAAGCACGCGCCTCGGCAACGGCGCGGGCCTCGTCCACCTCGCCCGCCATCAGACAGCCGGCCTGGGCACCCTTCTCGCGCAGCACGCGCGTGAGCCGCCGGGTATCGATGCCGGCAATGGCCGGCACGTTCTCCGCCCGGAGGTAATCGGACAGGCCGTGCTGCATGCGGAAATTGCTGGGTTGCGCAGGCACATCGCGCACCACCAGGCCGGCGGCGTGCACACGGGATGCCTCCACGTCCTCGCCGTTGGTGCCGGTGTTGCCGATGTGCGGATAGGTAAGCGTGACCAACTGGCGGCAGTAGGACGGATCCGAGAGGATCTCCTGGTAGCCGGTCATGGCGGTGTTGAACACCACCTCGCCCACCGCGAGACCGGGCGCACCGATGGATTCGCCGCGAAACACCGTCCCGTCGGCGAGCGCAAGAAGGGCGGGCGGACGGGCGGTCAAGGCTGCGGGGCTCCGGTGATACGCCGTCTTTCACGGCGCCGAGATGTGCTGAGCGGGAGCGGCGCTGGCGCGCCGCTCCCGCTCATGGAAACGTGCAGATGTTACCGGGCCGCGCCGAATCGTTCAAATCCCCGCGCGTTTTGGACCACGCGGGAGCGGGCCCGCCGTTGCTTCAACCGCCTTCTTGGAGGTGGTCGGGAGTTTCATCCGACCTGACGGCCCCTGGCTAGCGCAGCCCGAGCACATCCTGCATGTCGAAAATGCCCGTGTCGCGACTCGCCAGGAAACGCGCTGCGCGCAGCGCTCCCTGGGCAAACGTGGCGCGGCTCGAGGCCCGATGCGTAATTTCCACGCGCTCGCCGATGCCGGCGAACAACACCGTGTGGTCGCCCACGATATCTCCGCCTCGCACCGTGGCGAAACCAATGGTGGAACGGTCGCGCTCGCCGGTAACACCCTGACGCCCGTAAACCGCCTCGGCCGCGAGGTCGCGCCCCAGGGCTGCGGCCACCACCTCGCCCATGCGCAGGGCCGTCCCCGAGGGCGCATCCACCTTGTGCCGGTGGTGCGCCTCGACGATTTCCACGTCGTAGTCGTCACCGAGGGCGCGAGCCGCCAGTTCCAGCAGCCGCAGCGCCACGGTCACACCCACGCTCATGTTAGGCGCCACCACCAGGGCGGTGCGTCTGCCCGCCTCCGCGATGGCGGCTTTCTGGCCGGCATCGAACCCGGTGGTGCCCACCACCGCCTTGACACCATGGCGCAAGCACGCCTGCAGGTGCTCCATGGTGCCTTCGGGACGGGTGAAATCGATCAGGACCTGGGCGCCTCGAAGCGCCGCATCCACGTCCGATCCGATGGTCACGCCTGCAGCGCCGCCCGCGATCTCCGCCAGGGAACGGCCAACGAAAGGGCTATCGGGACGCTCGAGCGCGGCGTGCAGATGCAAACCGTCGGCATGGGCGATGGCCTCCGCCAAGGCACGGCCCATGCGTCCCGAACTGCCCGCCACCACGATACCCAGACTCACGGCTTGGCCTCCTGGGTCGCGGGCGCGGCCGCGTCCAGACCCGGCGCCACGTTGACATCGCCCATCACCCTGGCCAACTTGTCACCCTCGAACACCAGGGTGAGACGGCGCTCCTCGCGGGGCTTGCCGCCCTTGTCGAACTTGTAAAAATAGTCCCAGCGATCCGGGTGAAAGGCATCGGTCACCAGCGCGGTGCCCATGACGAACTTCACCTGCGAGCGCGTCATGCCCTGGCGCAGCTTTGAAATCATCTCCTGCGTCACCACGTTGCCTTGCTGAATGTCGATCTTGTAGGGCTTGAGCGAGCACCCCCCCGCCGCGAGGGCGACGCACAGCGACAACGCGGACAAGGAGAGCCGGAAAGGGACCGGTGTTTGCAAGATACGGAACATGGGTTCACCACAGACAGGGGCGTTATGATAAACGAGACCTTGTCCACGACCGAGGCGTATACGCCAGCAGGCCCCATGCCCAACCGCACACCCAGCGACCTCAAGAACATCGGCCTCAAGGCAACACTGCCCCGGCTCAAGATCCTCAACCTGTTCGAGAACAGCGACCAGCGCCACCTCACGGCCGAGGAGGTCTACAAGCTGCTCATGACCGAGGGCATGGACGTTGGCCTGGCCACCGTTTATCGGGTGCTCACCCAGTTCGAGCAGGCGGGACTGCTGGCTCGCCACCATTTCGAAAGCGGCAAGGCGGTGTTCGAGCTCAACGAGGGCGGCCACCACGACCACCTGGTGTGCCTGCAGTGCGGCCACGTGGAGGAGTTCTACGATCCGCAGATCGAGAAGCGTCAGGAGGAAATCGCTCGCGAGCGCGGCTTTGCCATTCACGAGCACTCGCTGCAGCTCTACGGCAGTTGCAACCGTGTCAACTGCCCGAACCGCAGGGCGCCCGATCGTTCCCTGGAATTGCGCTCGCCCGAAGGTTGATCGCTGCGCAGGCGCGCCCGAAACGCTAGGAGTGCTGGCGCTCGGCGCGGCCGGCGCCTGCCTGGCCGAGAAGCTCGCGCGCATGCCGGCGCGTGGTGTCGGTGATGGTCACTCCGCCCAGCATGCGTGCGATTTCCTCCACCCGCTCGACGCCCTCCAAGGGCTGGACCGCCGAGAACGTCTCGCCCTGTTCCGCACGCTTGGACACACGCCATTGCCGTGCGGCGCAGGCCGCCACTTGCGGCAGATGGGTGATGCATAGCACCTGCCGCCCCCGCCCGAGTTGCGCAAGCATCCTGCCCACGATCTCGGCAACGCCGCCGCCGATACCCGCATCCACTTCGTCGAACACCAGCGTCGGCACGCCGCTCAGGCGGCTGACCACCGTTTGCAGCGCCAGCGACAGACGCGACAACTCGCCCCCGGAGGCAACCTTGGCCACTGGCCGTGCCGGACCGCCCGGATGGGGCGCCACCTGGAACTCCACCTGCTCGAGACCCGCCGCGGACGGTGTTTCCAGCGGCGCCAGCCGCGCTTCAAAGCGACCACCCTCCATGGCGAGACCCTGCATGGCGGCACTCACGGCTTCGCCCAGGGCTGCCGCGCCGGCGGCGCGCGCCTCGCCAAGGCGCCGCGCCGCAGCCAGGTAAGACTCGCGAGCCTGGGCCTCGGCACGGACGAGCGCATCCACGTCCAACCGCTCGCCGATCTCCCCCAGCCGCGCCCGCAACTGGCCTGCGCGCTCCATGAGGGCCGACGGGGCCACGCGGTGCTTGCGCGCCAGCGCCAGCACCGCGTCCAGGCGAGCGTCCACCTCCCGCAGCCGCTCCGGGTCGAGGTCGAGACGGCCGCGGTACTGGCGCAAGGCGTGGGCCGACTCCTTGAGATGGATATCGGCGGCCACGAGGGCCTCCACGGCCGGCAGCAGATGCGCGTCATGCTCCGACACCGAGCGCAGCCGCGCCACCACGGCGGCCAGCGCTGGCAGCAATGCCGAGTCGCCCTCCGACAGGGCTTCAAGACCCGCCTCGGCGGCGTGAATGAGGGCCTGGGCATTGGCGAGCCGGCCTTGCTCGGCCTGCAGCTCTTCCCACTCGCCGCCAGAGAGGCCGAGACGATCGATTTCCTCCAGTTGCCAGGCCAGACGGTCTTGTTCCTCGGCGAGCGCTTCGGCCCGGCCTGCCGTCATCTGGCGGGTTGCAGCCGCCTCGCGCCAGGCGCCATGCAGACCAGCCACCTCGGCAGCCAGCTCGGCAGCACCGGACCATTCGTCCAGGAGCCGGCGCTGAGTGGCAGGGCGCATCAAAAGCTGATGCTCGTGCTGGCCATGAATATCCACGAGCCACTCGCCGGCCTCGCGCAGTTGCGCCACCGTGGCGGGGCGGCCATTGACGAAGGCCCGCGACCGACCGCCGGATTCGATCACGCGGCGCAGAATGCACTCGCCGGCCTCCCCTTCGAGGCCCTGATCCCCCAGCCAGGCTGCCAAGCCGGGCACACCGGAGGTATCGAACTCGGCACTGACCTCCGCGCGCGTGCGCCCGTGCCGAACAGCGCTACTGTCGGCGCGACCGCCCAGAACGGTCATGAGGGCATCCACGAGAATGGACTTGCCCGCACCGGTCTCCCCCGAGAGCACGCCAAAGCCGGGCGCAAACTCCATCCTCACCCGATCGACGATGACGAAATCGATGATGTCGAGGGCGCACAGCATGGCCTCACCCGCCTTCAGCCGCCGGGCGTCTCGCTCCAGTGGAGCTTCTCGCGCAGCATGTGGTAGTAATCATGTCCCAACGGATGCAACAAGCGCACGGCGTGGGCGCTGCTCGCCACGCAGATGCAATCACCAGCCTCCAGCTCCGCGTGGGAATGGCTGTCGAAGTGCACGCGTGCGCCGTAAGCGCGCAGCATGAAAATCTCCACCCGGGCGCCGCCGGGCACCACGATGGGGCGGTTGGACAGCGTGTGGGGGCATACCGGCACCAGCGACAGCACCGACAGAGCGGGGTGCACGATGGGCCCGCCGGCCGACAGTGCGTAGGCAGTGGAACCCGTGGGCGAGGACACGATCAGTCCGTCGGCGCGCAGGTTGTAGACGAACTGCCCGTCAATGCGCACTTCCAGCTCAATCAGCCCGCCGTGAGCGCCCTTGTTCACCGACACTTCGTTGAAGGCTGCCATGTCCATGAGCGGCAGATCGCCGCGGCGCACGCTGGCGGCGAGCAGCATGCGCGGCTCCACCACATGGGCACCGTCGAGCATGGCGCCAAGGGTGTCGAACAGCGTTTCAGCAGAGACGTCAGTGAGAAATCCCAGGCGGCCCATGTTCACGCCCACCAACGGCACGTCGAAGGGCGCCAGCGTTCGGGCGATGTTGAGCATGGTGCCGTCGCCGCCGATAACGATGGCGAGGTCGGCGCGACGGCCGATTTCGGCCAGTTCCAGCACGGCGCGGCGGTTGCCCTGCACATGCTCGGCCGTGATGGGGTCGATGCTCACCTCCACGCCGCGCGCCTCTAGCCAGGCAGCGAGTTCGCTCAACGGCACCGCTGCCTCCGGGCTACGGTGTTTGCCGATCAACGCGACGTGTTGGAATGGGGAGGGCATGCGGGCGATTAAAGCACACTTGCCCGCGCGCCCCAGACCTGAACCCCCGCCCAGCGGCGCTTGTCCATGGCGCATCAGCCCCGTTTAGAATCCCACGTCATGCTCAATGAACGCGCCCGCATCCTCCTCAAGACCCTGGTGGAGCGTCACATCGCCGAAGGCCAGCCGGTGGGTTCGCGCTCGCTTGCGCGCTTCTCGGGGCTGGACCTGTCGCCGGCCAGCATCCGCAACATCATGGCCGACCTCGAGGAGATGGGCTACATCGCCAGCCCGCACACCTCCGCCGGACGGGTGCCCACGCCGCGCGGCTACCGCCTGTTCGTGGACACACTGCTCACGGTGCGGCCGCTCCAGCACGCCGAAATCAGCCAACTGGAGGGGCAGCTGCAGGCGGACAGCACCCAGCGCCTGGTGACCTCGGCATCGCAGCTGCTCGCCGAGCTGACCCGCTTCGCTGGCGTGGTCATGACACCACGCCGGCGCACCTTCGCCTTCCGCCACATCGAGTTCCTGCGGCTGTCGGGCACACGCCTGCTGCTGATCGTGGTGACGCCTGAGGGCGACGTGCAGAACCGCATCCTGATCACCGACAGCCCCTACACGCCCGCCGAACTGGTGGCGGCGGCAAATTTCCTCAACCAGCATTTCGCGGGTATGGATATCGAGGACATCCGCGCGAGGCTGCAGGACGATTTGCAGCAATTGCGCCAGGACATGAGCGCGCTGATGACCCAGGCCATCGAGGCAGGCTCGGCGGCGCTGCAGGAGCACGTCGATCCGGTTGTGATCACCGGCGAGAAAAACCTTCTCGATGTGCAGGAGTTGTCCTCGGACATGGCCCGCCTGCGCCGGCTGTTCGCGCTGTTCGAGCAGAAAACCGGCTTCCTGCGTCTGCTCGAATCCACCGTGCGCGGCCACGGCGTGCAGATCTTCATCGGCGGTGACTCGGGCCTGGTGCCGCTGGACGAATGCAGCGTGGTGACCGCGCCCTACGAGGTGGACGGACAGGTGGTGGGCACGGTGGGGGTCATCGGCCCAACCCGAATGGCCTACGAGCGTGTCATTCCCATCGTGGATGTCACTGCCAAGCTGCTGTCGGCCGCGCTGTCCCACGACGCTGTGCGGGGCTGACCGGGCCGCCCGGCCCCACGCCCCATGCCCCTCGCCCCGGAACCGCCCTACCGTCACGGCACGCCCGCCACCACCGGCGTCCTGCTGGTGAACCTTGGCACGCCCGACGAACCCACGGCGGCGGCGCTGCGCCGCTATTTGAAGCAGTTCCTGTGGGACGCGCGCGTGGTGGAGATCCCGCGTCCGGTGTGGTGGCTGATTCTCAACGGCATCATCCTGAACGTCCGGCCCAAGGCCTCGGCGGCCAAGTACGCCACCATCTGGACCCCCGAGGGCTCTCCGCTCAAGGTGCACACCGAGCGCCAGGCGAAGCTGCTGGAGGGCGCGCTGCGCGGGCGGGCAAAGGGCCGCTTCGCGGTGCAGTGGGCCATGCGCTATGGGCAACCGTCGGTGGCGGCGGCGCTGGATCGGCTCAAGGGGGCCGGGGCTGACCGGCTGGTGGTGCTACCGCTCTACCCCCAGGCGGCCTCCAGCACCACCGGCAGCGCCTTTGACGCCATTGCCGGGGCGCTGGCCATGACGCGCAACATTCCGGCGCTGCGACTGGTGAAGAACTTCCATGACCATCCCGGCTACATCAACGCGCTGGCAGGTAGCGTGCGGGCGCACTGGGCCGCCCACGGCCGCGGCGACAAGCTGGTGATGAGCTTTCACGGCGTGCCTCACTTTCACCTCGACAAGGGCGACCCCTACCACTGCGAGTGCCTGAAGACCGGCCGGCTGCTGGCCGAGGCGCTGGGGTTGCCGCAGGGCAGTTGGCTGGTGACCTTCCAGTCGCGCTTCGGTAAAGCGGAGTGGCTCAAACCCTACACTCAGGACACGCTGGAATCCCTCGCCCGCGAAGGCGTGGCGCGGGTCGATGTGATCTGCCCCGGATTCGTGTCCGACTGCCTGGAAACCCTGGAAGAGATCGCCGTGGAAAACCGCGACGCCTTCCTGGCGGCCGGCGGCAAGGCGTTTTCCTACATTCCTTGCCTCAATGAGCGTGACGACTTCATGGCGGCCCTTGCCGACCTGGTGATGGAACACGGCGCGGGCTGGCTCGATCAGCCCGGCGATACGGCCGCCATCCAGGCCTCGCGGGCCAGAGCCTTGGCCCTCGGCGCCACCGATTAGCCGCCGCTCAAGCACCCTTGAATCTGGCGCGTCCATCCCCATGTGGGCGGTTCAGTTCGTCTTTCCTCCGGACAGCCCATTGAGCAATCGTCATGAATCAAGAACTTGACACCAACGCAGCCGCCCCGGACCCACAGCCGGCAACACCCGCCCCCGCCGCGGCAACGCCGGAGGAGGGAGCGGAGTCCATGCCCAGCCCGGCGGAGCTGCTGCGTCGGGCCGAGTTACTGGCTGCAGAACACCACGACGCCTGGCTGCGCGCCAAGGCTGAGGCGGAGAACATCCGCCGCCGCGCCCAGGAAGACGTGGCCAAGGCCCACAAGTTCGCGGTGGAGAGCTTCTCCTCGGAGTTGCTCGCCGTGCGCGACAGCCTGGAAGCCGCCCTTGCGAACGCCAACCAATCGGCGGAGACGCTGCGCGAGGGCGTGGAGATCACCCTGCGCCAACTTGCCGGGGTGTTCGAGCGCTTCTCCATCCGGGAAATCGACCCGGCCGGCGGCAAGTTCGACCCGCACTTCCACCAAGCCATGAGCATGCTGCCCTCTGACCAACCCGCCAACACCGTGGTGCAGGTTTTCCAGAAGGGCTACCAGTTGCACGAGAGGGTTCTGCGCCCGGCTCTGGTGGCAGTGGCCAAGCCCGCAGACGCTTGATTCCCGGCCCCTGGGCCCCATCTTTCCGACAATCCGAAACATCCCAATCAAGGAATCACCCATGGCCAAGATCATCGGCATCGACCTGGGCACCACCAACTCCTGCGTGGCAATCATGGAGAACGGTCAGCCCAAGGTCATCGAAAACTCCGAGGGCGCCCGTACCACGCCCTCCATCGTCGCCTACGCCGAGGACAGCGAGGTGCTGGTGGGCGCGCCGGCCAAGCGGCAAGCGGTCACCAACCCGCGCAACACCCTCTACGCAGTGAAGCGCCTGATCGGCCGTCGCTTCAAGGAAGGCGAGGTACAGAAGGCCCTCAAACTCATGCCCTACACCATCGCCGAAAACGCCAACGGCGACGCCTGGGTGGAGGTTCGCGGCAAGCGTATCGCCCCGCCCGAAGTCTCGGCCCAGGTGCTCATGAAGATGAAGAAAACCGCCGAGGACTATCTCGGCGAGCCGGTCACCGAGGCGGTGATCACGGTGCCAGCCTACTTCAACGACTCTCAGCGTCAGGCCACCAAGGACGCCGGCCGCATCGCCGGCCTGGAAGTCAAGCGCATCATCAATGAGCCCACTGCGGCTGCACTCGCTTTCGGCATGGACAAGGCCGGGGGGAAGGATCGCAAGATCGCCGTTTATGACCTGGGCGGTGGCACCTTCGACGTCTCCATCATCGAAATCGCTGACGTGGACGGAGAAAAGCAGTTTGAGGTGCTGGCCACCAACGGCGACACCTTCCTGGGCGGCGAAGACTTCGACCACCGCGTGATCGAGTACGTGATCGCGGAGTTCCGCAAGGACCAGGGCGTGGATCTTTCCAAGGACGTGTTGGCCCTGCAGCGCCTCAAGGAAGCGGCCGAGAAGGCCAAGATCGAGCTGTCCTCGAGCCAGCAGACCGAGATCAACCTGCCCTACATCACCGCAGACGCCACGGGGCCCAAGCACCTCGCCATGAAGATCACCCGGGCGAAGTTCGAAAGCCTGGTGGAGGACCTGGTGGAGAAGTCCATCGAACCCTGCCGCACGGCCATCAAGGATGCCGGCGTAAAGGTGGGCGACATCGATGACGTAATCCTGGTGGGCGGCATGACGCGCATGCCCAAGGTGCAGGAGAAGGTGCGCGAGTTCTTCGGCCGCGAGCCGCGCAAGGACGTGAACCCTGACGAGGCCGTGGCCATCGGCGCGGCTGTTCAGGGCGGGGTGCTCAAGGGCGACGTGAAGGACGTGTTGCTGCTCGACGTCACGCCCCTGTCCCTGGGTATCGAGACCCTGGGCGGTGTGATGACCAAGATCATCCAGAAGAACACCACCATCCCCACCAAGGCAAACCAGGTGTTTTCCACGGCCGACGACAACCAGCCCGCGGTGACCATCAAGGTGTTGCAAGGCGAACGCGAAATGGCCACCGGCAACAAGCTGCTGGGTGAATTCAACCTCGAAGGCATCCCCGCGGCACCGCGTGGCATGCCGCAGATCGAGGTGACCTTCGATATCGACGCAAACGGCATCCTCCATGTGTCGGCCCGCGACAAGGCTACCGGCAAAGAAAACAAGATCACCATCAAGGCGAGCTCCGGCCTCACCGAGGAGGAGATCAAGCGCATGGTGACCGACGCCGAAGTGCACGCCGAGGAAGACCGCAAGGCGCGCGAGGCGGTGGATGCGCGCAACCAGCTCGAAGCTCTCGTTCACCAGGTGCGCAAGTCCCTGGGCGAGCACGGTGCCAGCCTGGAAGCCGGAGAAAAGGAGAAAATCGAAGCCGCGCTCAAGGAAGCCGAGGACGCCGTGAAGTCCGGTGACAAGGACACCATGGAGGCGCGCACCCAGGCCCTTTCCCAGGCAGCCCACAAGCTCGCCGAAAAGATGTACGCGCAGCAGCAGCCGGGAGCGGCAGCCGGCGGCGACGGGGATGCAGGCGGTGGCCCCAAGCAGGACAAGGCGGACGACGGCGATGTGGTGGATGCCGAGTTCGAGGAAGTGAAGGACCGCAAGTAACCGGGCGCGCCCGCGCCGCCCGCCCGCCCACGGACGGCCGCCTCGTGCGGCCGCTTCCGTTTATCCGGGCGGTGGCGCGGTGACGCCCTTGGCAATCGCTCCCGCGACCAGGACCCTGGACCCATGGCAAAACGCGACTACTACGATGTGCTGGGCGTGAATCGTGATGCCTCCGACGAGGACATGAAGAAGTCCTATCGCAAGCTGGCCATGAAGTGGCATCCGGACCGCAACCCCGACAATCGGGAGGCGGAGGAGAAGTTCAAGGAAGCCAAAGAGGCCTACGAGATCTTGTCCGATGCCCAGAAGCGCGCGGCCTACGATGCCTATGGACACGCCGGCGTCGACCCCTCTGCGGCCGCGGGCGCGGGCGGCGCCGGTGCAGGCTTTGGCGGCTTCGCCGATGCCTTCGGCGACATCTTCGGCGAGATCTTCGGCCAGGCCCAGGGCGGGCGCGGTGGTGGGCGCTCCAACGTCTACCGCGGTGCCGATCTGCGCTACAACCTGGAAATTTCCCTTGAGGAGGCTGCACGCGGCACCGAAACCCGGGTGCGCATTCCCGCCATGGAAGAGTGCGAAACCTGCCATGGCAGCGGCGCCCGGCCAGGCACTCAACCCAAGACCTGCCCTACTTGCAACGGTCATGGTCAGGTGCGCATGCAGCAGGGCTTCTTCTCCATCCAGCAAACCTGCCCCAAGTGCCACGGCAGCGGAAAGGTGGTGGACACGCCCTGCGGCACCTGCTCCGGAGCCGGCCGCGTGAAGAAGCAAAAGACGCTGTCGGTGAAGATTCCCGCGGGCGTGGATGAAGGGGACCGCATTCGCCTCTCGGGAGAGGGCGAGCCCGGCGTCAACGGCGGGCCCGCGGGCGACTTGTACGTGGTGATCCACCTGCGCCAGCACGAGGTGTTCACCCGTGACCAGAACGACCTGCACTGCGAAATGCCCATCAGCTTCACCACCGCTGCGCTAGGGGGCGAGGTGGAGATTCCCACGCTGGATGGCGCGGCGAAGATCCGCATTCCGGCCGAGACGCAAACGGGCAAGGTGTTCCGGTTGCGGGGCAAGGGCATCAAGGGGGTTCGGTCCAGCAGCCACGGCGATCTGCTGTGCCACGTGGTGGTGGAAACGCCGGTGAACCTCACGGCGCGCCAGCGGGAATTGCTGGAGGAACTGGAGCAGATCGACCGGCGCGAGGGCTCGCGCCACAACCCGCGCGCCAAGAGCTTTTTGGACCGGGTGAAGGAGTTCTTCTCCGACTGAGTGTCGGGGCGATGCGCGGCTGGAGTAGCGGCCCCGCGCGAGGCACTTTCTCCCTCCTCGATGCTCAGGGCGGCAGAGGCACTCTGCGCAGGCCCTCGGGCGTCGCTTCGAGGTACTCTCCGTAGGCGTCGCTCCAGTCGGCGAGCACCCAGCGCTCGCTTGCGTGGCCGTCCACCACGTGATGATGGGTCGCTGGCCGGTGGGTGTGCCCATGGATAAGCCGTGGCGGATGGCCATGCTGGCGCAGCACCGACTCAACCGCTGCGAGCGCCACGTCCATGATGGCAGCGGGCTTGTCCCGCTTGGCCTGTTCGCTATGGGCGCGGGTCTGGCCCACTCGGGTGCGGCGCTGCTCCACGGGTAAGGAGAGAAAGGCGCGCTGGGTGGCCGGGTCACGCACCTGGCGGCGGAAGGCTTGGTAGTCGCGGTCGTCGGTGCACAGCGTATCGCCATGCATGAGCAAGGTGGGAACGCCGAACAACCGGGCGAGCGTGGGGTCGTGGATCAGGGTGGAGCCGGTGGTGCGCTCGAAACCGCTGGCAAGCAGGAAGTCGCGGTTGCCATGCATCACCCGCACCTGAGTGCCCGAGGCCGACAGACGGGCCAGCGCAGCCATGACTTCGCGGTCCAGCTCCACGTCTGCCGCATCGTCTCCCACCCAGAAGTCGAACAGGTCGCCCAGGATGTAGAGCGCGTGTGCATCGGTTGCGCCCTCGCGCAGGAACCGCAGGAAGCGGCTGGTGATGCCCGGGCGCTCGTCAGCGAGATGCAGGTCGCTGACGAACAGGGTGCGGGGCTGAAGTGCGGTCAATCCGCCTCGGCGCTGGTGATGAGCACGTCCTCCATGGGCACGTCGCGGTGGAAGCCGCGCGTACCCGTGGTGACCTTGCGAATCTTGTCCACCACGTCCTGTCCCTGCACCACACGACCGAAAACGCAGTAGCCGTACTCGTTGGGGGTGGCGGCGCGGAAATCGAGAAAGTCGTTGTCTGCCACATTGATGAAGAACTGGGCGCTGGCCGAATGTGGATCGGACGTGCGCGCCATGGCCACGGTGTAGGCCTCGTTCTTCAAACCGTTGTCGGCTTCATTGCGAATCGGGGCGCGGGTGGGTTTTTGCTTCATGCCAGGTTCGAAGCCGCCCCCCTGAATCATGAAGCCATCGATCACTCGGTGGAACACGGTGTTGTGGTAGTGCCCGGCGGCCACGTACTCAAGGAAATTTGCCGCCGTCAGCGGCGCCTTGGCGGAGTCGAGTTCGAGCGTGATGGTGCCCAAAGAAGTGTTCAGCCTGACCATGGAATATCCTCAGGGTGGGAGGACGCGAGCGTCCTCGATGAGAACGGCCCTGGAGGGCACGTCGGAATAGGGGCCCACATTACCGGTGGGCACTGCGGCAATGGCATCCACCACCTCGGTGCCGCGCACCACCTTGCCGAACACGGCATAGCCCCACCCCGCGGCGCTACGGGCACTGTGGTCGAGGGCGGCGTTGTCTCGCAGGTTGACGAAGAACTGCGACGTGGCCGAGTGGGGATCGCGGGTACGCGCCATGGACAAGGTGTAAGCGCGGTTGGTCAGTCCGTTGTCGGCTTCGTTCGGGATCGGTGGCTTGGTGGGTCGCGCACGCATGTCGGGCGTCAGTCCGCCGCCCTGGATCACGAATCCCGGGATGACGCGGTGGAAGATCAGGCCGCGATAGTGGCCGTCGGAGACGTAGGCAAGGAAGTTTTCGACGGTTTTCGGCGCCTTGTCCGGCCACAATTCAATGGTGAAAGCGCCCAGGGAAGTGCGCATTTCCACCTGCGGACCAGCTGCGAGTGCGGCATCGAACGACCAAAGCACTGTGGCAAGGGCGACCAGGGCGAGGCGGGCTTTTGTCATGACGGCTCCGGGAGAGAGAGTTGCGCGCTGTCAGAGGCGGAGAGTTGTTAAGGCTGGCCGTGCAAGCCTATGCGCCACAGACCGTTCAGGGCGTCCAGCGGAATCTTGACGCACCTGATGCAGGGCGCGGCTGCAGCGATGAGCGCGCGGTTCTTTCGATCATGGCGCGAATGGTCGGCAAACCATCGCCTCAGGCTGCACCTTCATAGGCGATTTTCCAGGCGTCCCCGTCACGCATCCAGTACTGGCGCTTGCGCATTACGTTGCCCAGATTGTTGCTCTGATAATCCTGGACGAAGGTGACCACCGCCAATGGTTCGGCCCCAGGGTACAGGAACATGCTCACCTCGCCCACCTTGACCTTGACCCAGGTCTTGCCGGCGTTCACGGCGCGCTTTTGCTCCGCCCATTGCGCAAGATTCATGGTGCCGGAGGAGAAACCCGCCGCATAGTGGCGAAGGTACCTGCCGGTATCGCGGCTTTCCCAGTCGCGCCGCCAGCCTTCCACCGTCTCCTCGAGCGAACTGCGGACCCGGGAGAGGTCCGATTCGGCCACCCAATCCACGCCGCCGGAGATGATTACGGGCGTGGAGCCCAGTTGCAGCCTGCGAGACAAAGCCTCCAGGTCCTCGTTGGTGAGAACCACGCACCCGTCCGAGGCACGCGGCGGCCGGCTGTAGGTATCCCGGGGGGTACCGTGCAACCAGATGCCGTGACCGTTACGGCCCGCGCGGCGATCCCACTCGTTCGGATAACTGATGGGAAAGGCACCGGAACCATAGAAGTCGCCAAGTTTGGCCACGGGCAAGCTACCCGTAACGTTGTAGACACCCAGTGGCGTTTTCTTGTCGCCTTCGCGCGCCTTGTCGGTCCCGTTTTTTCCGATGGTGACGTAGTAATCGGTCACATAGTGCGGGACGCCGTCACGATTTTCGAACACGTACAGCGACGAGCGGCTGGTGTCCACCACAATGGCGTGACGCTGCTGGGGGGCCATCTTGAGCAAGTAGCGGGGCAGGCGATCCTTCGGCGTCTCGCCGCGCTGGCGAAGCAGGCGGGCACGGGCCTCCTCGCGTAGATCGTTGAGACGCTCCTCCGGAACCCCGGCAGCGTTGCCCAAGGCGTGAATGGGCTGTGCCCTGGCCAGCAGCAGGTCGCCCTTCACAAGTTGGGCGAGGCGAAAATTCGGATTGACCGCCAGAAGACGGTCGAGCTCGGCGTGGGCAGCGGCCACGCGATCTTCCGCAATCAAGCGGAAAACGCCCACGATGGCTCCCTCCGCTCCCTCAGTGCGCCGCTCGCCGGCTTTGCCGGCGAGTGAGCCCGGGGAGAGCTTGGGACCCATGGCCAGCGTGTCGACATTGAGCGCACCCACAACTGCGAACACGGCCAACAACGATACACCGCGCACTCGCCAAACTCCTCCGCAAGCCTTCATCGTCCGAGCTCTTCCCGCTGAATCAGCCACCGCCCCGCGGAGCGCACCATCACCAACCGCTTGGAGCCGATCGTCTTGAGGGTATCGGATTGGTAGTTCTGGCGAAAGGTCACCACCGCCTCCTCGGGACCAGCGAAGGACACCTTGGGACTCAGCGCCTGGACCGCGATGCGCTTGCCCTTCACCACTCTTTCGCGGCGCGAACGTTCCCATTCGGTTCGGCTTTGTCCGCCGGGCGGCTTGAAGCCAGGCGCGTAAGCGCCCAGGTATGCGTTGGCATCGCCGCTGGACCACGCCTTGACCCATTGATCCAGAGCGCGCAGCACCTCCGCCTGCGGGTCCGCTGGCTCCTTGGGACGGCTGGCTTCGCCCGCCTTGGGAGGTGGCGAGGCGGACGCTGCGGCGGGAGGCTCGGGCTTGGCGGGCGCGGGAGTCGCACTGGCGGGTGCTGACACCACCGGCGAGACGGGACCTGCCGCCACGACGGCAGGCGAGGGAACCGGGGGTTCGGGTATCGTGCCCTTAACGGGCGCGACAACTGAAGCGCGCGTGGAAAACAACTCCTTGACCAACGCCAGTTTGGCCTTCGCGCTGGCATTGGAGGCATCCAGTTGCAATGCCTTGTCATAAGCCTGCCGCGCCATCTTGGCATAGATGTCGCCGAGGTTCTCGTGGGCGGTGGCATAGGTAGGATGGGTGCGGATTGCCATCTCCAGGGCCTGCCGGGCCTTTTCGTCCTGCCCTTGCGAGGCGTAAATCACGGCCAGGTTGTTATAGGGCTCGGGTAACTCGGGATAGTCCTCTGTGAGCGCCGTGAACACCCGGATGGCTTCGGGAAAACGACTCTGTTCGGTGAAGATCAGGCCACGCAGGAATCGCGCACGGGCGTCTTTGGGTTGCTTCACCAACACCGCATCAACGCGCTCCAGCGCCTGCGAGTAACTCCCCTGCTGGAAAAGACGGCGAGCCTCTTGGAAATCGTCTGCCCGGATCGAGGTGGGCAAGAGCAAAGCGAAGCAGATCAGAATGAGCCCGGGGACTGCACGGCTCGGATAGGTCATCGTGCTATACTTTTTGTTGAGATTTCGCGGATATGTTGCTGTATTGCGAAGCGATTTTAACAACAAGACTTGCTCCCCCACAATCGCTCGGCAACATGTTTCGAACTCGCGCGTCCCCGGCCTTCGCGCGGTGCCCTCCACAGTATCCATCCCGAAACATGCTGCAGATCCACAACAGCCTGACTCGCGACAAGCAGCCCTTCGTGCCCATCGAACCAGGCAAGGTTCGCCTGTACGTGTGCGGCATGACCGTCTACGACTATTGCCATGTGGGACACGCCCGGGTGATGGTGGTGTTCGACTTGGTGGTGCGATGGCTGCGCGCCTCGGACTATACGGTAACCTACGTTCGCAACATCACCGACATCGACGACAAGATCATCCGCCGGGCGGCCGAGAACGGCGAGCGTATCCGGACCCTCACGGACCGCTTCATCGCCCGCATGCACGAAGATGCCGACGCGCTGGGAGTGCTGCGCCCCGACCACGAGCCGCGTGCCACCGACTACGTGCCGCAGATGCTCGACATGATCGGCGCCCTGGAGCGCAACGGCCTTGCCTACCGGGCCGCCAACCAGGACGTATGCTTTTCCGTGAGGCGCTTCGCGGGGTATGGCCGGCTGTCTGGCAAGTCCCTGGATGAATTGCGCGCCGGAGAGCGCGTGGACGTGGCGGAAGGCAAGCAGGACCCCCTCGATTTCGTGCTGTGGAAACATGCGAAGTCGGGTGAACCTGCGGAGGCGCGCTGGAACTCGCCCTGGGGTGAAGGCCGGCCCGGCTGGCACATCGAGTGCTCGGCCATGAGCAACAGCCTGCTGGGCACGCACTTCGACATCCACGGCGGCGGGCAGGACTTGCAGTTCCCGCATCACGAAAACGAGATCGCCCAAAGCGAGGGTGCCCATGGTCGCTTCGTCAACGTGTGGATGCACAACGGCTTCGTGCGCGTGGACGAGCAGAAGATGTCGAAGTCGCTCGGCAACTTCTTCACCATCCGCGAGGTGCTGACCCGCTACGACCCGGAAGTGCTGCGTTTCTTCATTGCTCGCACGCACTATCGCAGCCCGCTCAACTACTCCGATCTTCACCTCGACGACGCGCGCAACGCCCTGACGCGTCTGTACACTGCCCTGGACAACACGGCTGCCGAGGCGGTCGCCATCGACTGGGCCAACCCTGCCGCCGCGCGGTTCCGCGCGGCAATGGACGACGACTTCAACACCCCCGAGGCCATCGCCGTGCTGTTCGAATTGGCGAACGAGGCAAACCGTACCGGCTCGTCGCAGCGCAGCGGCCTGCTCAAGGCGTTGGGTGGCCTGCTGGGATTGCTGCAACGGGAGCCGGCTGACTTTCTGAAGGCAGGCGCGCCCCCTGGCGGCCTGGATGAAAGCACCATCGAAGCGCGCATCGCCGAGCGCACCACCGCCAAGCGCACGCGAGACTTCCCCCGGGCCGACGCCATCCGCGCCGAACTGGAGGCCGCCGGCATTGTTCTCGAAGACGGCCCCGCCGGCACCAAGTGGCGGCGGCGCCAGGGCTAGGGACCACCTCTCAGCCGTCGAGCCCGCGCCCGAGATCGGCACGCAGGTCTTCCACTGACTCCAGCCCCACGGCCAGACGAAGAAGGCCCTCGCTCACACCCGCTGCCTCGCGCACCGCGGGCGCCACGCGACCATGTGTGGTGCTGGCGGGATGGGTGATGGTGCTCTTCACATCGCCGAGGTTGGCGGTGATGGATATCACGCGGCATGCGTCCACCACCCGCCAGGCGGCTTCGCGGCCACCGTCCACTTCGAAGGACAGGATCGCGCCCCCCGAAGATTGCTGGCGCATGGCGAGGGCATGCTGGGAATGGGAGACAAGCCCAGGGTAGTGTACGCGGCGCACCCGGGGATGGGATTCGAGCCAGCCCGCTAGCGCCAGGGCTGCGAGCGACTGGGCCTGCATGCGCACCCGCAGCGTCTCGAGCCCCTTGAGGATCACCCAGGCGTTGAACGGGCTGAGCGCGCAGCCGGCATTTCGCAGAAACGCCGTGAGCGGTTCGTGCAATTGCTCGCGCCGGCCAAGCACTGCGCCACCGAGCACCCGCCCCTGGCCATCGAGATATTTGGTGGCGGAGTGAATGACGATGTCGGCGCCCAGTTGCAAGGGGCGCTGCAGGGCCGGGGTGCAGAAACAATTGTCCACCGCCAGCAGCGCGCCTGCAGCGCGCGCCACCTCTGAGAGCGCGGCAATGTCCGCCACCTCGGTCATCGGATTCGAGGGCGTCTCCAGGAACAGCAGCCGCGTATTCGGGAGCACCGCCGCGGCCCAGGCCGAAGGGTCGGTGAGGGGAACCCAGGTGGTGGTGACGCCGAAGCGCGCCAGCAGGTTGTTGAACAGCTGGATGGTGGCGCCAAACAGGCTGCGCGAGGCGACGATGTGATCGCCAGCCTTCAGCAGGCCCATGGTAACGGCGAGTATGGCGGCCATGCCGGAGGCGGTGGCCACGCAGCACTCGGCGCCTTCAAGAGCGGCGAGCCGGGTTTCGAAGGCCGCCACGGTGGGATTGGTGTAGCGCGAATACACGAAACCCGCCTGCTCGCCTGCGAAACGCGCCGCCGCCTGAGCGGCACTGTCGAACACGTAACTCGAGGTGAGATACATGGCCTCGGAGTGTTCCTGAAACTGGCTTCGCGCCGTGCCTGCGCGCACGGCCAGAGTATCGAAACCGGGATGATCTGTAGGAAGAAGAGGGTCCATGACGTGTGGAAAATGAAAAAACCCGCCCGGCTTCACGCTCGGACGGGTTTCCCGTCGCAACGCTTTAGCCGGATTTATAACGCGCCCGCAAGCTATGCTTCAAATCGGCGCAACGTGCGGAACTTGCATCCGGTACGCAGTCTCTGTCAACCGGCGGCGGTCTCCATCAGGTTGAGGTCGAGTTGCGTGGTGGCCGAGGTGGAGGCGTGCTGGGCGAGGGCGTCGTCATTGCGTTGCGCCTCGATGCCGGCTAGATAGTCGGCGGTCACATCGCCAGTCACATACAAGCCGCTGAAGCAGGACGTCTCGAAGTTGGTGACGCGTGGATTGACTGACCGAACTGCACTCACCAAACCATCAAGGTCCTGGTAGATGAGGCAATCGGCGCCGATCTCGCGGGCGATGGCCTCGTCCCCGCGCCCGTTCGCGATGAGTTCGCGCGCAGACGGCATGTCGATCCCGTAGACGTTCGGGAAGCGCACCGGGGGCGAGGCAGAGGCGAAAAACACACGCTTGGCGCCAGATTCGCGGGCCATCTGTACGATCTCCCGGCTGGTGGTACCTCGAACTATCGAGTCGTCCACCAGCAGGACGTTCTTGTCCTTGAACTCCATGGCGATGGCGTTGAGTTTCTGGCGCACGGATTTCTTGCGTACCGCATGGCCCGGCATGATGAATGTGCGGCCGATGTAGCGGTTCTTGATGAAACCCTCGCGATAATCCACGCCCAGGTCGCGCGCCAGCTCCATCGCGGAGGGTCGGCTCGAATCCGGGATCGGGATCACCACGTCTATGTGCAAGTCGGCGTGCTCGCGCGCAATCTTGCGCGCCAGGCTCTGCCCCATCCGAAGCCGGGTCTCGTACACCGAAATGCCATCGATCACCGAGTCGGGGCGCGCCAGATAAACGAACTCAAAGATGCAGGGATTCAGAGACGGCTGGGCGGCGCACTGGCGGCTGTGGAAGGAACCTTGGGTATCGATGAATATGGCCTCTCCCGGCTGCACATCGCGCTCTAGCCGGAACCCCAGGGTGTCCAGCGCCACACTTTCAGACGCCACAAGGTACTCGGTGCCGCGCTCGCCACGAGCCGTGCCGTACACGAGCGGCCGGATGCCAAAGGGATCGCGGAAAGCGAGCAGGCCGTAGCCCGCGATGCTGCAAACCACGGCGTAGGCACCGCGGCAACGGCGGTGGACTCCCGCCACGGCGGCGAAGATGGTCTCTGGATCCAGTCGCACGCCGCGACCTGCCGCTTGCAGTTCGTGGGCGAGTACATTGAGCAGCACCTCCGAATCGGAGTTGGTGTTCACGTGCCGGAGGTCGTCACGGAACAGTTCGCGCTTCAGCTGCTCGGAGTTGGTGAGGTTGCCATTGTGGCCAAGCACGATGCCGAAGGGCGAGTTGACGTAGAAGGGTTGGGCCTCGGCTGCATTCATGGCCGATCCGGCGGTCGGGTAGCGGCAATGCGCAATGCCGGTGGCGCCCGCCAGGTTGCGCATGTCCCGGGTACGGAAGACATCGCGCACGAAACCTCCGCCCTTGTGCATGTGAAAAGTGCTGCCCTCTGCAGTAACGATGCCTGCGGCATCCTGCCCTCTGTGCTGCAACACTAGAAGACCGTCGTAGAGCAACTGGTTCACGGGCCCGCCCGCCACTACGCCGAGAATTCCGCACATGTTCGTTCTCCCGCCGGACTCAGCGCCCGGCCGCTTCAGTCCTGTTGCCCATGCCGCCGCGCACCGCGGCCGGAACGTACAAACGCAACGACTCGGCCAGCGACTCGAAGGGCGCCGAGAGCCACGCGTTACGCCAACCCGGTTGCTTGGGAAGTTCAGTGAGCCCTGCAAGCAACACCGCCACCACCACGATCAGTACACCTCGAGCAAATCCGAACAGGGCGCCCAAGCCACGGTCGGCACCACCAAAGCCCGCCGCACTCACCAGCTGCGAGGCGAAAAACGTCGCAATCCACAGCAATAGCAAGGCGCCGAGGAGTAGGGCGGTAAATCCTGCGGCGTAGCGAAGGGACTCTGGCTGCAGCGTTGCAGGCAACCAGCTGGATACGGTACGGGCGAACTGCCTGGCGATCAAAAAAGCCACCACCCAGGAAATGATTGCCATGGCTTCCTTGACAATGCCGCGCATCACCCCGAGCAGCACCGACACGCCGAGGACCGCGAGTACGGCGATGTCGAACCAGGCCATTCGCGGTTCAGTCGCCCTTTCGCCCGACCCTGAGGTCGCCCGAAGCGAGCTTGAGGGCGAGGATGCGATCTCGGTCTTTCAGTGCCGCAGCCTCACTGGCATAAGGGCCGGCGCGGACCCGCGTCTTGGTTCCGCCGGGCGTGCGCAGAGTCTCAACGTATCCAGGAATGCGCGCCTGCTTGAGACGGCCGAGCAGGGCGCGGGCATTGTCCGGGTTGGAGAACGCGCCCAGTTGCACCACGAAACCATCCCCGCCGTTAGGCGCGTTTCGATGAACCGACGCATCGGCCCCCACATCGGCTTTCGCCTCGGTCTTGGGTGGTGGCGAGGGCTCCGGCGCCGGCGTCTGTTTCGTCCCGGAGGTCTGCTGCGTCAGGGGTTCGGGCTTCGCGCCAACCGGTGTTTCCGCCGGCGGTGCCGGAACCGGCGCCTTTTCTGTGGGCTGCGAGGCAACCACAGCGCCCGGGGCAAGGGATGACGCCGGCTTCGATGCCGGCTGGTCCGGAGTCGTCACTGACGCCGCGGGAGCAGACTCAGCAGGCGTCCCAGGAGGCGGGGACGAAGCCTCGGGCGGTGGTGGAAACGCCTTGTCCGCTGGCAACGTGGGGGGGATCTGGATCACCACGGTGCCGGGCAACGGCTTGCGCTCCTCGTCGAGCACCATGGGCAGGAACACCACCATCAGCAACACAAGGATGACCGCGCCCACCAAGCGACGGCGGGCACGCTTCCTGAGTTGCAGTTCATCGTCGCTGACCGGTTTCGCCATGGCCTGGGCTTCTGCCCTGTTTCACGCCGCGGGCGCAACCCACGCCGCATCGACGGTAACAAAAGAACCGACGACGAGGATTCTATCATCGGGGCGAGCGGCCGACCTGGCTCGCGTGAATGCTTCTTCGACGCCGGCACAGACGTGTACCGCATCGAGCACATGCTGCGCGTCCAGCGCAGCTACGATCCGATCCGCACTGGCCCCGCGAGGGCCTGGAAGGGGCGCCACGAACCAGCGATCCACGTGCGGCTGCAGCGCACGCACCACCCCCTCGATGTCCTTGTCGGCCAGCATGCCGAAGACGGCAAAGGTCTCGTGAAAAGGCCCCATTGAAGCGAGCGAATGCGCCAGACACTGGGCCGCGTGGGGGTTGTGGGCGACGTCGAGGATGATCACTGGCCGGCCGGGGAGCACTTGGAAGCGTCCGGGCAGATTTGCGTTCACCAAACCCCGCCGCATGGATGTCATATCCACTGGTATCTGCTCGCGCAGCGTATCCAGGGCCGTAATCGCTGCCGCCGCATTATCGAGTTGATGCGCGCCGCGAAGGGCGGGGTGTGGCAAGCCGCCACGTACCCCGCCCGGACCGCGATAGCGCCACTGCGCCGCATCCGCCTCGACTTCGAAATCGACACCAAGTCGAAGAATCCGGGCTCCAATGCGGCCGGCATGGTCGAGCATGGAATCGGGAACGCACCGATCGGCGATCACTGCCGGACGCCCGGGGCGGAAAATGCCCGCTTTCTCCCGGCCGATCGACTCGCGGGTGGGGCCCAGCCACTGAACATGGTCTATGCCCACCGAGGTAATCACGGCGCAGTCGGCATCGAAAATGTTCACGGCATCCAGACGGCCACCCAGCCCTACTTCCAGCACCGCGGCCTCCACCTGAGCCTCGCGAAGCAACCATGCCGCAGCCAAGGTACCAAACTCGAAAAATGTCAGGGGTATGCCGCCACGCGCGGCCTCGACGGCAGCAAAACCGGCCACGAGCGACTGCTCCGTTGCCATCCGGCCCGCGACTCGAACCCGCTCCGGATAGGCATGCAGATGGGGGCTGGTATAACACCCCGTGCGATAGCCTGCCTCCATGAGCATCGCTTCCAGAAGCGCGCAGGTGGAGCCTTTTCCATTCGTGCCGCCCACGGTGATCACGGGGCAAGACAGCCCCAGCCCCATTCGCGCCCGCACCTCTTCCACCCGCTCCAAGCCCATCTCGATGGTGGCTGGATGTTGGCTTTGCACGAAGCATAGCCAGCGCTCCAGGGAGTCAGCTGCGGAAAGCGACGAACGCTCCCTCATCGGGTCGCTCCCGGGACCTGACACTGTGAAACAGGCGTCTTCATGCGGACAGGGGCCGAAAATGATGGTCCCCGAAGGACCTGCTACCGAGCCGCAGGGTGCGCCCTGTCACGCAGACGGCAATCGCGTCAGGGCTGTGAGCAGGTTGGCGACTCTGTCTCGCATCTGACGGCGGTCCAGGATGAGGTCGATGGCACCATGATCGAGCAGGAATTCCGCCCGCTGGAAGCCTTCCGGCAACGTCTGGCGAACGGTCTGCTCGATCACTCGAGGTCCCGCAAAACCCACCAGCGCGCCGGGTTCCGCGATCACCACGTCCCCGAGGAAAGCAAAACTTGCGGAAACTCCCCCCATCGTAGGGTCGGTGAGCACGGAAACGAACGGCAAGCGCGCCGCAGCAAGCCGGGTGAGCGCCGCGTTTGTCTTGGCCATCTGCATGAGGGACATGAGCCCCTCCTGCATTCGGGCGCCTCCGCTGGCGGAGAAACAAACAAATGGCATGCCCTGCTCCACGGCAGTCTGCACGGCGCGCACGAAACGCTCGCCGACCACGGAACCCATTGACCCGCCAAGAAAGCGGAACTCAAAGGCGGCCGCCACTAGCGGCAGGTTCTTGAGGGACCCCTGCATGGCAACAAGCGCGTCGTCTTCATCCGTATCCCGGCGAGCGCCGTCCAATCGCTCGGCGTAGCGTTTGCTGTCCACGAATTTCAGAAAATCCAACGGCACCACCTCGGCACCAATCTCGAACCTTCCTTCCGGATCGAGAAAAACATCGAGGCGCTCGCGGGCCGAAAGGCGGGTGTGGAAACTGCACTTGGGACAGACGCCCAGGTTCTTCTCGAGATCAGCCCTGTACAGGACTTCCTCGCAAGACTCGCACTTGCTCCACAGGCCCTCGGGAACCGCCTTGCGGCCTGCGCCCGCGGCGCGGTTGATCTTGGGTGGCAGCAGCTTCTGGAGCCAGCTCATCGCGTCACC
Source organism: Burkholderiales bacterium (assembly GCA_044339985.1). Classification (GTDB taxonomy): domain Bacteria; phylum Pseudomonadota; class Gammaproteobacteria; order Burkholderiales. The sequence continues at coordinate 4,834 of JBIIUM010000024.1, read as the reverse complement.
TTCACCACCAAGTATTCGGTCAAGCCGGCGAGTCCATGGCTCGGCGTATCTCGGACACAAGCCGCTCAAGATTACCCGCTGCCTGGCCGGGCTGCGACGACTCGATCTCCTGCACCAGGCGACTACCAATCACCACAGCATCGGAGACACCCGCGATCACGCGAGCCGTCTGCGCATCCCGGATCCCAAACCCCACGCCGATGGGCAAATTCACGTGCGCACGGATGCGGGGAATGCGGCTTTTCACGTCGTCGAGGTCAAGGCTAGCGGACCCCGTCACTCCCTTGAGTGACACGTAGTAGACATAACCGCTCGCCAGTTTCGCCACCCCGTCCATACGCTCCTCCACTGAGGTGGGGGAGAGCAGAAAGATCGAATCCATACCTCGAGACTTCAGCTTTTCGTGAAGCTCGGAGCTCTCCTCGGGCGGATAGTCCACCACCAGGACACCATCAACGCCGGCAGCCGCGGCACTGTCCGCGAAGGCGTCGTAGCCAATCGCCTCGATGGGGTTGGCATAGCCCATCAACACCACGGGAGTGATCGTGTCAGTCGCGCGGAACTCTGCCACGAAACCGAGGCAATCACGAAGAGTGGTGCCGTTGCGAAGCGCTCGCTCGCTCGATCGTTGGATCACTGGCCCATCGGCCATGGGATCGGAGAAGGGAACGCCGAGCTCGATGATGTCGGCGCCGGCCCGTACCAACGCGTGCAGGATGGGAACGGTGCTGCGCTTGTCAGGGTCGCCTGCGGTGAAGAAGGGGATGAGCGCTTTGCGGCCGGCGCCGCGCAGGCGCTCGAAGACAGCGGGAATTCGGGACATGAAGGACAGTACAGGTGGGCTTGATGTGCGCTGGCAGCGGGGGCTCAGAGCGAAAGTCCGGAGTGCCGTGCCACCGTGTTCATGTCTTTGTCCCCACGCCCCGAGAGGTTCACCAGCAAGACTTGGTCCGTGGACATGGAAGCTGCCATCTTCATGGCGTGGGCGACAGCATGGCTCGATTCCAGAGCAGGGATGATCCCCTCAAGCCGGCAAAGAGCGTGAAAGGCCTCGAGGGCTTCATCGTCGGTCACGGCCACATACTCGGCGCGGCCTGTGTCCTTGAGCCAAGCGTGCTCGGGCCCTACCCCAGGATAATCAAGCCCCGCGGAGATGGAGTGCGTCTCGATGATCTGGCCGTTATCGTCCTGCATCAGGTAGGTACGGTTGCCGTGCAGCACGCCAGGCTTCCCGGCGCAGAGCGTAGCCGCATGCTTCCCGGTGTGCAGACCCAACCCGCCGGCCTCGACCCCAATCAGCCGCACCTGCTTGTGAGGGATGTAGGGATAGAAGGCGCCCATCGCGTTGGATCCGCCGCCCACGCATGCAAGTACGGCGTCTGGTTGCCTTCCGATCGCTTCCGGCATCTGCACCAGCAATTCCCGTCCAACCACAGAGTTGAAGTCCCGCACCATCATCGGGTACGGATGGGGGCCCGCCACAGTCCCGATGATGTAGAAGGTGTCTTCGACGTTGGTGACCCAGTCGCGCATGGCTTCATTGAGCGCGTCCTTGAGGGTCTTGGAACCGCTTTCCACGGGAACCACCGTGGCGCCGAGCAGTTTCATGCGGTAGACGTTGGGCGCTTGACGTTGCACGTCCTCGGACCCCATGTACACGACACACTGCATTCCGTAGCGCGCAGCCACGGTGGCAGAGGCTACCCCGTGCTGGCCCGCGCCAGTTTCAGCGATGATGCGCTTCTTGCCCATGTGGCGAGCAACAAGAGCCTGTCCCACGGTGTTGTTGATCTTGTGGGCCCCGGTATGGTTGAGATCCTCGCGTTTCAGCCAGATCTGCGCGCCAGCGCACTTCTCGGTGAGCCGTTTGGCGAAATACACGGGGCTCGGGCGACCCACGTAGTGTTTGAGTTCGTATTCGTATTCGGCGACGAAGGCGCGATCCTGGCGCAGGGAATCATATGCATCCCGCAACTCGTCGAGGGCGTGAATGAGCGTCTCCGCTACGAAAACGCCGCCGTACGGACCGAAGTGCCCCTTGCGGTCGGGCAGGTCATACATCTGCATCTCGGACTCCTTCCATGAATGCCGCCAGCTTCTTGTGATCTTTGACGCCCTTGTCTCGCTCGACGCCGCTGGAGACATCCACGCCCCACGGTCGCACGGCGCGGATGGCTGCGCCCACGTTGCCGGGATGAAGACCACCAGCGAGAACAACTGGCACGGGCATCCTGCCGGGGATGGAAGTCCAGTCGGCGGTGCGCCCGGTGCCGCCATGGCTGCCGGGGACAAAGGCATCCAGCAGCAGGCCACGACCACCACGAAAAACGACGGCGGATTGTAGCAAATCGACTCCGGGAGCCACGGCAAGCGCCTTCATCCAGGGTTTGCCAAATCGGGCGCACTCCAAAGGCGTTTCGGCGCCGTGGAACTGCAGCAGGTCGAGCGGGATTTCACCAAGCACGGATTCCACCAGTGCCGCGTCGGCGTTCACGAACAAGCCGACGGACGTAACGAAGGGCGGCAATGCCGCCACAATTTCGGCGGCACGAGCGGTACTCACGAATCGCGGACTTGCAGGGTGAAACACAAACCCCAATGCATCCGCGCCAAGGCGCGCTGCTTCCAGCGCATCCTCCACGCGGGTGATGCCGCAAATCTTCACCCTTACGCGCATGAGGGGGGCAACGGAGCGCACACTGGCGCAGGGGGCAAGGAAAGCTCGGCCGGATAGGCCACCGCTGTCAGATACAAACCATCCGGCGCGAACGTCGGGGCCGCCGAACGCCGGTCGCGACCAGCCAGGAGTTCACTGAGCCAGTGGGTGGGTTTGCGCGCCGCCCCGACATACACAAGCGATCCCACGAGATTGCGAACCATGTGGTGCAGGAAGGCATTTGCTGCAAACTCGAACACCACGAAGGGACCATCCTCGTTGATGTCAAGGCGGCGCAAGACACGCACGGGTGACCGCGATTGACATTGCGCGGCACGAAAGGCACTGAAGTCATGAGTGCCCAGGAGTGCCTGTGCCGCGGCTCGCATCGCGTCCACGTCGAGGCTTCCGTGCCACCAGCCCACCCGCCCATGCAACAGCCCGGGACGCTCATGTCTGGGCAGGAGAATGTAGCGATAGGTTCGCTCCAGTGCATCGAAGCGCGCATGGAACCCGTCACTGACTGCGCGGGCCCAGGTCACGCCCACGGCGGCGGGTAACAGGGCGTTCAGGCCACGGGTCCAGGCCGAAAGGGGACGGGGGTGGGGAGCGTCGAAGTGCACGACCTGCGCAGTGGCATGGACACCCGCATCGGTGCGTCCAGCGCAGATGCACCGCACAGCGGTACCCGCCACGATGGCAAGAGCGTGCTCAAGGGCATCCTGCACTCCGCTCCGATCGGGCTGCGTCTGCCAGCCCCGAAACCGGCTGCCATCATATTCAAGACCCAGAACGATGCGCATGGGAGACCATTGAGCAAAACGCCGTACTGGCTTGCGGCGCCCCCCCCCGCGAGCGACGCGCGGTTCGTCAGGGGATGATTCTGCAATCAGCCCAAGGAGGCAAGTACCTGCTCGGCAGCCTGCTTCTGCTGCGCGTCACCCTCGGCGATGACCTCCTGAAGGACTTCGCGGGCACCTTCCTTGTCGCCCATCTCTTGATACGCCTTCGCCAGATCAAACTTGGTCTGGACATCGTACCAACGCTCGTCGCGGGTACCCTCGGCGGTTGAGGTTGCGCTAGCGCCACCGAGGTCGAGATCGATGCCAGAAAGGTCGATATCAGGCGCAGATTGCTCGGCAGCCGGCCCGCCTGCCAAATCGATACTGTCCATGCCAAAGTCGACGCCTGCGCCGGAGCCGGCGTTTTTCGCGGCTGACCCGGCGGCGGCCGCCGTACCTGCAGGCAGTTCGGGCATGCTGATGCTGAAGTTCAGGGCGGAGGAGGCGCCTACGGCAGCCTCTTCAGGCTGCTGGGTTTCGATCTTTACGGTATCTTGAAATGCCATCACGCCCGGGAGCGTTGCGCTCGGGTCCAGTCGTGCAGCCCCAGGGGCCGCAATCCCAAGTTCCGAAAGATCAATATCGGTGGGTGTGACAGCCCCTTGACCACCGGCATCCATGCCACTGAGATCGATATCCGTGCCAGCAACCTCGGCGCTGTTGCCTAGTTCCAGATTGAAATCTAGATCAGATCCACCGAGTGCACCTGCGGCAGCCGCAAGGGAACTGCCGCCCAAGGCGCCGGCGGACAAGGAGGACAGATCAGCGGTGCGGCCCGCCGCAAAGCGAGGGTTCTCCGGATCGATCTGGTAGCCCAGCTGGACGACCTTGTCCCAAACATCGCCTTGCCCTCCGGTGGCCTTTTGAAGCTCGCGGGCCAACTGTTCGAATGCGGCAGTGTTGCGACGGTGGGCAAAGATCTCAAGCAGCTTGGTGTGCAACTCGTACCGGACGGGGTTCGCAGCAATGGCCTCCTGAAGCGTCTTCTCGGCAAGGTCGTAACGGCCGTAGTTCAGCAAAACATTCACTTCTTCGAGGGGGTCGCCGTCCGTTGATTCGCCCACCCCCGACGCTGAATCAACGCTTCCGCCGGGATTTTCGTCGTCCAGATCGGGATTAGGCTCTACTGAAGAATTTTTTTTTCCGCCCTTGCCTTTTGTGTTGGCCTGTTTTCCGCCGCCCTCACCAGCCTTGCGGCGCCGGTATGCCACGAAGCCGCCTATCCCAAGGATGGCCGCAGCAGCACCCGCCAAGATCAATGGCTCGCCCAGTAGCTGATCAAGAAAGCTCGGTGGCGGCGGCGGGGGAGGCGGAGGCGGCAGCTTGGGTTTGGGCT
>JBIIUM010000249.1:0-4335 GCA_044339985.1 Burkholderiales bacterium | reverse complement strand
GCGCTCACAAGGTCCGTGAGCGTGGGGATGGGGGCCGCCGCCTCGCGGCGCGGCGTCATCAACGCGTCGGCGCGCTTCACGGCGGCAGGCTTGGTTGGCGGCCCTATGGCCATGTCAACCGCGCGCCGCGCCCCGGGCGGACAGGTCGTGGGCGTTGAGCGCGTACCCACGGTCGCGGTAGAAGCGATAGCGGCCACGCCCTGCGGCGATGTCGGCTTCGGCGGTGCCGACGATTTCCAAGAGGCGCTGGAACCGGCTGAAGACCTCCGGGGTGTCCATTCGCAGGTTCACGAGCACGTCGTCGGCGTCCACGCCCGAGAGGTCGTGATCCAGGACCACGGGCGTGACGGCAGCCAGACGGTGGCGGCTGTGCACGTGGGGGATGAAGCTCGTGTCGTTGTGCTCCCATAGCAGCCGGCCGAGTTGGCGGGTGGTCTGCTCGTCCGGCGTAAGGATGACGACGCGCTGACCGGCGGCCACCGCGTCGGCGCTCAGGGTGCAGGCACTGCGCAGCTTGTCGGCTGCATGGTGGAAAAAGTCGATTCGGGTCATGACGCGCCTATCGCACGGCGCGGCCCATGACGAAGCGCGTGAGCAGCGCGACGGGCCGACCCGTGGAGCCCTTGTCGCGTCCCGATTTCCAGGCGGTGCCGGCGATGTCCAGGTGTGCCCAGGGGTACTTGCGCGCGTAGCGAGACAGAAAACAGGCTGCGGTGACGCTGCCCGCGGGACGCCCGCCGATGTTTGCCATGTCCGCGAAGGGGCTCTTGAGTTGCTCCTGGTAGTCGTCCCACAGTGGCATGTGCCAGACACGGTCCCAGGCGGCTTCTCCAGCGGCCACCAGTTCCGCCGCCAGCGCGTCTCGATTGGAGAACAGGCCGGTGGCCACGTGCCCCAGGGCAATGACGCAGGCGCCCGTGAGGGTGGCGATGTCGATCACGGCCGCCGGGTCGTAGCGCTCGGCATAGGTAAGGGCGTCACAGAGAATCAGGCGCCCCTCGGCATCGGTGTTGAGGATCTCGATGGTCTGGCCCGACATGGAAGTGACGATGTCGCCGGGCTTGACGGCGGTGCCGCTGGGCATGTTTTCACAGGTGGGCACGAGACCCACCAGATTGACGGGCAGCTTCATGCCCGCCACTGCCTCGAAGGTGCCCAGCACGCTGCCCGCGCCCGACATGTCGTACTTCATCTCGTCCATGTCGCCCGCGGGTTTAAGGGAGATGCCGCCTGTGTCGAAGGTGATGCCCTTGCCCACCAGAACCACAGGCTTGTGCTTTTTCGGCGCCCCGTTGTATTCGAGAACGATGAAGCGTGGAGGCTCGGCGCTGCCCCGGGTTACCGCCAGCAGCGCCCCCATGCCAAGCTTTTCCATTTGCCGGCGGTCCAGGACCGTCACGTTGAGCTTGTGTCGCTTGCCCAGGCGCTGGGCTTCTTCGGCCAGATACGTGGGTGTGCAGAGGTTGCTGGGCAGGTTTCCCAGGTCGCGCGCGAGCGCCACGCCGGCGCCGATCGCTGCGCCCTGGGCGGCAGCGGCCTGCAATGTCGTGCCGGCGCGCTCGGGTGCCGCCAGCACCAAGCGCGCCAGGCCGCGAGCCTCGTCTTCCTTTCGGCTCTTCAAACGGTCGAAGCGGTACGCCGTCTCGGCCGACACTTGGGTGGCGTGCTGGGCGAGCAACGTGGTGGCCACGTCCTTCACCGGCCACTCCAGTGCGAACAGCGTTGCGTCGCGGGCAGCGCTGGCGCCGGCGGCGCGCAGCCCAGCGGCCACGGCGTCACGGAATCCCTTGAGGGTCAGATCGCCCTGTTTGCCCAGGCCCGCCACCACCACGCGCTCGGCAGCCACGCCCGCGGGGGTTTGCAGCACCAGCGCGGAGCCTGCCTTGCCGGTGAGATCGCCGCGGCGCGCAAGCGCGGCAAGCTGGCCGCCGCCAGCCTCATCAACGGCGCGCGCCGAGGGTGTCAGCAAACCTCCCTCGAAGGCGCCGAGGATGGCGCAGGCGGTGCGCGCCCGCGGCGCGGTGACGGACTTGAGGCTGTGCTCCACGATTGCTCCTGTTATTCTTTGCCGTTGAAAACCAACGCGAAATTATCCTCGGTGCAGTTGCGAAAAGTCAAAACGCCGTGATCTTCCAGCGCGCCTTGCTGCGCGAGTTCGCCAATACCGGGCTCGCCATTTTCGTGGTTCTGCTGTCGATTACCGTCACCACCCAGCTGATTCGCATGCTGGGCTGGGCGGCGCAGGGCGTCATCCCGCCCGAGGCGGTGCTGGTGCTTCTCGGGCTTGCGGCGTTGCGCTACCTGCCCATCCTGCTGTCGCTCGCGCTGTTTCTTTCGGTGCTTGCCTCGCTCACGCGCAGCTATCGCGATTCGGAAATGGTGGTGTGGTTCGCGTCTGGCCGCGGGCTCGCTTCATGGCTCGGGCCGGTGTTGCTTTTCGCGGCCCCCTTCTCGCTGCTGATCGCGGTGCTCTCCCTGGCGCTGTCCCCCTGGGCCGTGGGCAAGGCCGAGGTGTATCGCTCGCAGCTCGAAAGTCGCGATGACGTGTCCGCGATCTCGCCCGGGGTGTTCAAGGAAGCCAAAAGCGGCGAGCGCGTGTACTTCGTGGAGAAGCTCACCAGCGATCTGTCCATGGTGGCCAATATCTTCGTGCACTCCAGACAAAACGAACGTCAGGGCGTGATGGTGGCGGCGCGCGGTCATGCCGAAACTGCCGGCAACGGCGACCGCTTCCTGGTGCTGTTGAACGGCCGGCGCTACGAGGGCACACCTGGTTCCAGCGATTACCGCATCACCGAATTCGAGCGCTACGCGGTGCGTATCGAAACCCAGGAGGTGAAGAAGTTCATGCCCTCGGCCAGTTCCCGTGGAACGAGCGAGCTGCTGGCCGATCCGTCGCCAGGAAATCAGGCGGAACTCATCTGGCGCGTAGGCATACCCATATCGGCGCTCATCCTCTCCATGCTCGCGGTGCCCATGAGCTTCGTGAATCCGCGCGCCGGGCGTTCGCTCAACATCATCCTTGCCGTGTTGCTGTACATGGTCTACAGCAACCTGATGTCCATCAGCCAATCGTGGGTGGGCCGGGGCAAGCTGCCGCCGCTCGCCGGCTGGACGGTCGTCCACCTCGCCATGACGCTGCTGCTCGCCGTGCTGTTGTGGCGGCGCATCTCGGTTACACCGTTGCTGCGCTGGAGGCGCTCGTGAGAACGCTGCGCCGCTACGTTTGGAAGATGGTGCTGGGCGCGGTGGGCCTGGTGATGGGCGCGCTGCTGATGCTGTTCGCCTTCTTCGACCTGATCCAGGAACTCGGCGATGTGGGCAAGCCCGGCCACAGCGTCTCCCTGGCGTTGCTGAAGGTGGCTTTGGCGGCCCCCGGCCACCTCTACGAATTGTTTCCCATCGCCGCGTTGCTGGGCACCCTGTTCGCGCTGGCGCAGCTGGTGGCCAACTCCGAGTACACCGTGATGCGAGTGTCCGGTGTCTCGACGCGACGCATGGCGGCTGCGCTGGCGCCGCTGGGCCTGGCGTTGGCGCTGGCCAACTTCGTGGTGGGCGAGTTCGTGGCACCGCTGTCCGAAGCGGCCGCGCAGCGCGTGCTGCTCAAGAGCCGCAACACCGGCGTGATCGCCCAGGAGTTTCGCTCCGGCCTGTGGGTGAAAGACGGCGAGAGTTTCGTGAACGTCACCCAGGTGAGCACCGGTGACGTGCTCAATGGGGTGCGCATCTACGAATTCGACAGCGCCCACCGCCTGCGCGCCATTCGCGATGCGCGCAGCGGCACCTTCGAGGGCGGCTCACGCTGGAGGCTGGTCGAGGTGGCAAGCACTGAATTCGTGGAAACGGGCACGCGGGCGCGCCGCGACGAGGTGCTGGAGTGGCAGTCGGTGCTCAATCCGGGGATTCTCGAGGTGCTCATGGTGGTTCCCGAGCGCATGGCCTTCGGCAGCCTGTACGAGTACGTACAGCACCTGCGCTATAACCGCCAGGCCACCCAGCGCCACGAGATCGCGCTCTTCTCCAAGCTCATCTATCCCCTCGCGGTAGTGGTGATGATGCTGCTCGCCCTGCCTTTTGCCTACTTCCGCGTCCGCGAGGGAGGCATGGGCGGCAAGATGTTCGCCGGCATCATGCTCGGACTGGGCTTTCACCTCGCTTCGCGGCTCTTCGGCCACCTGGGCCTGCTCAACGCCTGGCCCCCTTTGTTCGCCGCCGCCTTCCCCTCCCTGCTCTTCCTACTCGCCGCCTTCATGCTCATGTGGGTGGTGGAGCGTAGATAGGAGGACTGGCGGCGCGGCCCTGCGAAGCTGGGCGCACCCGCCCTGCGGCGTTGGA
>JBIIUM010000230.1:0-4905 GCA_044339985.1 Burkholderiales bacterium | reverse complement strand
TGGAGCGTAGATAGGAGGACTGGCGGCGCGGCCCTGCGAAGCTGGGCGCACCCGCCCTGCGGCGTTGGAGGGGAGCGAGTGTTTCTGGAGCGTAGATAGGAGGACTGGCGGCGCGGCCCTGCGAAGCTGGGCGCACCCGCCCTGCGGCGTTGGAAGGGAGCGAGTGTTTCTGGAGCGTAGATAGGAGGACTGGCGGCGCGGCCCTGCCGCTTAGATCGGCACGCGCACGATGCGGGTGCCCAGCAGCCGGTCATGCAGGAACTGGCGATCTCGGTCGAAGAGCGCCCAGAAAAACCCGGCCCCTGCAGCCAGCAGGCCGGCCAGCGCCAACACATAGCGCGCGGTGGCTCGCCGCACGTTCAGACGGCCGCCATGGGCATTTCGCAACTCCAGCCCCCAGGTCTTCATGCCCAGTGTCTGGCCGGAGCGGGTCCAGCAGAAGACGAAATACAAGCCGCACAGCCCGGCCAGCCAAACCTGCTGCGCGTGCCGCATGGCGCCTCGCGTCCCATCGCCGAACAGCTTGAGGAACAGCAAGTCGCCGATGAACACCAGGCCCACCAGCAGCACGGCCTCGTACACCATGGCCGCGAATCGCGGCCACAGCCCTGCGGCATCGGCCGCGGCTGCCTGGTCGGGCGGGCCGGATGGGTCGCTCATCTACGGAGAGGGCGCACGGCCGCGCAACTGTTCCTTGGATTCCTCGGGAAGCGCGTCGTACTCGCGCCACTTGTCCGCGAGCTTGCGGCGCTCTTCAGGGGAGAGGGACTGCAACCTGCGAAAGCGCTGACGGGCTTCTGCACGTTGCGTGGGCGTGAGGGTCGCCCAGTGCCTGAGGCGTGCATCGATGCGCGCCTGTTCTTCAGCGGCAAGGGCGGGGTAGCGCTCCGCCAGCGCAACGAGCTTGCGGCGCCGTGGCGTCTCCATGCTATCCCACTCAGGCTGCAGGGGCGCGAGAATCTGTTGGTGTCGCGGATCGAGCTGACCCCAGCTGGGCCCCGCATCGGCCGCTTTGCCGAGGGCGCAGTCGCACGCGGCCCACAGGGCGGCCGTCAGGGCTATTGCCGGGAGGAGTCGAGCCAAGCGTCGAAGCCCTTGTCGAGGTAAGCGTTGAGGGGCAATTCATCGGCCAGCAGCGCGATGTCGTCGTCCCGGGCCGGCTCGAGGGCGCGCCAGGTGAGCAGGGCAGCCACCGCAATCGCCAGCACCAGCGCAGGCAACCAGTAACGGCGTGCACCGTGCGGCCGTCCGAGGGCGCCCTGAACCGCGCCGCCGGTCATCCACCAGGCTGCGCCGTGCGCCAGCGACGATTGCCGGATGCGGCCGACAGCGGCGGCGCGCGCTGCCGCCAGGCCACGGGCAATGTCGGGGTCGAGGCGCTCGAGCGAGGCGTCGAGCTGTCGCGCGATGCGTCGGGCCAAAGGGTCGTCGGTCATGGTTGTATGCCCCGGGTGCGCAGGAATGCGGCGATGGCGTGGGTGGCCCGCGAGCAGTGGGTCTTGACGCTGCCCTCCGAGCACCCCATCACCGACGCCGTCTCCGCCACGTCCAAATCTTCCCAGTAACGGAGCAGGAAGGCCTGCCGTTGACGGGCGGGAAGCCTTTCCAGGGCCACGCCGATCCAGTGCGCAACCTCGCCGCGCTCGGCTTGTCGTTCCGGGTCGGCCGCGAGCTGCGCAGGCCCTTCCACGCGCAGGGTGTCGAGCGGATCGGCGTCGGGCTGCTCGGCCGGCGTCAACGATGACAGCAGCGCAGTCCAAAGCGATCGTACCTTCTGACGGCGAAAGTGGTCACGGATGGCGTTCTGAAGGATGCGCTGAAACAGCAGCGGCAGTTCCTCCACCGGCTTGGCCGCGTATCGGCTGGCGAGACGCATCATGGCCTCCTGAACCACATCCAGGGCGGCGTGCGGATCGCGCAGCGCGAAGGCTGCGTGCTTGAATGCTCTGCGCTCCACTTCGGCAATAAAGCGGGCCAACTCTTGTTCCGTCGCCAGACTGTGATGCTCCGCATTGCCCGCCGCCGGACCGTTCCGGTGGGCATGAGCGATGATGTTAGCACCGGCCCTTTGCTTGGTCCGCTCGCGCGTCACCCGTAGAATCGAGGGCAATCATGGATTTCGTGAATCTCACCCATCATTTCCTCATCGCCATGCCCGGCATGGCAGACCCGAACTTCTCGGGCTCGCTCACCTACATCTGCGAGCACAACGAGCAAGGGGCCCTCGGCGTGGTGGTCAACCGGCCCACGGACATGACGCTCGCGAGCCTGTTCGAGCAGATCCAAATGCCGCTGGGCTCCGCGGCCATGGCCGGACAGCCGGTGTACTACGGCGGGCCGGTTCAGACCGACCGCGGCTTCGTGTTGCACCGGCCCTTGGGGGGCTGGCAGTCCACCCTCGCGGTGCGAGAGGACGTGGGCCTCACCACCTCGCGCGACATCCTCCAGGCGGTATCGGAGGGGGCGGGGCCCGACGGCCTGCTTGTGTCCCTGGGCTATGCGGGATGGGCACCCGGCCAGCTCGAGGACGAAATCGGCCGCAACGCCTGGCTCACGGTGGCCGCCGCGCCGGCGGTGATCTTCGAATTGCCTCCTCCGGAGCGGCTCGGCGCGGCGCTGCGATTGCTGGGTGTGGACCCGGCCATGCTGTGCGAGGAGGCGGGGCATGCCTGAGTACGAGACGGGCGCAGCTGCACGCCCCGCCGAGCTTCGCGATGGCGCGGTGCTGGCCTTCGACGTGGGCCTCGAGCGCGTGGGCGTGGCGGTGGGGGAACTGGGTCTTGGCATCGCCCATCCCCTGGAAACCATCGAGGCGGCCGATGTACGGCGGCGCTTCGACCGCATCGCCGTGCTGGTGGAGCAATGGCGGCCAGCGCTGCTGGTGGTGGGGCTGCCGGTGCGTGCCGCGGGGGGGGAGCACAGCTTCGAACCGGTGGTACGGCGCTTCGTCCGCCGCCTGGAGGGGCGTTTCGGCCTGCCCGTGGCGCTGGTGGACGAAACCCTCAGCTCCCGCGAGGCCGAGCGCCAGCTGGCGGCCCAGGGGGTCAACACCCGCCGCCAGCGCGCCGCCGTGGACCGCGCCGCGGCCCGCGAAATCCTGCTTACCTGGTTCGAGACTCGCGCCCGTGCCGCTGCCTGACCCCGAAGCGCTGCTCGCCCGGCTGGTGGAGGCCATGCGCCCGGACGTGGCGCCATCGTGCGTGCTGGTGGGTATTCACAGCGGCGGGGTGTGGGTGGCGCGGCGGCTGCATGCGGCCCTGGGTATCCAGGCGGCGCTGGGTACGCTGGACGCGAACTTCTACCGTGACGACTTCGGCCGCCGCGGCCTGAAGCCGGGTGTGCGGCCCACCGAACTGCCCTTCGAGGTGGCCGGTGCCGACGTGGTGCTGGTGGACGATGTGTTGTTCACCGGGCGCACCATCCGTGCCGCGCTCAACGTGCTGTTCGACTACGGGCGCCCCGCCCGGGTGCGGCTGGCGGCGCTGGTGGACCGTGGCGGCCGCGAGCTGCCGGTGGCGGCTGACTGGATCGGCGGGCGCGTGGAAGTGCCCGACGATCGCATGGTGGTGGTGGAGCAGGACGCGGCGGGTCGGCTTGCGCTGTCGCTGACGGAGCGCGACGGTGTCGCCTAATCCGCAGCTCACGGCCCGCGGCGAGTTGCGCCACCTGCTGTCCATCGAGGGCCTGCCCCGGGAGGTGCTGGTGCACATCCTCGACACCGCCCGGTCGTTCCTGTCGGTTACCGAGCGCGAAATCAAGAAGGTGCCGCTGCTGCGCGGCAAGTCGGTGTTCAACCTGTTCTTCGAGCCCTCCACCCGCACGCGCACCACCTTCGAGATCGCCGCCAAGCGCCTGTCGGCCGACGTGATCAACCTCAACGTGGCCACGTCCTCGCAGACAAAGGGCGAGACGTTGCTCGACACCGTGGACAACCTCGCGGCCATGCACGCCGACATGTTCGTGGTGCGCCATGCCACCAGCGGCGCGCCCTACCTGATCGCGCGCCACGTCTCGCCCGAAATCCACGTCATTAATGCGGGCGACGGCCGCCATGCCCACCCCACCCAGGCGCTGCTGGACGTGTTCACCGTGCGTCATTACAAGGGCGGCTTCGAGCATCTGAAGGTGGCCATCGTGGGCGACGTGCTGCACTCGCGGGTGGCGCGCTCGGAGATTCACGCGCTCACCACCCTGGGGGTTCCCGAGGTGCGGGTGGTGGCGCCGCGCACCTTGGTGCCGCCCCATGTGGAGAAGCTGGGGGTGCGGGTGTGCCACGACCCGGCCGAGGGCTTGCGGGGCGTGGACGTGGTGATGATGCTGCGGTTGCAGAACGAACGCATGCGCGGCGCGCTGTTGCCCTCGGCCAGGGAGTTTTTCCGCCACTACGGCCTCACGCCGGAGAGGCTGGCGCTGGCGGCGCCCGACGCCATTGTCATGCACCCCGGACCCATGAACCGCGGCGTGGAAATCGATTCTGCCGTGGCCGACGGTCCCCAGTCGGTGATCCTGCCGCAGGTGACCTTCGGCATCGCCGTGCGCATGGCGGTGATGGCGATCCTGGCGGGGAGCGCGCCGTGAGACTCGCCATCACCGGCGGGCTGCTGGTGGACCCGGCCGCCGGCACCGAGACGCGCGCCGATCTGTACGTGGCCGAAGGGTGCATCGTGGCCGCCGGCGAAGCGCCACCGGGCTTTCGGGCTGATCGCGTGCTGGATGCCGCCGGCCTGGTGGTGTGTCCCGGCCTGGTGGACCTGTGGGCGCGCCTCGGGGGCCCAGGGGCCGGGCTGGATGGCGAATTGGCGGCGGCCGTGGCCGGTGGAGTCACCCGGCTGGCCTGTCCGCCGGACAGCGACCCGCCCCTGGACGAGCCGGGTCTGGTGGAGATGCTGGCCCGTCATGCCGACA
>JBIIUM010000126.1:0-9451 GCA_044339985.1 Burkholderiales bacterium | reverse complement strand
GTTGCAGGCCTCCGGCCGCACCCGCCACAGACGGGTGCCCGGTTCATCAGGGGCGCGCTTCTGCGCCGGGATGCCGCCCCGCCGCCGCCCGGCTGGGCAGCGGGCGGCGACCGCCCCAGAGTTCCTCGAGGTTGTAGTAGTCGCGCACCGCAGGCTGCAGCACATGCACCACCACGTCGCCCAGGTCCACCAGCACCCACTCGCCTGACTCCTCACCCTCCACGCCGAGGACGTGACCGCCCAGGGCACGTACTTTTTCCTGCACGTGGCGGGCGAGCGCCTTGGTCTGGCGAGCCGAATCAGCGCTGGCCACGATGACCGTGTCGAACAGCGAGGAGAGCTTGCGCACGTCCATGACGCAGACATCGCGCGCCTTGATGTCATCGAGAGCGGATACGGCGGCCGCGACGAGCGCTTCGCTTGTGACGACGGGATCAGTTTGCATCCATGGCTCGGTAGAGATGGTGTTTTTCAATGTAGTCGAGAACGCAGTCGGGGATCAAGTAACGGGGCGACCGCCCTGCCGCCAGCAGCCTGCGCAGTTCTGTCGCGCGCACGTCGAGTTGCGTCACCGGGAAAAGGAAGATGCGGCCGGCGGGCATGCGCTTCAAGTCTGCCGGGTCTTCGGTGGCGCGAGCCCTCAGCTCCCGGGCCAGGAGTTCGCCCATGCGCGCTACCCAGGTCTGCGATGGGAAGCCTGGCCTGTGGGCCACCACAAGATGGGCCACGCGTAGCAGTGCCCGCCAGCGATGCCATGTCTCCAGCAACACGAAGGCGTCGGCGCCCAGGATCAGGCACAACGGGCGCTCCTCGCCCAACTCGCTGCGCAGCGACTCCAGCGTGTCGATGGTGTAGCTCGGCGCGGGGCGCCGCAACTCGCGCTCGTCCACCGCCAGCCCCGGGTGACCTGCCACGGCCAGCCGGATCATCGCCAGGCGCTGTTCGGCCGAAGCCCCTGGCAGCGCGCGGTGCGGCGGGGTGGCGTTGGGCACCAGCCGCACCTGCTCAAGCGCCAGCGCCTCCCAGGCCTCGAGCGCGAGCCGCAGGTGACCCACATGCACGGGATCGAAGGTGCCGCCAAGGATGCCGATGGGCTTCACCGGCGGGCCGGACAAGGGCTCAGAGAAGCACGCGCCGGATGTCGCTCAGCACACCGTTCAGATGGCTGATGAAGCGAGCGCCCTTGGCGCCATCGATCACCCGGTGATCGTAGGACAGGGACAGGGGCAGCATCAGCCGGGGCACGAAGGCGCCCTCCCGCCACACCGGCTTCATGGAAGAGCGCGACACCCCCAGGATAGCCACTTCCGGCGCATTGATGATGGGCGTGAAGTGGGTGCCGCCGATGCCGCCAAGGCTCGACACCGAGAATGTGCCGCCCTGCATGTCCGTGGGGCCGAGCTTGCGGTCGCGCGCTTTCTGGCTTGCCTCGGCCAGCTCCCGGGCAATGGCGATCACGCCCTTCTGGTCCACGTCGCGAATCACCGGCACCACCAGGCCCTCAGGCGTGTCCACCGCCACCCCCAGGTGGTAGTAGTTCTTGACCACGAGGGCGTCGCCGCCCGGTGCGAGGGACGCGTTGAATTCGGGAAAAGCCTTGAGGGTGGCGGCCACCGCCTTGAGGATGAGCGCGAGCGGCGTCACCTTCACGCCCTGCTTCACGGCCTCCTCGGAGATCTGCTTGCGGAAGGCTTCCAGGTCGGTGATGTCGGCCTCGTCGTTCTGCGTGACGTGCGGGATCATCACCCAGTTGCGGTGCAGGGCCGGCCCGGAGATTTTCTGGATGCGCGTCAGTGGCCGCGTCTCCACGGGTCCGAACTTCGCGAAGTCCACCACGGGCCACGCTGGCAGGCCCAGAGCGAGCCCGCCGCCCGGGGTTGCCGGTCCCGCCACCGGCGCGCCAGCCGAAAGCGCACCCTTCACGTAGGACTGCACGTCCTCCTTGAGGATGCGGCTTTTGGGTCCACTGCCCGTCACCTTGCCAAGATCCACCCCTAGTTCGCGAGCAAGCCTGCGTACCGCCGGGCTGGCATGCGCCTTGGCGAAGGCAGCCTCATCCAGGCGCGGTACTTCGGGCGCCGAGGGCACGGGGCGTGTGGCCGCCGCAGGCGCCGTGGCCGCCTGGGCGGGTACGGGTTCGCCCGCCGGGGCGGCGGGTGTGGGGGGCGGTGCTGGCGAGGCCGGCACGACCACGGCGCCGTCCACGGTTTCCAGCGCGAGGATCGCAACGCCCTGGGAGAGCCGGTCGCCAACCTTCACCCGCAGCTCCTTCACCACGCCGGCGAAGGGCGCGGGCACTTCCATGGTGGCCTTGTCGCTTTCCAGAGTGATGAGCGAATCGTCGGCCTTCACCGCGTCGCCCGGCTTCACCAGCACTTCGATGACCGGCACGTCCTTGAAGTCTCCGATGTCGGGGACGAGGACTTCCCTGATGGCTCCCATGTATGTTCTTTCCGTGTTCGTGTCGCTCAGACCGTCCAGGGGGCCGGGCGGTCGGGATCGATGCCGTACTTGGCGATGGCCTGGCTCACCGTGGCTGCCGGAATGGCGCCTTCGTCGGCCAGGGACTTGAGCGCAGCCACCGCCACGTAGTGGCGATTGACCTCGAAGAAGCGGCGCAGCTTCTCGCGCGTGTCGGAGCGCCCGAAACCGTCGGTGCCGAGCACCGTGTATCGGCGCGGCACCCACGGACGGATCTGCTCGGCGAAGACGCGCATGTAGTCGGTGGCCGCCACCAAGGGGCCGGCGCGACCCTCCAGGCACTGGGTCACGTAGGCGCTGCGCGGCTTCGCCTCGGGGTGCAGGAGGTTCCAGCGATCGGCCGCCATGCCGTCGCGGCGCAGCTCGTTGAAGCTGGGGCAGCTCCATACATCGGCGGCCACGCCAAAGTCGGTTTTCAACAGCTCGGCCGCAGCGATCACCTCGCGCAGGATCGTGCCGCTTCCCAGGAGCTGCACGCGCGGGGTCTTGCGTCCGCCCTCGGCTGCCGAGAACAGGTACATGCCCTTGAGGATGCCGGCCTCGGCGCCCGCTGGCATGGCAGGGTGGGCGTAGTTCTCGTTCATGACCGTGAGGTAATAGAACACGTCCTCCTGCTCGGCCACCATGCGGCGCAGGCCGTCCTGGATGATCACCGCCACCTCGTAGGAGAAGGTGGGGTCGTACGAGATGCAGTTGGGAATGGTGGAGGCCGCCAGGTGGCTGTGGCCGTCCTCGTGCTGCAGTCCCTCGCCGTTCAAGGTGGTGCGCCCGGCCGTGCCGCCCAGCAGGAAGCCGCGCGCGCGCTGGTCGGCCGCCGCCCAGGCGAGGTCGCCCACGCGCTGGAAGCCGAACATGGAGTAGTAGATGTAGAAGGGAATCATCTGCACGCCATGCGTGGAGTACGCGGTGGCGGCGGCGATCCACGAGGACATGGCGCCCGGCTCGTTGATGCCCTCCTGGAGGATCTGGCCGTGCTTGTCCTCCTTGTAGAACATCAGCTGGTCGGCATCCTCGGGCGTGTAGAGCTGGCCCACCGAGGACCAGATGCCCAGCTGGCGGAACATCCCCTCCATGCCGAAGGTGCGTGACTCGTCGGGCACGATGGGCACGATGCGCTTGCCCAGGGTCTTGTCGCGCACCAGCTGGCCCAGCATGCGCACGAAGGCCATCGTGGTGGAGAACTCGCGCTCTCCCGAAGCCTGCAGCAGGCCCTCGAAGGCTGACAGTGGCGGCACTTCGAGGGCATCCCCCCTGCGCCGGCGCGTGGGCAGGTAGCCGCCCAGCGCCTCGCGGCGCTTGCGCATGTAGTCGAGCTCGGGGGAACCCTCGGGGAAGGTGAGGTAGGGAATCTCGTCGAGCCTGTCGTCGGGCACCGGCAGGCTGAAACGGTCGCGAAACGCCTTGAGCGAGTGCGTGCCCATCTTCTTCTGCTGGTGGGTGATGTTCTGCGCCTCGCCTGCTTCGCCCATGCCGTAGCCCTTGATCGTCTTGGCGAGGATCACGGTGGGCTGGCCGGTGTGCTTCACGGCCGCGGCATAGGCGGCGTAGATCTTGTGGGGGTCGTGGCCGCCGCGGTTCAGGCGCCAGATGTCATCGTCGGACATGGTGGCCACCATCTCGAGCAACTCAGGGTACTTGCCGAAGAAATGCCTGCGCACGTAGGCGCCATCCTTCGACTTGAAGGTCTGGTACTCGCCGTCGACGGCCTCCTCCATGCGCTTGAGCAGCGTGCCGTTGCGGTCGCGGGCGAGCAGCGGATCCCAGTACGAACCCCAGATCAGCTTGATCACGTTCCAGCCCGCGCCGCGGAAGTCCGCCTCGAGCTCCTGGATGATCTTGCCGTTGCCGCGCACCGGCCCGTCGAGGCGCTGCAGGTTGCAGTTGACCACGAACACGAGGTTGTCCAGGTGCTCGCGCGCGGCCACGCCGATGGCGCCCATGGACTCGGGCTCGTCGATCTCGCCGTCACCCAGGAAGCACCACACCTTGCGGCCCTCGGTGTTCACCAGGCCGCGGTCCTGGAGGTACTTCATGAAGCGCGCCTGGTAGATGGCCATGATGGGCCCGAGCCCCATGGACACCGTCGGGAACTGCCAGAAGTCGGGCATCAGCCAGGGATGAGGGTAGGAAGACAGGCCCGTGCCGTCCACTTCCTGGCGGTAGTTGTCGAGCTGCTGCTCGGTGAGCCGGCCGAGCATGAAGGCGCGCGCGTAGACGCCGGGCGCAGAGTGCCCTTGCACGAACACCATGTCGCCGCCGTGCGTGTCGGAGGGCGCATGCCAGAAGTGGTTGAAGCCCACGTCGTACAGGGTGGCCGCCGAGGCGAAGCTCGCGATGTGGCCGCCCACGTTGGTGTCCTTGTTGGCGCGCAGCACCATGGCGGCGGCGTTCCAGCGCACGTAAGAGCGGATGCGGTGCTCGAGCTCGTGGTCCCCGGGCGAGCGCGCCTCGAGGCCGGCGGGGATGGTGTTGACGTACGCGGTGTTGGCGCTATAAGGGAGATAGGCCCCGGCGCGACGGGCGCGCTCGATGAGGCGCTCCAGCAGGTAGTGGGCACGATCGATGCCCTCGCTGGCCAGAACGCCGTCTAGGGCGTCGAGCCATTCGCTGGTTTCCTGAGTGTCGTCGTCGGGCAGGGCAGCCATGAATCACACCTTCTGGGAGGGAGTAGCTCGATCGCGGTCCGTGCGGCGCACTCGTGATGCGCAGACGAGACAGGGACGAAAATTATACGGTTGCACCAGGCGCCTTCCGGGGAAGCGATGGCAATTTAGCGCAAAGGTTCTGACATTAGGTTGCAATCCGCGCCACGTCCGGACCCGCTAACGGCATTTCCTGCGGTCAACAGTGCCGCTGACCGCATCGTTGGCCGCGAGCGCCCAATCATTTCCCGGGTGGCGGCATTCGCCCCAGCAGGTAGAACTCCTCGTTGGGGCGCATCTCCAGCAGGTGCGCCATGCGGTTGGACAGGGCGAAGAAGGCGGTGATGGCGCCGATGTCCCAGATATCTTCGTCCGAGAAGCCGTGCGGCTTGAGGCCTTCCTGATCGGAAGGGGTCAGGGCCTCGGGCGTCCGAGCGAGCTTGACGGCGAAGTCCAGCATGGCGCGCTGGCGCGGCGTGATCTCGGCCTTGCGGTGGTCCACGGCCACCTGGTCGGCCACCCGCGGGTTCTTGGCGTAGATGCGCAGGATCGCGCCGTGGGCCACCACGCAGTACAGGCAGTGATTCACGCCGCTGGTGGCCACCACGATCATCTCGCGCTCGGCCTTGGTGAGGCCCGAGTCGCGCAGCATCAGCGCGTCGTGGTAGGCGAAGAAGGCGCGGAACTCGGCCGGCCGGTGGGCCAGGGTGAGGAGCACGTTGGGAACGAAGCCGGCCTTCTCCTGTACCGCCAGTATGGTTGCGCGCACGTCCTCGGGGAGGTCGGCGAGCGCTGGGACAGGGTAGCGGCTGACGGGCGCTGTCATGGAGGCACCTGGGAAAAAAGTTGGCCGATTATAGATTCCCGGCAGGGACGCTCCCGCAGACCAATCTGGACAAGCCAACCCGCCCGTCCTGAACATATAATGGACAAAGTTTGATGTGAGTATCCGGAGTGATGGATTCCGGCATCACGGGGTCATGGTCCCGCGGACGGGGCCTTTTGGAGGGTGGCAGGGTGCAAGACGAACAGGGCAGTGGCAGCGCCGATTCCGGCTTCGATCCCATCGGCGTGGTATCGCGCCGGGTGGGGATTCCCGTGGAAACCATACGCATCTGGGAGCGGCGTTATGCAGTGGTGGAACCGCGTCGCAGCGCCAGCGGCGACCGCCTCTACTCCGAGGCCATGATGCAACGCCTCGCGTTGCTGAAGGCGCTGGTGGACCGGGGTTGCAGCATCGGTAGCATCGCAGCCCTCGACGACGGCCAGTTGCAGGCCAAGCTTGCCACCCTGGCGCCCGCGTCCCGCCCGCAGGTGTCGGCCCCCGACCGTGCGCTGCGGCTGGTGGTGGTGGGAGAGGGCATTGGCATGCGCTTGCATCGCGACCCGGGCTTCGGTCCGGCCGAAGTGGTCGGCGCCTTTCGCGCGCCAGGCGATCTCCTGGTTGCCCGCGACCCGCTCGATTGCGATGTCCTTCTGGTGGAATTGCCCGCCCTGCATACCGACAGCGCCAGCCTCGTGGCCCAGTTGCGGGCGCGGGCGAATGCCTCCGGCACGGTGGTGTTGTTCGGATTCGGCAACCACAAGGCGCTGCGCAACCTCGAGGTGCAGGGCGTGGTGGCGCGCCAGTCGCCGGCCACCATGCGCGAACTGCGCCAGGCGTGCCTGGAGGCGACCACAGGCGACCCGGCGGCCCCCCGCGTTGCTTTTCCCGCTGCGTCAGCCACCAGCACGGCGCGCCGCTTCAGCGACCGCCAGCTCGCGTTCCTTGGCGGTCATGAAACCTCCGTGAGTTGCGAATGCCCGCGCCATCTGGTCACCCTGGTGAGCGCGCTCAACGCCTTTGAGCAATACAGCGCCGAGTGCGCCTCGCGCGATGACGCCGATGCGCGGCTGCACGGCTGGCTGCGAGAGACCACCGCCCAGGCGCGCGCCCTCATGGAAGAGGCGCTCGCACGGGTGGCCCAGGCCGATGGCATTGCGCTGGAGCCGTCGCTGGGAGACCGGGAGGAACGCTGAAGGGCATTTTTCCCGGGCGGCGCGCCGAACCGGTTGCGGGCGCCGCTGTCGGACCCGGTCAGCGCAGTCCGGCGCTGCCCATGTCACAGGATCCGCCATGAAGACCTTTTTCTCCACGTTGTTTCTTTGCGCGCTGGCGCTGGTGTCGAGCGCGGCCTGCGCCCAGAGCACCCTGGCCGACCCCTTCAGAGATTCGCGCTACATGAGCGGTTTCCGCGACGTGGCGCCCAGTGCCGTGCCCGAGGCGCTGCGCGATGCCGACACGCTCACCCGCATCCAGGGCACGGGCCGCATTGGCGCCTGCGGCGACCCCTACGCCTTTCCATCCACCGAGATCACCGACGAGCCGCGCGGCTACGACGTGGACCTGCTGCGCCGCATCGCCGCCGAGCAGGGCTGGGAGGTGCAGTTCGTCTGGGTCAACACGGTGAATCGCGGCGGCCTCAACCGCGCTTTCCGCACCACCATCCGGGGCGGTTCCTGCGACGTGTTCCTCGGCCTGGGCACCGGCGGCATGGATGAAGCCCTGAAGAAATCGAAACTGGTGCTCATCGAGCCCACCTTCGCGGTGCGTTACGTGCTGGTCACCTTCGACCCGGCGCTGGCCGACCGCAAGCTCGCGCAGCTGGCGAAGGATGGCACCCTGGTGGGCACCACCTACTTCTCGCCCGCCGAGAAACTGCTCCACGCCCAGGGCCTCAAGCACGAGGCCTTCCCGGAGGCGCGCCGCGCCATCCAGGCCCTGGCCGAGGGCCGCGTGGCCGCCGCGCTGATCCCCTCCACCAGCCTGGCGGAAGCCCGGCGCGCCCACCCTGATCGCCCCGTGTTCGTGGTGGAAGACTTCGTACCGGCCGACGCCGCCAACTGGAACAACACCTGGGCCGTGCGACAGAAGGACGAATCCCTCAAGGCCTTCCTGGAACAGCGCGTGGCCGCCCTGCGCCAGTCCGGCGAACTTCAGGCGCTACTGGAGCGCTACGGCATTCCCTACTACCCGCCGGTGTTGGCGGTGACCGGCGCCTTGCGGTAGTGACTCACGCCAGCGCGGGGCCTGCCGATTTCGCAGACCCGCCACCTTGACCAGACTGGGACCGCGCGGCGCTGGGCGCGCGGTGACGATGGCAGCCCAACCAATGTAGAACAGAAGTTCTCCCCGGGGGCTTTCAACCTCGACCCGGCGATCGAACAGCCGGACCTCCACGTGGCGCGGATAGCGGTAGTCACGGTGCAGCCCCCGTTGGTGATCGCTTCCTTGAACACGGGCATCGGATAGACATGCGTCGCCCCGAAGCCGGACGCCATCTCATATCCGGCCGGAATCTCGTTCAGCGCATGCTCCAGCGTCTTGTTGATCAGCGCGACCACCGGCCCGCGCAAGGCCTGCGGCGGGTTCTTCAGGTTCGGGTTCGGGCCATGGTCGATCGCCGTGCCGCCGTAGTGCAGCACACGCGCGCCATGGGTGGCCAGCTCGTCGCTCGGAAATCCGCAAACAGGAGCGCAGCAGCGCCCGTTGGCCAGACCCGCGGCTCCACGCTCGCGCCGGTCCGTTTGCCCAGGCCGATGCGCCGCAACCCATCGGCCTTGTCACCTGCCGCCAGACCCCGCGCCGCGCAATAGGCGCGCCACTGATCGGCCTCGATCATCTTGCCCTCGTTGGGTTGGGTGGCAGGCAGTTTGAGGCTGGCCAGCCGTATCCGCGCTCGCCGCAAGTGCTGCGAGGGCTCGGGCGGTGCTCGATGGGGCCTCGAGCCGAAACAACGCCATCAGCCGCTGGGCGGTGAAGATTGCACAGCGGCGCCGCTACTGGCGCCCGCTGGCGGCGATTGCAGCGCGCAATGCCCGGACGGCCCGCGGGAGACACTCAACCGCGGCGAGCGCCTCGTGCCGTCAGCCTGAACGCTGCCCCCCACCAAGCCCCCGCAACGGCCCGCCAAAGGCCCGGGGATCCACCAAAACACCGCGGCTTGACGCCGAGCAGCAACTCACCGAATTGGAATGCGGTAAGGCCCAATGACGGAGTTGAACAGCATGTCGCCGTTTTCGAGGAACTGCAGGATCGCGTAGGCGCCGTTGCCCTTGTTGTTCTGTCCGAAGATCGTGCGCGATACGGTTCGACCGGTCTCCCAGTCCAAGCCGGTGACCTCCCAGCCGTCCGCCTTGCTGTAGCCATTGACGAAAACGGCATTGGCCCCCGAACTGACCAGCGGAACCATGCTGACCGATACAACATCGCCGCGCGCCCACGCGGAATAGAAGCGGTTCTCCTGATGGTTCCAGACGATCTTCTCCACGCCGCGCGGCGGGCTGTG
>JBIIUM010000023.1:0-29033 GCA_044339985.1 Burkholderiales bacterium | reverse complement strand
ATCCTCCATGATCAGGTCGAGTACCTGCTTGCCATGGTGCCACGGCACAGCCGATTGTTTGCCTGAGGATTTCCGCCGTGCGTACTCTCCGCCTCGCAGCACTGATCATGGCCGCTGGCGTGCTGGCCGGTTGCCAGACCAATCCCGTCACGGGCCGCAAGCAGTTCATCGTGGTGTCGGAGGAGCAGGCCATCGCCTCCTCCCGGAGCGCCTACGTGCAGATGCTCACCCCGTACCAGGACAAGGGCAAGCTCGACAACGATCCCGCCGTCACTGCGCGCATCACGGCCATCACCGAGCGGCTCATCCCCCACGCCATCGCCTACCGTCCCGAGACCAAGGACTGGCAATGGAGCGTCAAGGTGATCGACGACCCCAAGACGGTGAATGCATGGTGCATGGCCGGGGGCAAGATGGCTTTTTATACGGGCCTGATCACGGCGCTTAAGCCCAGCGATGACGAGATCGCCCAGGTGATGGGTCACGAGATCGCCCATGCCCTGGCCAAGCACCAGGCCGAGAAGATGTCCCGTGCCCTGGCCACCACCGTGGGTGTGAGTGCGGTGGCCATCCTGAGCGATCGACGCTACGCGGGTGCCGCGGCTGCGGGCACCGCGGTAGCCGCCAAACTGGCCCTTGACCTGCCCAACAGCCGCGGGGCGGAGTCCGAGGCCGACCGCATCGGCATCGAGCTTGCGGCCAAGGCCGGCTATGACCCGCGCTCGGCGGTCACTCTCTGGGAGAAGATGGGCAAGGCCTCGGGTGGAGGGGGCAAGGGCGACTTCTTCTCCACCCACCCCTCGCCCGAAAAGCGCATGGAGGCCCTGGCGGCGCTGGTGCCTCAGATGGACCCCTATTTCCGCAGCGACGCGCCGCGCCCGGTGTTCAAGATGCGCCAGGAACCGCTCCAGCCAGAGCGGAAGTAGCGCGGCGCCGTGTCAGTCCTGCCCTGCTCCCTGGCGGGCGCCTGATGACCCTAAAACCTGTTGTCAACAGGGGCTTCGCTCGCTTGCCTCGTCCTCGGTGGGCAGATAGCATCGGAAGGTTTCACCCCTCTTGAGCCCAACGATCTAACGAGGAGAGACATCATGTCTACCCGCAATTCCCTGAACATTCCACAATTCGCTGCCCGCGCGGCAGTGGTGGCCGTGGCAGCCGCCCTGGGCCTGACTGTCGGTGCGGCACAGGCCGCCCCCCTGCAGAAGGTCGGCAAGGGCGAAGGCCGCGTGGACATCGTGGCCTGGCCCGGCTACATCGAGCGCGGCGAGACCGACAAGAGCTTTGACTGGGTGACCGACTTCGAGAAGAAGACCGGGTGCAAGGTCAACGTCAAGACCGCCGGCACCTCGGATGAGATGGTGGCGCTCATGAACGAAGGCGGCTTCGACCTGGTCACCGCCTCGGGCGATGCCAGCCTGCGCCTGATCTCCGGCAAGCGCGTGCAGGAGGTGAACGCCAAGCTGATCCCCAGCTTCTCCAAGGTGGACCCGCGGCTGCAGAAGGCGCCGTGGCACTTCGTGGACGGCAAGCACTACGGCGTGCCCTACCAGTGGGGCTACAACGTGCTGGCCTACAACACCAAGGCCTTCAAGGAGGCGCCCAAGAGCTGGAAGGTGGTGTTCGAGGAGATGACGCTGGCCGACGGCAAGTCCAACAAGGGCCGCGTGCAGGCCTTCGACGGCCCCATCTACATCGCCGACGCCGCGCTCTACCTCAAGGCCACCAAGCCCGAGCTGGGCATCAAGGACCCGTATCAGCTCAACGAGGCCCAGTACAAGGCCGCCCTCGAGCTGCTGCGCGGCCAGCGCAAACTGGTGTCGCGCTACTGGCACGACGCCATGGTGCAGATCGACGACTTCAAGAACGAAGGCGTGGTGGCGTCTTCTTCCTGGGGCTTCATGGTGAATCTGCTCAAGGGCGAGAACAAGCCCATTGCCAGCGTGGTGCCCGTGGAAGGGGCCACCGGCTGGGCGGATACCACCATGCTGCACGCCAATGCCAAGAACCCGAACTGCGCCTACCTGTGGATGGAGCACTCCATCAACGAGAAGCTGCAGGGTGATCTGGCGGCCTGGTTCGGCTCGGTGCCGTCCGTGCCCGCCGCCTGCAAGGGCAACAAGCTGCTGGGCGATGACGGCTGCAAGACCAACGGCTACAACGAGTTCGACCGCATCTCCTTCTGGAAGACGCCGGTGGCCAAGTGCGAGCTGCACAAGGACGGCTGCGTGCCCTACTACCGCTGGGTGTCCGACTACATCGCCATCCTCGGCGGCCGCTGATGCGGCAGCGTTTCACCCGCGCCCCGGGCCATGGCCGATGAGGGCGTGCCGGCAGTCGCCTTCCAGGGCGTCTGCCGGCATTTCGGCGATGTGCGCGCCGTCGATGATGTGTCGTTCAGCATCGCCGACGGCGAATTCTTTTCCATGCTCGGCCCCTCGGGCTCGGGCAAGACCACCTGTCTGCGGCTGATCGCCGGGTTCGAGCAGCCCGACCAGGGTCACATCCAGGTGCACGGCGTCAACGTGGAGGGCGTGCCCCCCTACGAACGCGACGTGAACACCGTGTTCCAGGACTACGCCCTGTTTCCCCACATGAGCGTGGGCGAAAACGTGGAATACGGTCTGATGATCCGCAAGGTGCCGCCGGCGGAGCGTCGCAAGCGTTCCGAGCAGATGCTGGGCCTGGTAAAGCTCGACGGCCTGTACGGCCGCCGGCCGGGGCAGCTCTCGGGGGGCCAGCGCCAGCGCGTGGCTCTGGCGCGCGCCCTCATCAACCGGCCGCGCGTGCTGCTGCTGGACGAGCCCCTGGGCGCCCTTGACCTGAAGCTGCGCGAGGCCATGCAGGCCGAGCTCAAGGCCATCCAGCGCCAGGTGGGCATCACCTTCGTGTATGTCACCCACGACCAGGGCGAGGCGCTGTCCATGAGCGACCGCCTGGCGGTGTTCAATCACGGCCGCATCGAGCAGATCGGTGCCCCGGCCGAGGTGTACGACCACCCCGCCACCCAGTTCGTGGCCGGTTTCGTGGGCCAGACCAACCTCCTCGAGGGCTACCTCGCCCAGCGCCTGGGCGGCTTCCCGGCCAGCTATGCCGTGCGGCCCGAGCGCATCCGCATCCTGCCCGCCGGGGCCGAGGTGCCGCCGGGGTTCGCCAG
Source organism: Burkholderiales bacterium (assembly GCA_044339985.1). Taxonomy (GTDB): domain Bacteria; phylum Pseudomonadota; class Gammaproteobacteria; order Burkholderiales. The sequence goes on along the minus strand of JBIIUM010000023.1, from coordinate 25,879 downwards.
CATCGACGGGCGCGTGTCCGCCGTCACCTACCTGGGCGCCAACTCGCGCGTGGAGGTGGCGGTGGAGGGTGGCAGCCTGCAGGTGGTGGAGCAGAACGTCGAAGGCGGCATGGCCATGGAGGGGCGGGCGCCTGACACGGCGGTGCGGCTGGTGATCGAGCGCCGTCACATCCAGGCGGTTTCCGAGAGCCGATGACCGCCGCGACGCTACCCGCGCCGCTTCCCCGCGGCGGCGGTGTGTCCCGTTTCCTCTACGGCCGGCCGGGGCTGGTGCTGCTGATGCTGCTGGCGCCGCCGCTGCTGTGGCTGGGCATCATCTACCTGGGCTCGCTGTTCACGCTGCTGGCCCACAGTTTCTTCTACCTGGACGAGTTCTCGGGCGTGATGGTGCGCGAGGTCTCGCTGGACACCTGGAAGGAGTTCTTCCGCAGCCCGGCCCACTGGGACGTGGTGCTGCGAACCGCCCTCATGGCCGCGGCGGTGACGCTGGCGAGTGCGCTGATCGCCTTTCCGCTGGCCTACTACATGGTGCGCTACGCGGGCCTGCGGCTGAAGGGCCTGCTCTACCTGGCCGTGATGCTGCCGCTATGGTCGAGCTATCTGGTGCGGGTGTATGCCTGGAAGCTGATCCTGGCCAAGGAAGGCATCGTGAGCTGGCTGGCGGCCCAGACGCACCTCACCTGGCTGCTGGAGGCGCTGCTGGCCACGCCGGTGGTGGGCGGCCCGTCGCTGTCCACCTCGTACCTGGGCACGTTCATCGTCTTCACCTACATCTGGCTGCCGTTCATGATTCTGCCCATCGTGGCGGCGCTGGAGCGGGTGCCCGCCACGGTGATCGAGGCCTCGGGCGACCTGGGGGCCAACCCCGGGCAGACCTTCCGCAAGGTGATCCTGCCGCTGGCGTTTCCTGGCGTGGTGGCGGGCTCCATCTTCACCTTCTCGCTCACGCTGGGCGACTACATCATCCCCAGCATCATCGGCAAGTCCACGCCCTTTCTGGGCGAGACGGTGTACCGGCTGCAGGGCACCGCGGGCAACATTCCGCTGGCCGCGGCTTTCACGGTGGTGCCCATCGTGGTGATGGCCATCTACCTGATGATCGCCAAGCGGCTGGGAGCCTTCGATGCGCTTTAGCAGCCGCCAGGGCCCGCGCGCCGGGATCGGCCTGAAGGCCGCCACGCTGGGCGCGGTGCTGTTCCTGCATGTGCCGCTGCTTGTCATCATCCTCTACGCCTTCAGCATCGAGGAGCGCAGCTTCCAGTTCCCGATCCCAGGCTTCACCACCCAGTGGTTCGCCGTGGCCTGGGAGCGCGAGGACGTGCGCCGCGCCCTGTGGCTGTCGGTGAAGGTGGGGGCCATCGCCACCGCCGTGGCGCTGGTGATGGGCACGCTGGCCGCGGCCGCGGTGTGGCGCTCGCGGTTCTTCGGGCGCGAGGCCATCTCGCTGCTGCTGATCCTGCCCATCGCGCTGCCGGGCATCATCACCGGCATCTCGCTGCGCTCCGCCATGGGGCTGCTGGAGGTGCCGTTCTCCACCTGGACGCTGGTGATCGGCCACGCCACCTTCTGCATCGTGGTGGTCTACAACAATGTGCTGGCCCGCTTCCGCCGCACCAGCCGGGCCCTCATCGAGGCCTCCATGGACCTGGGCGCCAACGGCTTCCAGACTCTGCGCCACGTGATCCTGCCCAACATCGCCACGGCGCTGCTGGCCGGCGGCATGCTGGCCTTCGCCCTGTCCTTCGACGAGGTGATCGTCACCACCTTCACCGCGGGGCAGCAGGCCACGCTGCCCATCTGGATGCTCTCCGAACTGATCCGGCCGCGGCAGCGGCCCGTGACCAACGTGGTGGCGGTGTTCGTGATCGCCGTCACCTTCATTCCCATCGTGCTGGCCTTCTACCTGACCCGCGACACCCAGGACACGGCCGGAGCACTGAAGTAGATCCCGCGCCGCGTGGCGCTACCGTCCCAGGAGACCACCATCATGAACACCGAACTGATCATTGGCGGCAAGTCCGTGAAGGGCGAGGGCGAGGCCATCGCCGTGCTCAACCCGGCCACCGGCGCCGTGCTGGCCAGCGTGCCCGAGGCCACACCCGGGCAGGTGGACGCCGCGGTGCAGGCCGCGAAGAAGGCCTTCGACGGGTGGTCGCAGACCACGCCGGCCGAGCGCTCGGGCCTGCTGCTGAAGCTGGCCGCGCGCATCGAGGACGAGGCCGCCGTGCTTGCCAAGGTGGAGTCGCAGAATGCCGGCAAGCCCCACGCCCGTGCGCTGGGCGACGAAATGCCGGCCGTGGCCGATGTGTTCCGCTTCTTCGCCGGCGCGGCGCGCTGCCTTGGCGGCTCGGCCGCCAAGGAGTACCTGGCGGGCCACACCAGCATGATCCGCCGCGACCCCATCGGCGTGGTGGGCCAGATCACCCCCTGGAACTACCCGCTGATGATGGCGGCCTGGAAGCTCGGTCCCGCCCTGGCGGCCGGCAACTCGCTGGTGATCAAGCCCTCGGAGATGACGCCGCTCACCACGCTGATGCTGGGGCGGCTGTGCGCAGAAATCTTCCCCGAGGGCGTGGTCAACGTGGTGCACGGCCGCGGGCCCGCCACCGGGCAGTCGCTCATCTCCCACCGGGACGTGGCCATGGTGTCCATCACCGGCAGCGTGGGCACCGGCCAGGCGGTGATGCGCGCGGCCGTGGACACCATCAAGCGCACTCACCTGGAGCTGGGCGGCAAGGCCCCGGTGATCGTGTTCGACGATGCCGACATCGAGGCGGTGGTCAACGGCGTGAAGGTGTTCGGCTACTACAACGCCGGCCAGGACTGCACCGCCGCCTGCCGTGTGTACGCGGGCAGGAAGATCTACGACAAGCTGGTGGCCGACCTGGGCAGCGCGGTGAGCTCGCTCAAGATGGGCCCCACCGACGCCGAGGACACCGAGCTGGGCCCGGTGATCAGCGCCGCCCAGCGCGATCGCGTGGCCGGATTCGTGGACCGCGCCGCGGCGCTCAAGCACATGAGCATCGTCACCGGCGGGAAGAAGGGCGAGGGCAACGGCTTCTACTACCAGCCCACGGTGATCGCGGGCGCGCGCCAGGACGACGAGATCGTGCGCAAGGAGGTGTTCGGCCCGGTGGTGTCCATCACCCCCTTCAGCGACACCGACGAGGCCATCGCCTGGGCCAACGACTCCGACTACGGTCTGGCCTCTTCGGTGTGGAGCAAGGATGTGTCGCGCGCCATGAAGGTGGCCGCGCGCCTGCAGTACGGCGCCACCTGGGTCAACACCCACTTCATGCTTGCCACCGAGATGCCCCACGGCGGCCTGAAGATGTCCGGCTACGGCAAGGACATGTCCATGTACGGGCTGGAGGACTACACGGTGGTGCGGCACGTGATGGTGAACCTGGGCTGAGACCCGGGCGCGGCGAAGCGCGAGGCGCCCCGTGGGGGCGCCTCATGCTGTGCCGGATTGCGCGCATCGTCCGCCGCGCGGCGCGAAAACAGCGTCGGGCACCGGCCGCGAAGAGTTTGCGTCTGTTATAACGTGCGTTACAGTGCTGGCAGCCTTCAACGCGCTCGCCGCGCAGGAGTCAAGCATGGCCACCCTCAAGATCACCACCGTGGGCAATTCCGCGGGCGTCGTTCTTCCCAAGGAAGTCCTCGCCCGCCTGCGAGTGGAGAAGGGCGATTCCCTCTATCTGGTGGAGACGCCCAACGGCATCGAGCTCACCCCCTATCGCCCCGACTTCGCGGCGCAGATGGACCTGGCGGAGACCATCATGCGCGAGAACCGCGACGTGTTGCGGGAGCTCGCCAGGTAGGTGGACGATCCGGTCTGGGTGGCCGATGCCGTGGTGGCGGCCATCCACAAGCGGCAGCTGGCCGAGCACGGCGGCGCCGAGGGTGTCCGTGATCCCGGACCGCTGGCGTCGGCCCTGGCAAGGCCCAGGCACCTGGCCGCGCACGCGCCCCGCCGTGTGTCGCTCGGCCAGCTCGCTGCTGCCTACGCGTTCGGGATCGCGCGCAATCACCCCTTCGCGGATGGCAACAAGCGCACCGCACTGGTGGTGTCCCTGTTGTTCCTGCGGCTGAACGGCTGCACCGTCACTGCCTCGGCGGAGGGTCGTCTGGCGGTCTTCGTGGCACTGGCCGATGGCAGCCTGACCGAGGACGCGCTCGCCTCGTGGTTCGACGCTCATCTGCAGCCTGCGTGACGCGCGCCTCATCCGCCTGTTCGCCTGCGCCATCTCCATGAGCCCGGCCCCCAACGCCAGTCGCCCCGATGACCACCGCGCCGTGCGCCTGCGCATCGAGGGCATGACCTGCGCCTCGTGCGTCTCCCGGGTGGAAAAGGCGCTGCTGCGCGTGCCCGGGGTGGCCTCGGCCTCGGTGAACCTGGCCACCGAGCAGGCCGAGGTGGTGGCGCACGGGGTGGAGCCCGGGCAACTGGCCGGGGCAGTGAGCGCGGCGGGCTATGGCGCCACGGTGGTAGTGGAGGACGAAGCGCCCGCAGCCGGCGAGCCGGCGGCCGCCGTGCGCACCGGGCTGCCGCCCTGGTGGCCGGTGGCGCTGGCCGCTGCCCTTTCGCTGCCGCTGGCCCTGCCCATGGCGGGGGCGCTGTTTGGACGCCACTGGATGCCGCCGGGCTGGCTGCAGTTCGCGCTGGCCGCGCCGGTGCAGTTCTGGCTGGGCGCGCGCTTCTACCGCGCCGGCTGGAAGGCGCTGCGGGCGGGCGCGGGCAATATGGACCTTCTGGTGGCCCTGGGCACCAGCGCGGCCTTTGGCCTGAGCACCTGGCACCTGCTGGCGGATCGCGGTGGTATGCCGCACCTGTACTTCGAATCCGCCGCGGTGGTGATCACCCTGGTACTGCTGGGCAAGTGGCTGGAGGCGCGCGCCAAGCGACAGGCCACCGAGGCGATCCGCGCGCTGCAGGCGCTGCGGCCGGAGCGGGCGCGGGTGCGGCGCGAGGGCGGCGAGGTGGAGGTGCCCGCCGGCCGCGTGCGGCCCGGCGAGATCGTGGTGGTGCGCCCGGGCGAGCGCATGCCCGTGGACGGCGTGGTGGTGGAGGGCGCCAGCCACGCCGACGAATCGCTCATCACCGGCGAGAGCCTGCCGGTGGCCAAGCACCCTGGCGACCTGGTCACCGGCGGCAGCGTCAACGCCGAGGGTGTGCTGGCCGTGCGCACCACCACCGTGGGCGCGGAATCCACCCTGGCGCGCATCGCGCGGCTGGTGGAATCGGCCCAGGCGCGCAAGGCCCCCATCCAGCGCCTGGTGGACCGCGTGGCCGAGGTGTTCGTGCCGGTGGTGGTGGCGCTGGCCGTGGGCACGCTGCTGGGCTGGGGCTTGTTCATGGGGCGCTGGGAAGAGGGGCTGCTCAATGCCGTGGCCGTGTTGGTGATTGCCTGCCCGTGTGCGCTGGGGCTGGCCACGCCCGCGGCCCTCATGGCGGGCACGGGCGTGGCGGCGCGCCACGGCATCCTCATCAAGGACGCCGAGGCGCTGGAAAACGCCCACGCCGTGAATACGGTGGCCTTCGACAAGACCGGCACACTCACCCGCGGGCGCCCGGAGCTGGTGGCGGCCGAGGCCGCGGGCATCACGGAAGCGGAGCTGCTGGCGCTTGCGGCGGCGCTGCAGCTAGGCAGCGAGCATCCGCTGGCGCAGGCCACGCTGGAGGCGGCCGCCCAGCGCGGCGTGGCGGCGCCGGTGGCGCAGGCCGTGCGCGCCGTGCCCGGGCGCGGGGTCGCCGGGACCGTGGGAGACCGCGCTCTGGTGCTGGGCAGCGAGCGGGTGGTACACGAGGCAGGCCTGGACGAGGGCGGTTTATCGGCGCGCGCCGCGCAGTTGCGCGCCGAGGGCCGCACGGTCTCGTGGCTGGTGGAGGCGGGCACGCCGCCGCGTGTGCTGGGCCTGCTGGCCTTCGGCGACGCGCCGCGCGACACCGCCCGCGAGGCCATCGCGCTGCTCGCCGCCCAGGGCGTGGCCTGCGTCATGGTCACCGGCGACAACCGCGGCAGCGCCGAGGCCGTGGCCGCGCAGCTGGGCATCACCGAGGTGCGCGCCGAGGTGCTGCCCGGCGACAAGGCCGCCGTGGTGGAAGCACTGCGCAAGCAGGGCCGGCACGTGGCCATGGTGGGCGACGGCATCAACGACGCCCCCGCCCTGGCGGCGGCCGACGTGGGCATCGCCCTGGGCAGCGGCACCGACGCCGCCATGCAGGCCGCCGGCATCACCCTCATGCGCCCCGACCCGCGGTTGGTGGCCGATGCCATCGCCATCTCCCGGCGCACCCGCGCCAAGATCCGCCAGAACCTGTTCTGGGCCTTTGCTTACAACGTGGTGGGCATCCCGCTGGCGGCCTTCGGGCTGCTCAACCCGGTGATCGCCGGCGCCGCCATGGCGGCGTCGAGCGTGAGCGTGGTGGGTAATGCGCTGTGGCTGCGAAGGTGGCGGCCTGCGGGGGGGTGAAGGTGGTTGACGCACAATCCACGATGTGGCGTGAGCTTCTGGCGCGGCCTGCCGCCCGCGGCGTGGCTGGGCGGCAAGTCCGGTGAAAATGCCAGCCGCGCGCCCAGGCCCTTCGAGCCCCAACTCTGCCGGTCCTGAAGATGTCCCGCCCGCAGTCGGCAAGTTGGCGAGGCCTCGAGGACAAGGCTTTGACGCGAGGGCAAGCTGCTCTGGGCATCGCCCATAGTTGTATAGTTGAAACCAATGCTTGCCCGCTCCGGCCGAAGACGCACTCAGGGAAAACCTGAACAGGTCTTCGATCTGAACGTCGTGATGACGATCCCGGATCGACCGGTAAATCCATGAAGGAAGTGAAGATGGCGAGCAGTGGTTTCCCAAAAATCAACAAGTGCCCCCTGCTGTTGGATCTCACGGCCAACACGGGTCTCGGAAGGGGCGCGTCGGGTATCGCTGTGCGCGTTGATGAACCCATGTTGTCATTGCTGCCAACGGCAAAGCGTCCGAGCCACGAAAGATGATGCTGCGAACCTGCCAGAGGCTGCCATGGTTCAACCTGTCCGACTCTGGGGTCGTGATGGTGCTGCACCGCGCAGATGGAGTTCGCTCGCTGGAAGGGTTTCGCATCCTTGATGGCGCTGTTCTGGTCGACGGTGCGCCCGCAGTCGCCTGATGAGCTCGGTTTCTTCCGTTTCATCCAGGGATCAGCTTCGCCCCCTCCTGCTTCGGTTATGGGGGCATATTGGCCCGCGTCGCCGCATGCAATTCATGCTCGTGGCCGGCCTGACCGCGCTCGCATCCTTTGCCGAGGTAGTCACCATCGGTGCGGTCATCCCCTTCCTCATGGCGTTGACTTCGCCGCAAACGTTGTACAAGCATCCCGCCGCGCAGCCGTTGATTGCGTTTTTCAGCCTCAGCAGCAAGGAGGAACTGGTACTGGTGCTGACGTGCTGTTTCGCGGGCGCTTCCGTTGGTGCGGGCTTGTTGCGTGTCGCGCTTCTTTGGGCGAACGCGCATTTCTCTTCCCGAACCGGGGCCGATTTGAGCATCAGTATCTATCGCCGCACGCTGTACCAACCCTATGCCGTGCACGTGTCCCGCAATACCGCGGATGTCATCGGAGGAGTCACCATCAAGACCAGTGGGCTGGTCAGCAACGTCTTCAGTCCCGCGCTGACGCTGATGAGCACCATGATCATGATGCTGTCAATTCTTGGCGCCTTGGTCTTCATAGACCCGGCGATCGCGCTTGGCGCCCTGGCCGGATTCACGATCATCTACGGCGTCATCATGAAGTTCACGAGACGACGACTGGCGGATAACAGTGAACGGACTACCCGAGAACTCAATCGCGCCATAAAAGTCCTGCAAGAAGGCTTGGGCGGCATTCGAGATGTTCTGATCGACGGCACCCAGAAGATCTATTGCGACACTTACCGCGCCGCCGACCTGCGGATGCGTAACGCGCACGCGAACACCTTGTTCCTGAGCCAGTATCCGCGGTTCCTGATCGAGGCGCTGGGTACGGTCCTGATCGCCATCGTGGCATATGTGCTGGCCAGCCGCGGGGCTGGAGTGGGCGAGGCCCTGCCGGTGCTTGGGGCGCTTGCCCTGGGGGCGCAGCGGATGCTGCCAGTGGTCCAGCAAGGCTACGCCTCTTGGGCCAGTATCATGGGAAGCAGAGGGTATCTAGCCGACACCATCGCCTTGCTCGATCAACCGCTGCCGGAATACCTTGATGCGAAGCCGATCCAGCCGCTTCGTTTCGATAAAGAAATCCGCCTCAAACAGATCTCATTTCGTTACACGCCGGACAGTCCCTGGGTTCTGAACAACGTCGACTTCACCATCGCCAGAGGCAGGTGCGTCGGATTTATCGGAGAAAGCGGTAGCGGGAAAAGCACACTGCTCGACATTGTCATGGGTCTGCTTGCGCCCACGAGCGGTGCGCTCGAAGTGGATGGGCAGGTCATCTCGCTCGCTAACCAGCGTGCCTGGCAGGTGCTGGTGTCGCATGTTCCGCAGATGATTTTTTTGACGGACAGCAGCGTGGCGGAGAACATTGCATTCGGCGTGCCAATGGAGGAGATCGATATGGATCGCGTGCGCCGAGCGGCGCGGCGTGCCCAGATCGCGGACCTGATCGAAAGCTGGCCAGGTGGCTACGAGGCAACTGTGGGAGAGCGCGGCGTTAAGCTGTCAGGCGGGCAACGCCAACGCATCGGGATTGCCCGTGCACTCTACAAGCAGGCTGAGGTCATTATCTTCGATGAAGCCACCAGCGCTCTGGATAATCAAACAGAAGAAGCCGTGATGCGCGCCATCGAAGGGCTGGGTAAGGATCTGACCATACTCGTCATCGCCCACCGTCTTTCCACGCTGAGCATTTGCGACGAAATCGTCGAGATCGGTAATCAACGCATCTTGCGCACTGGCACCTACGCCGAGGTCGTCAAGCAGCGCCAGGCGGCCACCGCGGTTTCCGAGCGAGCCTAATTCATGCTTTCCAACGCATCCATACTCATCACCGGCGGAACGGGCTCGTTCGGCAAGGCCTTCGTCCCCATGACGCTTGCCAAGTACAACCCGGTCAGGCTGGTGGTTTTTTCACGCGATGAAATGAAGCAATGGGACATGCAGCAGCAGTTCCAGGGCGACCGGCGCGTGATTTTCATGATAGGGGATGTGCGCGACCGCGCGCAGTTGGGGCGTGCGCTTGACGGCATCGACTACGTGGTCCATGCCGCTGCAACGAAGATCGTGCCCACGGCCGAGTACAACCCCTTCGAGTGCGTCAAGACCAACATCATCGGGGCGATGAACCTAATCGATGCCTGCATCGACCACGGCATCAAGCGTGTCGTCGCGCTGTCCACGGACAAGGCGTCCAACCCCATCAATCTCTACGGAGCCACCAAGCTGGCGTCCGACAAGCTGTTTGTCGCCGCCAATGGGTACGCGGGTACCCATGACACCAGATTCTCGGTGGTGCGTTATGGCAACGTGATGGGATCCCGCGGGTCGGTCATTCCGTTCTTCATGTCCCTTGCGGCGAGCGGTTCTCTGCCAATCACCGACACTCGCATGACGCGGTTCATGATCTCGCTGGAGCAGGGCGTCGAGCTGGTGTGGCACGCCTTTGAGGACATGCGGGGCGGCGAGATCTACGTTAAGAAGATCCCGTCCATGAATATCGTCGATATCGCGCGCGCGGTCGCGCCCGACGCGCAGCACCGAATCATTGGCATTCGCCCTGGTGAGAAGATCCACGAGCAGATGATCGGCCTCGAGGATGCGCCGTATACCTATGCGTACCAGGATCACTTCAAGATTCTTCCGATGATTCATGACTGGTCAACGGATCCCTTGCGGATCAAGGGCGGCACGAAGGTGTCGCCCGATTTCACCTATACCTCGGACAACAACACCGAGTGGATGTCCGTGCGGGCGCTCCAGGATTGGATTGCTGCCAATCGCCAGAAGATCGGAACGGCCTGAGGCGCTGTGAAGCCATCGATGCTGATCACGGGTGGCTCTGGCCTTCTCGGCACGCGCTGGGCGATGCAGATGCGCGATCGCTACGAGATCACGCTCGGTTTGCATAAGCGCCAGGTTGTCATGCCTGGTGTGCGTACCGAGTCGATCGCCCTGGATTCGGCAGCGGCGGTGGCGCGTTCCCTCGAGCGGCTCGATGTACAGGTTGTTGTGCATACGGCTGCGCTGACAAACGTGGAGGTCTGCGAAGCCGACCCCGCGTTGGCTTTTCAGGTAAACGCCGAGATGGCGGGAAACGTGGCGCGCGCTTGCGCGACTCGCGGCGCGAGGTTGATTCACATCTCGACGGACCACTTGTTTTCCGGGGAAACGCCGCTACAGCCCGAGACGGCCGCCGTCGAGCCGTTGAACTGCTACGCGCGCACCAAAGCAGAGGGCGAGGCGCAGGCACTCGACGCTTGTCCGGGCGCCTTGGTTCTTCGGACCAACTTTTTCGGGTGGGGACTCCCCTATCGACAGTCCTTAAGTGATTGGATCCTTACGGCATTACGCGCCGGTCAGTCGATTGGCCTTTTCACGGATGTCTTTTTCACCCCGATTCTGATGTCGAGCCTCATTGAGGCGGCGCACGAACTGTGCGAGAAGAATCAGGGTGGTGTGTTCAATCTGGTGGGCGACGAGCGGCTCTCGAAACACGATTTTGGCGTTAGCCTGGCGCAGCACTTCGGGCTTGATCCGCGCTACATCGTTCCCGTCCGGTTCGGGGATCGAGGTGACTTGGTCAAGCGGCCTTTTGATCTCAGCCTGAGCAATCAGAAGGCGCGCAATGTGTTGGGACGAAGCCTTGGGGATGTGGATACGCAGATTGCCGGCCTGGTGGCGGAGGCAGCGGCTACGGCTTGCATGGCCGCGGTGCGCGCATAGGGTGCACGCAACTGTTGCGCGGTCAACGACGAAGCCTTTGATCAACTGGATATGACATCAAGCAAAGTACTCATCACCGGCGCCGATGGCTTCATCGGATCTCACCTGACCGAGGCGCTGGTACGCGAAGGCTACTCGGTACGCGCCTTCACGCAGTACAACTCCTTCAACTCGTGGGGCTGGCTGGACCAGTGCTCGGCCGACGTTGCGGGACACTTCGAGGTTTTTTCAGGCGACATCCGGGATCCCCATGGCGTGAAGGAGGCAATGACTGGGTGCGAAGCCGTGTTGCATCTGGCGGCCCTGATCGCGATTCCGTATTCGTATCACTCACCGGATACCTATGTGGACACCAACGTCAAGGGGACGTTGAATGTTTTGCAGGCCGCCCGCGAACTCGGTGTGCGCCGAGTCCTGAATACCTCCACGAGTGAGGTCTACGGCACCGCCCGTTTCGTGCCGATCACGGAAGAGCATCCGCTGCAGGGGCAGTCGCCGTATTCGGCCACCAAGATCGCCGCTGACCAACTCGCTTTTTCCTTCTTCGCCTCCTTTGGGCTGCCCGTGGTGATCGTGCGCCCCTTCAACACCTATGGGCCGCGGCAATCGGCGCGTGCCGTCATCCCGTCCATCATCACTCAGATCGCAAGCGGCAGGCGTCGGATCCAGCTCGGAGCGACGTCTCCCACCCGCGACTTCAATTTTGTCGCTGATACGGTGGCGGGTTTCGCGGCCGCGCTGCGGTCGGATTCGGGGTTGGGCGAGGTCGTTAACTTCGGCAGTAACTTCGAAATCTCAGTGGGCGACACGGTCTCGCTTATTGGCGAGGCCATGGGTGTTGACATTGAAGTGGTGACCGACGAGGCGCGCATGCGGCCGGAGGCGTCGGAGGTGCACCGGTTGTGGGCCGACAATAGCAAGGCGCTGCGTCTCTTCGGGTGGCGGCCAGAGTATGGGGGTCGTGAGGGACTGAAACGCGGCCTCGCGGAGACGGCGTCATGGTTCCAGAAGCCCGAAAACCTCCGCGGCTACAAGTCCAGCATCTATAACGTGTAAGTGGTAAAGGCTAATCCCTATCTCGTGAGGCAATCGGTCGCCGCCGTCCGCAGCGTGGTCGGGGCGCAACCGGTGGCCCTTCATGAGCCGCGTTTCGCTGGCAGGGAGTGGCAGTACGTGAAGGAATGTATCGACTCGACGTTTGTCTCGTCGGTGGGCCGGTTTGTAGATCTTTTCGAGGCGCAACTGGCGGCCTACACGGGTGCGCGCCATGCGGTGGCGGTGGTCAACGGCACGGCTGCGCTGCATGTGGCGCTGCGCTTGGCGGGGGTCATCCCAGGCGACGAGGTACTCGTGCCAGCCCTTACCTTCATCGCGACCGCCAACGCGGTCAGCTACTGCGGTGCGACGCCGCACTTTGTGGACAGCGAGGCAGTGTCGCTGGGGGTTGATCCGATTGCCTTGCGAGAACACCTGAACCACATAACGGAGCGACGGCTAGGCGTGCGCGTGAACAAAGAAACCGGCAGGATAATCCGCGCGCTGGTGCCAATGCACACGTTTGGTCATCCGGCGCGCATGGCTGAGCTGCTGAGCGTGGCACGGGATTTCGGGCTGGCGCTGGTGGAAGACGCCGCGGAGTCGCTCGGCAGCTACTACGGAGACCACCACACGGGTACGCTCGGCCTGCTTGGAACCTTGAGCTTCAATGGCAACAAGACCATCACGACTGGCGGTGGCGGTGCCATCCTGACGAACGACAGTGTGCTTGCCGCAAGGGCCAAGCATCTCACCACCACCGCCAAGTTGCCGCATGGCTGGCAATACGTGCACGATGAAGTCGGCTATAACTATCGCCTTCCCAATATCAACGCGGCGCTTGGGTGCGCACAGCTTGAGCAATTGCCGGCATTCATCGAAGCAAAGCGTGCCTTGTACTCGCATTACGCGGCGGCGTTTGGTGGTGTTTCGGGCGTGGCGATACAGCGCGAGCCTGAGGGCTGCCGCAGCAACTACTGGTTACAGACACTGGTGCTCGATACGGCCAATGCGTCGCATCATGAGTCCCTTCTCAAAGAGCTGAATCAGGCGGGCTTCATGAGTCGGCCCTCATGGAGGCCGATGCACCAGCTCATGCCGTATCAGCATTGCCCACGCATGTCATTGCCTGTGGCGGAAAGCCTGGCTTCGCGCATGATCAATATTCCGAGCAGCGTCGGCCTCTGCGCCCGGGGTGAGGCGTGACGAGTATCGTGCTGATCGGCGCGGGTGGACACGCCGCGTCGTGTATCGATGTCATCGAAGCCGAGGGCCGTTTTCGCATTGCTGGGCTGGTGGGTACCGAGTCTGAACTGCACCAGCGCGTGTGCGGTCATGAGGTGATGGCCACCGACGCTGAATTGAAGCGACTGGCAGGCCAATATCGATTCGCCCTGATAACGGTGGGTCACGTCAAGTCAGCGCAGACACGCATTCGCATGTACGAGGCGGCTCTGGAAGCGGGCTTTGAGCTGCCAGTGGTCGTGTCGCCGCAAGCCCGCGTTTCCGCCCATGCCAGCATCGGAGCCGGCACCATTGTCATGTTCGGCGCCCTCGTCAACGCTAACGCACGAGTCGGCGTGAATTGCATCATCAACAGCCGCGCCCTTGTTGAGCATGGCGCCCAGGTCGGTGCGCATTGTCACGTTGCGACGGGTGCCATTCTCAACGGTGACCTGCGCGTCGGTGAGGCAAGCTTCGTCGGGAGCGGTTCAGTGACCAAGCAAGGGATCGCGATCGGTGCCGGCTGCGTGGTCGGTGTCGGCGCGGTGGTGCGGCACGACCTTGCGGATGGTGTCACCTACTGGGGCGCGGGCAGCAATGGATAGGGTCCTGATCATTGCCGAGGCAGGTGTCAATCACAACGGCGACATCGAGGCGGCCAAGCGCTTGGTCGAGGCCGCCGCGGTAGCCGGCGCGGACATCGTCAAGTTCCAAACCTTCCGCGCCGATTTGCTCGTCACCCGGTCGGCTGCAAAGGCGGACTACCAGGTTGCATCCACCGGTTCCGATGAATCGCAGTACGAAATGCTGCGGCGGCTCGAACTCAACCCCGAGGCGCACGACCTCCTTATCGCGCACTGCGCGGCGCACGGCATCGAGTTCATGTCCACCGCGTTTGACGAGGAAAGCGTTACCCTGCTGGCCGGACGGGGCATGAGGCGCTTCAAGATCCCGTCAGGCGAGCTCACCAATCTTCCCTACCTTCGCGCCGTGGCCGCGGTGGCGGAGGAAGTCATCGTCTCAACCGGCATGGCGACCATGGACGAGATTGGCGCTGCCATCGCCGTCTTCGAAAAGGCGGGGATCGCCCGTGACAGCCTCTGTGTGCTGCATTGCACGACGGAATATCCTGCGCCCATGGCGGATGTGAATCTGCGCGCCATGCAGACCATCGCAACCCGCTTCGGCGTCCGCGTGGGCTACTCGGACCACACTTTGGGCATCGAAATCCCCGTGGCTGCCGTCGCGCTTGGCGCTTGCGTCATCGAGAAGCACTTCACCCTGGATAAGACCCTCCCAGGTCCGGATCACCAGGCAAGCCTGGAACCGGAGCAGCTTGTGGCCATGGTGGCAGCTGTACGCAATGTTGAAAAGGCGCTGGGCGATGGGGTTAAGCGTCCCAGCGCCGCCGAGCTTCGGAACCTTGCAATCGTCAGAAAATCGCTGGTTGCGATCCGTCCCATTCAGGCGGGAGAACCGTTCAGCCTGCACAATATCGCTGCCAAGCGGCCTGGAACAGGTGTTTCACCGATGCGTCTGGACGACGTGCTCGGTAAGCGGGCGCCGCGCGGCTTTGCTCCGGAAGAGTTGATCGAGTTATGAGCCGCTGTATTTGCGTCATCACGGGTACGCGTGCCGAGTACGGCTTGCTGCGTGGTGTGCTCGAGGGCATTCAGACGGATCCGCTGCTCGAGCTGCAGGTCGTGGCCACGGGCATGCATCTTTCGCCGGAATTCGGCCTGACGTATCGCGAAATTGAGGCGGACGGTTTCCGTATCGATCGCAAGGTGGAGATTCTGCTCAGCTCGGACACGCCTGTCGGGGTCGGGACTTCCATCGGCCTTGCCGTCATCGGCTTCACCGCCGCGATCAATGACCTGAAGCCCGACTTGGTGCTGTTGCTCGGCGATCGATTCGAGATCCTGGCGGCGGCCGCGGCCGCCTTGGTCGCGGGCGTGCCGGTCGCCCATGTGCATGGCGGCGAAGTCACGGAAGGCGCGATTGACGATGCCATGCGCCATGCCATCACCAAAATGGCACACCTGCACTTCGTCGCGGCGGAACCCTACCGGCGGCGCGTCATCCAGATGGGCGAGCAACCGGAAAGGGTCTACTGCGTAGGCGGACTGGGCGTGGACGCGATTGCGCGGGTGGCACTCATGGACCGCGTAGCGCTTGAAGGCGCCATTGGCCATAGCCTGATGCCTCGCAATCTGCTGATCACCTTTCACCCTGAGACTGTGAACCAATCGAGCTCCGCTGCCCAGATGAACGAACTCCTGGCGGCCCTCGAAGGCCTGACGGACATCGGGTTGATCTTCACCTATCCCAACGCTGACGCGGGTGGTCGCGAACTGATCATGATGATTCGGGAATTCGCCAAAGACCGCCCGAATGTTCATGTGCATACCTCGCTCGGGTTGCGCCGTTATCTCTCCTGTATGGCCCTGTGCGACGGGGTTGTCGGCAACTCATCGAGCGGACTGCTGGAGGCGCCTACCCTGCGTAGGGGGGCCGTGAATATCGGCGATCGGCAAAAAGGGCGGCTGCAGGCGGAAAGCGTTATCAATTGCCGCCCTGCGCGTGGAGAGATTTTGGCTGCCATACGGGAGTTGCTAAGTCCGGAGTTTTCGCGGCGGGCGCAAGTGGTACGTAATCCCTACGGTGAAGCCGGTGCGAGCGCACGCATTGTCGCAGTGCTGAAACAGGTTGAATTACACGGCCTGTCGCGCAAGAGTTTCCACGACCTGGCTTCCGCTGGAAGCGGGGTGACACCGTGATCGTGGCCGAGAGCGTATGGCGGAAAACCGTTTTGCCGCCCGCGGCCAACGTTAAACAGGCAATCGCCAAGCTCAACGAAACAGGTCTTCAGATCATCCTGGTTCTCGACGAGCGGGATGGTTTGCTGGGCACGGTTACTGATGGAGACATACGGCGGGCATTGCTGAAGGATATCGCCCTGGACGCCCCCGTCAGCCACGTGATGCGGGTGAATTCCCTGGTGGTGCCTCCAGACGTCAGCCGTGAACTCGTCGTCCAGCTGATGCGGGCGAACCGGTTCAGACACCTTCCTGTGGTGGACGCCGCCCATCGCGTTATTGGACTTCATCTTTGGGACGACATCCTGGTTCAGGAGGCGCGCGCCAATCTCATGGTCATCATGGCGGGAGGATTGGGTACACGCCTTCGACCGCATACCGAAAATTGTCCGAAACCCATGCTGCCTGTGGCGGGCAAGCCCATGATGGAACACATCATCGAGCGCGCCAAGGGCGAAGGATTCACGCGCTTCGTTGTGGCGGTCCATTACCTGGGTCATATGGTCGAGGAATATTTCGGCCGCGGCGACCGGCTTGGTGTGTCGATCGAGTATTTGAAGGAGTCTACCCCTCTGGGAACCGCTGGCGCGCTCAGTCTTCTGACGCCCCAACCGTCCGCACCGTTCGTGGTGACGAATGGTGATGTCCTTTCGGATATCCGCTACGGCGAATTGCTGGAGTTCCATTCCCGCTATGGTGCGTCTGCAACGATGGCGGTACGCCTGTATGAGTGGCAGCATCCTTTCGGCGTGGTGCAGACGGAGGGGGTGGATATCGTCGGCTTCGAAGAAAAGCCCATCGCCCGCGCGCACATCAACGCGGGTATCTACGCGTTGAGTCCTGACGCGTTGGCTACCATGGCACCCAATCGCCATTGCGATATGCCGATGTTGTTTGAACAGTTGCATGCCGTGGGAAAGCGTACGGTGGCCTATCCGATGCACGAACCGTGGCTTGATGTGGGTCGGCCGGATGACTTGCACAAAGCCAACGCTGAAAACAGCCAGCAGGTGCGAGTCCGGGATGAGTAGTCTAGCTACCCGCCTGGAGCCGAATCGGTTGAAGCCATACGGAGGTGGACGTCAGCCTTGGGCGGTGCCCCGGCGCGGATTGACTTTCCATGCCCTCTCGCGCGGGCCTACCCGCGCGCGTTGCGGCACCAGACACGCGCCATGGCGCTGCGCATCCGCATTTGGTTTCGACGCGTGCATCGCCTGTGACGGCAGTCGCTTCGCAGGGAGGGGCCCCGCAAGGGCTTGGGGTGCGCCGTGCGTGAGCATGAATATCGGCTTGACGATGCGCTTGGCGCCATGACATAAACAGCCGCGCCAGTGAGGGGAAGTGCTCTGGCCCGCGCTGCGCGGGTATGGCGGTCCCTTGCGTAGCGGTGCCGATGCGAAACAAGGTAGAAGGGAATCCGACGGGTAGCCCACGCGCAGTGAACGCGTTTGAAGCGCGCACATGTCGGGACACCAGATGTGAGAGCCATGGAAAAAATCCGATACCCAACCCCCATCGATCTGGCGCCGTTCGCCAGGGAAAACACCAATCCGGCGGCCAAGTACGGCTTGCCGGTGGACGTGGTCTATTGCAAGCGCTGCATCATCTCGAACCAGCGGCCGAACTCCGCCATCGAATACAAGCACACCAAGGATTCGAAGAAGGCAACAATCCACTTCGGTGAGGACGGCGTTTGCGACGCCTGCCGGTTCGCGGAGCGAAAGCACAACACCATCGACTGGGCGGAGCGCGAAAACATGCTCCGGGAGCTATGCGACAAGCATCGCAAGCACGACGGCTCCTACGATTGCATCGTGCCGGGATCGGGCGGGAAGGACAGCTTTTTCGCGTCGCACATTCTCAAGACCAAATACGGCATGCATCCGCTTACGGTTACCTGGGCGCCCCACGTGTACACAGAGTGGGGCTGGAGGAATTTTCAGTCCTGGATCCATGCGGGGCATGACAATTACCTCATGACGCCCAACGGGCGCGTTCATCGGCTGCTGACACGACTCTCCACGGAGCTGCTTTTCCATCCGTTTCAGGCCTTCATGTTTGGCCAGAAAGCACTGGCGCCGAAGATGTCGCTGCTGTTCGGAATTCCGTTGGTGTTCTACGGCGAAAACGAAGCCGAGTATGGCAACCCAATCGGCGATACCGAGTCCGCGAAGCGAGACTGGAGCTACTTCACCGCGGAAGATCAGTCTCGGATATACCTGGGCGGCGTTTCTGTCAGCGACCTGAAGTCACAGTTCGGGCTTGATCAAAACGACCTGCAGCCTTACCTGCCTGCCGATCCTGACCGCATCGCAGAGAGCAATGTGGAAGTGCACTACCTGGGCTATTACCTGAAGTGGCATCCGCAGGCGTGCTACTACTATGCAGTCGAGCATGGCGGCTTTCAGGCCTCGCCAGAACGCACGCCTGGCACCTATTCGAAGTACAACAGTATCGATGATCGCATCGACGATCTTCACTATTACACGACTGGGGTCAAATTCGGGATCGGTCGCGCCACTTATGATGCCGCACAGGAGATTCGCTCTGGAGATATCAATCGAGAAGAAGGGGTCGCTCTGGTCAGGCGCTTCGACCATGAATTCCCAGAGCGTTTTATCGAGGAGATGTTGGCGTACCTCAGCCTCCCGGAAAAAGAGTTCCCGGAGGCGAGCAGGATGTTCGAGAAGCCGACGATGGATCGTGACTATTTCGAGATTCTCACCGACCAGTTTCGATCCCCGCACATCTGGTACAAGGAACATGGCAGATGGATGCTGCGTCATCCGGTGTGGCAGGAAGGCGACCAGTAGCTCACCGTGAGAAACATTCGCATCATCGGGCGGCTCGATATCAAGGGGCCCAACCTGATCAAGGGCGTCCACCTGGAGGGTCTCCGCGTGATCGGGTCGCCCGCCGAGCATGCCCGGCGCTACTACGAGCAGGGCGTGGACGAGCTGATATACATGGACTGTGTCGCGAGTTTGTACGGGCGCAATCACCTGGGGGACATCGTGCGCTCCGCGGCTGAGAACATCTTCGTGCCAATGACCGTGGGTGGCGGCATACGCTCCATTGACGATGCTACCCAGATCCTGCGGGCGGGGGCAGACAAGGTTGCTGTCAATACCGCCGCAGTCGCTGCCCCCCCGCTAATCACCGACATTGCGCGCCGGTTCGGCAGTCAGTGCATGGTTCTGTCGATTGAAGCCAAGCGGATTGGCCCTCAGCGCTGGGAGGTTTACACGGACAATGGGCGAGAGCGCACCGGCCTGGACGTGGTTGACTGGGTAAAACGCGGCGTCGCAATGGGCGCTGGCGAGATTCTCCTGACCTCGGTCGATCGCGAAGGTACTCGCAAGGGGTTCGACATCGATCTTGTGCGGGCTGTGAGTGCCGAGGTGGCTGTACCCGTGATCGCCAGTGGCGGGATGGGCAGTGCCGAGGATCTCGTCGAAGTGGTTCGCCGTGGCGGCGCCGACGCCGTGGCAATGGCCGACATCCTCCACTACAGGCGCGCCACCATCGCGGACATTCGCGCCGCCGCCCGTGCGGCAGGCTTGAGTGTCAGGGACTATGAGCAAGCCTGAAGTTACCGTTGTTGACTACGGCGTCGGTAATCTCCTGAGCGTTCAGCGTGGCCTGGAGCACTGTGGTGCGCACGTGGTGCTCAGCGCCGATCCGGAAGTTGTCGCGTCGGCCTCTCGCGTGGTGCTTCCCGGAGTCGGCGCCTTCGCAAACGCGATGGAAGCGCTGCGGGCGAGAGGGCTCGTGCCGGCCATACGCGAACTGGCAATCCGCCGCACGCCTCTGCTGGGCATATGCCTTGGCATGCAGCTTCTGCTGGAGGAGAGCGAAGAGTTTGGCCTGACAGAAGGGTTAGGACTGATTCCAGGCAGAGTGGTGCCGGTGCCGACGGTCACCACGGGTGGAGAGGTGCAGAAGATTCCGCATATTGGCTGGAACGCCTTGCATTACGCGGAGGCGTGCCATGATTGGCGGAACACGTTGTTGGCAGACAACAGGCCGGGAGAGGCCGTTTACTTCGTGCATTCTTTCATGGCTGTTCCTGTCGATCCCGCCCACCGCCTCGCGGACTGTCTGTATGGCGGAAATCGCATTTCCGCGGTCATTGGCCGCGAGAACATCATGGGCTGTCAGTTTCACCCCGAGAAGAGCGGCGTAGTAGGCCTCAAGATCCTTCGAAACTTCTGTGCTGATTGAGCGTCTCCTGGTCGTGGGTCACGGCAGCATTGGCAAGCGCCATTTGCGAATCGCCCGTTCGCTGTTACCCCAAGCGGACATTCGCGTCATGCGTCATGAGCCTTGCGAGACGACGCCAGAGCATGCGAACGGGTGCATGAGCTCAATCGAGGGTGCGCTGGCCTTTTCTCCGCAAGCTGCCGTGATCTCGAATCCGGCAACCCTTCACATGAGGGTGGCTCAACCCTTGGCGCGGAGCGGCGTGCATCTGTTGATCGAAAAGCCGCTGGCGGACGCCGCCCGGTCGGTTCCGGATCTGCTTGCCATCTGCAGGCGACGGGGCACGGTATTGATGACTGCCTATAACCTTCGGTTTTCTCCATCCTTGCAGCGCTTTCGCGAAGAGATCCAGGCTGGGCGAGTCGGAAAAATCGTCTCGGTGCGCTGCGAGATCGGCCAATACCTCCCCACCTGGCGACCAGGAGCGGACTATCGCAAGGGGGTCTCCGCGTCGCGTGCGCTGGGGGGCGGAGCGTTGCTTGAACTGAGTCACGAGATCGACTATCTACGCTGGATCTTCGGCGACATCGCGGTTGTCAACGCCGTCTTGTCTCGGCAGAGCAGCTTGGAGATCGATGTGGAGGACACGGCGCACTTGGTGTTGGGTTTCGCATCCGACTCGGCGGGGCGCAGGCTACTTGCAAGCTTGAACATGGACTTTGTCCGGCACGACACCACACGGACCTGTCTTGCGATTGGCGAATCGGGCACTCTTCGCTGGAATGCGCTGACGGGTGCCATTGACGTGCTTGAAGGCGGGGCAGCCAGTTGGGAAGAAATATTCGTCCGGGCGCCGCAGATGGACGAAACCTACATCGCCGAGTGGCGGCATTTCCTTGCCTGCGTGCGCGATGGCGCAGCGCCCTGCGTCACTGGCGAGGATGGATTGGCTGCCTTAGAAATCATCGAGGCAGCGCGCGCGTCGGCAGCGCAGCTGGGCGCCGCGGTTGCGGTGGAAAGCCACCCATGACGGCTGTCGCATTCATCTTCGCGCGCGGCGGATCCAAGGGCCTGCCTGGAAAGAATGTGCTCCCGTTCTGCGGCAAGCCCATGATCGCGTGGTCGATCGCGCATGCACAGGTGGTCAAACGGATTGAGCGAGTCATTGTCTCCACCGATGACGAGGCAATTGCGGCGGTGGCACGCGAGCATGGCGCGGAAACTCCGTTCTTGCGGCCCGCCGAGTTGGCACGCGACGACAGTCCCGAGTGGTTGGCGTGGCGTCATGCCCTGATGTATCTGCAAGATAACGGGGGCTTGCCCGACGCTATGGTATCCGTGCCTGTGACGGCGCCGTTGCGCGAGCCGGCGGACATAGAGCGCTGCCTTGATGTTTTCGAAACAGGAGACGCAGACGTGGTGGTCACCGTGAGTGAAGCCCATCGCAGCCCGTACTTCAACATGGTCAAGCACAACGAAGACGGCACCGTCGGCCTGGTCATTCCTCCGGCGGAAAAGGTTGTTCGTCGGCAGGACGTGCCGTTGGTCTTTGACATGGCGACCGTGGCGTACGTCGCGGCACCACGTTTCGTGCTAGCCCGCGAGGCGATGTTCGAGGGGCGCGTACGCGCCGTGTCCGTACCGGCTGAGCGGGCTATCGATATCGATACGCTCCTGGATTTCCAGATCGCCGAATGCCTCATGAAACGGCGCCGCCATGAGCACGGTTGAACTCCTGATGAACATGAAAGGCCGCCGCGCGCTGGTCACGGGTGCGGCGGGCGGCTTGGGCAGGATCATGGCGCACACGCTCGCTGAACTGGGGGTGGATCTGGTGTTGCTTGATCGTGTCGGTTCCCCTCTTGGCGCCCTGGCAACGGATGTGGGGGTGGCGTGGCACGTGAAGGCGGAAGCGGTGTTTTGCGACTTGGAATCCGAGGTTGAACGCCAGGCGGTGATAGACAGGCTCTCGAGTGAAGAACGCCTCGACGTGCTGATCAACAATGCGGCCTTCGTGGGCACGTCCAGTCTTGATGGCTGGGCGGTCCCGTTCGGGCAACAATCGATGGCCACCTGGCGCCGGGCGATCGAGGTCAATCTGACAGCAGCCTTTCACCTCTGCCAGGGCCTTTCCGCGCCGCTATCGGCCTCCGGCAGGGGCTG
Source organism: Burkholderiales bacterium (assembly GCA_044339985.1). GTDB lineage: Bacteria > Pseudomonadota > Gammaproteobacteria > Burkholderiales. The sequence continues at coordinate 3,542 of JBIIUM010000023.1, read as the reverse complement.
CATCATCAATATCGCGTCGATCTACGCCGAGCACGGCCCTGACTGGAGTTTGTACGAGGGTACGGCCATGAGCAATCCAGCGGCCTATGGCGCGTCAAAGGGCGGCTTGGTTCAGCTGACGCGGTGGTTGTCCACGACGATGGCGCCGAGAGTACGCGTTAACGCCATCTCGCCGGGCGGGATCGAGCGAGGTCAGGCGTCGGCATTCGTCGAGCGCTATGAGGCGCGTACGCCGCTGGGTCGCATGGCTACCGAAGATGATTTTCGTGGTGCGGTGGCTTTCCTGGCGAGCGACATGTCAGCGTACGTAACGGGGCAGAACATCTGTGTCGATGGTGGGTGGGGAGTCTGGTGATGAAGGTCGTTATGGAGCCCGGTGAAAGTGGCAACGTCCTCGCGACCATCGCGATCGGTGCACCCTACTTCGAGGCGTGGGAGACAAAGGCGTTGCCGGGATGGCAGCGCTACTGCCGACGTCATGGCCTGGGCTTGATCGCATTCGACGAGGATCTCATCCTTGCTTCGGACGCGATGTGGAAGAAGGCCACGTGGCAAAAGATGCTGATTGGCGAATATGTGCGGGAAACGGACCTTGCAGTGGCCAACGTCTGCTATCTGGACACGGACATTCTGATCAATCCCACGGCACCGAACATCTTCGATGGATATGACAAAACCACCATCGGCCTCACCTCCATCCGAAACAACCTGCCCTATCCACACCATGAGGTGCTGCGTCGTCTGGCTTTCCTGCGGCACACCTTCTACGACAAAGCGTATCCGCTAGATTCGGCGCTGTTCATGTCGCTTGAACAGCTATATGCCTATCATGCGATGACGCCGCAGCCTGACGAAGCCTGCATGGGGCTCATTGTGTTCAATGTCGAAAATCACTCGCATCTGATGCGATCCTGGTTCGACAAGTACGACCGCTCGGTGAAGTCGGTGACTAACGGCGGAGACCAGACCCACATCAATTTTGAAATCCAGAATTGGGGGAAGGTGTCCTGGCTTGATTACCGCTTTCAGGCCATCTGGGTCTATGAGATGGCATGGAAGTATCCCTTCCTGTATGAGAATCCTGGGAATCGTCAGTTGATCGACGCTTGTATCGAGGCCTCGCTCTACGCAAACTATTTCCTGCACTTTGCCGGGGCCTGGCACGAGAGCGAGATGTGGAAGGAGGGGGAGAGTTTCACAGGCGCTCGCGCCCAACTGCTCGAGTCGTACACGACCTACCGCAGCGCACCGGTGACCGGGACGCCCCGGGGGTTCATCAAGCCGCAGTAGCAGGTTGTTCAACTGTGCACATCCCCGAGGAGCCCGTGTTTCATGGCGACCAACCCTGTTTTCTCGTCGCTCCAGTGCCTTTCTTGCCGGAACCGGCTGTCGGGCAGCAGGGGCGTTCACCGCTGTGATTCCCCAATCCATCAGGTCTAGACAATGAATTCCACCAACGCATTTGTTGAACCGATGTTTCTGCACTTTGCGAAGTACGTGCGACGCCATGAGCTGGCGCGCTTCATGGTGCAGTACGAGCTTTTCAAAAGAGTCCTGGACATCAAAGGCTCGATCGTGGAGTGCGGGGTATACCAAGGCGCCGGGGTCATGGCCTGGGCTAAGCTCTCTGAAATTCTGGAGCCGTACAATTTTCTTCGAAAGGTGTATGGATTTGACACGTTTGAGGGCTTTCCCTCGGTCGCGGACCCGGACAGGAGAAGCAATCAGGATGTGGCAAGGGTGGGTTACCTGAAGCCCGACTTCGATGTATTCGCGGAAATGAAAGTCTGCATCGACGCACTTGAAGAAACTCGTCTGCTCAAGCATCAAGAGAAAGTGATTCTTGTGAAGGGCGACGCCATGCAGACGATCCCGGCGTTTCTTGAAGCAAATCAGCATGTGCTCGTTTCGCTGCTTTATCTCGATTTCGATCTCTATGAACCGACGCTTGTCGCCTTGAAGGAGTTCATGCCTCGCATGCCGAAGGGCGCCATCATTGCCTTCGATGAGCTGCATGATGCGAAATGGCCGGGGGAAACGCGCGCGCTGCTCGAAGCCATGAACCTCAACCACCACAGGCTTGAGTGTCTCCCGTTCGAGCCTCACATCAGCTGGATCCAGCTGTAAGGCGTGCGGAAAGTCAGGCCAAGGGATGGGTCGCGACGTGCTGGCGTTGGCTGAGGGAGGGTACTTCGGGCGGGGTGGTCGTGCGCGCCCGTAGTCATCGCCTGACGCTTAGGCAGCGAATCCGCGGTTATGCACGTCTGAAGAAAGCCAAGGGGTTTCGGGCGGTCCGGGATGTCAACGCGACCCTGGCTGACGTTGAATTCGTTGCCCCTGCAAGCCTTGGCGCTCGCCTGGTGTTCGGGGCTGAGTGCGCCGTCGCCCATGTCGCAGCACGGCAGTTTCTGTTCCAGTTGTTGGGGGGCAAGCGTCTCAACATGGCGCTTCTGAGCCAGTTCGGCGCGAAGGACGGGCGACTACGGCTTCCCATGCCGAAGGCTTGGCGTGGGGCCCTGGCTGATTGCGACCTTGTGAAGCCAAGCCGGTGGAACTCCCTGCGGTGGGTGGCTTTCATCTCGCGGCGTTGGGCGCAAGGCGTCGCGGAGGTGTTTTCCGTTCCGTGGAAGGCGGCGGCACATCGGAGGCGCCGCAAGGTCGTCGGGGGCAATGACTATGCGTTTTTCTGTGGTCTGACCCAGGCGAATGTCCCCGAGCCGTCCTGTAAGGAGCGCCGTCACGACGTTTGTAGTTGGTATGCCCACTGGAAGGGAAGGAGCACCAGCATCGTTCGTATTGGTCATGGCGTTGACCGGCCCTCTGCGATGCAGAACGGTGTGAGCATCGAAAGCATGCCCGAGCCTTACGAGCTTGTTCAGGGGCTGGTCTCATGGTCGAGTTACCTGGGGTGGGGCATGGTGGCCTGCCTTGCGGCGGGCTTCGAACTGCTGCGCGGCCGATGGATTCCTGCACTGTTGCTGCGCGAGGCGGCCATGGCAAAGGCTGTTTCTCTTACCCCCCGCGGCAGGCTGGCGAAGGAGTATTTCTTGCACTGTTCCGGCTCGGCATATCGGCCGCTTTGGACCTATGCCGCCGAAAAGGCGGGCGCACGGATTGTCGCCTACTACTATTCGATCTCGGAGCAGCCCCGGTTGCCCGACGGCAGTGTGCCACGGGACATCGAACTCAGGCTGTCATCGTGGCCGGAGTATCTCGTTTGGGACGACTACCAGGCCCAGTGGGTTCGAAACGGCATCACGAAGCCCGCAAATGTATCAATCGCCGGTCCTATCGAATTTTCGGACAGCAAAGAAGCATTACCATTCATCCCACAGGGGGCGGTTGCGGTATTCGATGTGTCCCTCTACAGGTCATCCGTGCATATGGGCTTTTCCACAATGGCGGATTTTTTTGCAGCTCATCCTGGCGGCTACTATTCTTTTCTATCGGATTGTCATCGCATCACGAAAGAGATGAGTATTCCGATGGCCTTCAAGACCAAACGCGATATCGGTCGGCGGGGTCAAACCCGATATCGCAGG
>JBIIUM010000125.1:0-9526 GCA_044339985.1 Burkholderiales bacterium | reverse complement strand
GGCGAGGCTCAGGAGACGGGCGCGTTCGGGCTCGTCGTCGGCAATGGCCGAGGGCACGGCCTGGGCGACAGCCAGCCGCTGCAGCAGCGCCGCCAAGTCAGCAAGTGCGGTTTCGAAGGAAAGCCCTCGCGATTCGAGACCGCCCGCGAGGTCCATGAGCCCCTGGCCATCGGCTTCCACCAGCCGCTCCAGCAAGTCGAACAGCCAGGTGGCATCCACCGCGCCAAGCATTGCGCGCACCGCCGACTCGTCCACGCGGCCTCCACCATGGACGATGGCCTGGTCGAGCAGGCTCAAACCGTCGCGCAGACTGCCGCTGGCCGCGCGGGCCAGCAATGCCGTGGCCGCCCCATCGAAGGCAACCGACTCCTGGGCCAGCACGGCCTCGAGACGCTCGCGCACCACCGCGGGAGGCATCTGCTTGAGGGAAAACTGCAGGCAGCGCGACAGCACCGTCACCGGTACCCGATGGGCATCGGTGGTGGCGAGGATGAACTTCACGTGGGCGGGCGGTTCCTCCAGCGTCTTGAGCATGGCGTTGAAGGCATTGCGCGACAGCATGTGCACTTCGTCGATGATGTAGACCTTGAAGCGCCCGGCGGTGGGGGCATACAGCGCGTTTTCGAGAAGCTCGCGCATGTTGTCCACCTGGGTGTTGGAGGCCGCATCCAGTTCCAGCAGGTCGATGAAGCGGCCGGTATCGATTTCGCGGCAGGCACCGCACACGCCACAGGGCGCGGAAGTGACACCGGTTTCGCAATTCAGGCACTTGGCCACGATGCGCGCGAGCGTTGTCTTGCCGACCCCCCGGGTGCCCGTGAACAGGTAGGCGTGGTGCAGGCGCCCCGAATCCAGCGCGTTGGAAAGGGCGCGCACCACGTGCTCCTGACCGGCCACGTCTGCAAAGGACCGTGGCCGGTACTTGCGCGCCAGCGCCAGGCTCATACGCTCGGCGCGCTCATGGGTGGCGAGCCTTGCCCCCGGCACTTGCAGTAAGCGGCTGTGGCTGCTTCCTTCCGGACCTGACCAGGTTCACCGCGCTGCAATGCGGGGAGGCCCGCCATTGAGACTGCGTGGTCACGACACGACCACGGGTATCTTGCCGATCCGCGCCTGCCACTCGCGCGGACCGCTCTGATGCACCGACGCGCCGGCCGAATCCACGGCCACCGTGACCGGCATGTCGCGCACCTCGAATTCGTAGATAGCCTCCATCCCCAGATCCTCGAAGGCTACCACGCGGGCGGCCTTGATGGCTTTGGAAACCAGGTAGGCCGCGCCGCCCACCGCCGTGAGATAGACGGCGCGATGGTCGCGGATGGCAGCGATGGCCTCGGGCCCGCGCTCGGCCTTGCCCACCATGCCCAGCAGCCCGGTCTTCTCGAGCATGGCGCGGGTGAACTTGTCCATGCGCGTGGCCGTGGTGGGCCCGGCAGGACCCACCACCTCGTCGCGCACCGGATCCACCGGACCCACGTAGTAGATGAACCGGCCACGGAAGTCCACCGGCAGCGGTTCCCCCCGATTGAGCATGTCCACCATCCGCTTGTGGGCCGCATCGCGCCCGGTGAGCAGCCGGCCGTTGAGCAGCAGCACCTCGCCGGGCTTCCAGGCAGCCGCTTCTTCCCGGGTGACGGTGTCCAGGTTCACCCGCCGTCCGGCGGATGCGTCGTAGGTGAAGTCGGGCCACTCCGACAGATCGGGCGGATCGAGCCGCGCCGGCCCCGAGCCGTCGAGCACGAAGTGCACGTGGCGGGTGGCCGCGCAGTTGGGGATCATGGCCAAGGGCAGGCTGGCGGCGTGGGTGGGGTAGTCGCGAATCTTCACGTCAAGCACAGTGGTGAGGCCGCCCAGGCCCTGGGCGCCGATGCCCAGGGCATTGACCTTGTCGAAGATCTCCAGGCGAAGTTCCTCGAGACGGTTGGAGGGCCCTCGGGCCGCCAGTTCCACCATGTCGATGGGCTCCATGAGCGATTCCTTGGCCATGAGCATGGCCTTTTCGGCCGTGCCGCCGATCCCGATGCCCAGGATGCCTGGCGGACACCAGCCCGCGCCCATGGAAGGCACGGTCTTCACCACCCAGTCCACGATGGAGTCCGAGGGGTTGAGCATGGTGAACTTGCTCTTGTTCTCCGAGCCGCCGCCCTTGGCCGCCACCTCCACCTCCACCGTGTTGCCCGGCACCAGGCTCACGTGGATCACGGCAGGAGTGTTGTCGCGGGTGTTGCGACGTGCGCCGGCCGGGTCGGCCAGCACCGAGGCGCGCAGCCGGTTGTCGGGGTTCAGGTAGGCGCGTCGCACGCCTTCGTTGACCATGTCCTCCAGGGCCATGGTGGCGTCCCAGCGCACATTCATGCCCACCCGCAGAAACACGTTGACGATGCCCGTGTCCTGGCAGATGGGACGGTGCCCGGTGGCGCACATGCGCGAATTCACCAAAATCTGCGCCATGGCGTCTCGCGCGGCGGGGGATTGCTCGCGCTCCCAGGCGCGCCGCAGGTTGCGGATGTAGTCGGCGGGGTGGTAGTAGGAGATGAACTGCAGGGCGTCGGCGACGCTGGCGATCAGGTCGTCCTGACGGATGGTGGCCATGGCGGGAACCTGTTCAGGAATGGAGCGGGCGCGACCGCCGGATTGCACGGCTGGAATTCGAGCCTCGACTGCGGGATGCGGGATTATAGGCGAAGCCCCCTCGGCCGGCCACGCGCGGGACTCGATTGACGTGCGTCAAGCACGGCCCGAGCATTGCACCCTACAAACGCCCTTCCCCGCGGCTGGCCGCCCCGTCGGGCCGCGAAGACCAACAATCGGAGGCATCCATGTCCACCATCGAATCCGTCCTGCAGGAAAACCGGGTCTTCGAACCTCGCCCGGACTTTCTCGCCCAGGCCAACCTCAAGGGCATGGAGGCGTACAGCCGCCTTTGCGCCGAGGCCGAAACCGACTACGAGGGCTTCTGGGCCCGGCAGGCTCGCGAACATCTGCTCTGGCACAAGCCTTTCACCCGGGTGCTCGACCAGTCCACCCCGCCGTTTTTCCGGTGGTTCCACGACGGGTTGCTCAATGCCTCCTACAACTGCCTGGATCGCCACCTGGACACCCAGCCCGACAAGGTGGCGCTCGTGTTCGAGGCAGACGACGGCTCGGTGGCCAAGGTCACCTACCGCCAGCTCTACCACCGGGTATGCCAGTTCGCCAATGGCCTTAAGACGCTCGGCATCGCCAAGGGCGACCGGGTGCTGGTGTACATGCCCATGTCCGTGGAGGCCGTGGTGGCCATGCAGGCCTGCGCCCGCATCGGCGCCACCCACTCCGTGGTGTTCGGCGGCTTCTCGGCGAAGAGCCTGCAGGAGCGCATCATCGACGCGGGCGCCGTGGCGGTGATCTGCGCCGATGGACAATTCCGGGGCGGCAAGGCCCTCCCCCTCAAGCCCGCCGTGGACGAAGCCTTCGCCATGGGCGGTTGCGACGGCGTGCGCCACGTGGTGATCTACCGTCGCACCGAGGGGGATGTTCATTTTCATGCCCCGCGCGACGTGTGGTGGCACGAACTGGTGCGCGACGAGCCTGAGGTGTGCGAGCCCGAGTGGGTGCCGGCCGAGCACCCGCTGTTCATCCTCTACACCTCCGGCTCCACCGGAAAGCCCAAGGGGGTGCAGCACAGCACCGGCGGCTACCTGCTCCAGGCCGCGCTCACCATGAAGTGGACCTTCGACCTCAAGCCCGACGACATCTTTTGGTGCACGGCAGACGTGGGCTGGGTCACCGGCCACACCTATATCGCCTACGGACCGCTGGCCTGTGGCGCCACCGAGATCGTGTTCGAGGGCGTGCCCACCTGGCCCGACGCAGGCCGCTTCTGGAGGATGATCCAGGACCACCGCGTGAGCATCTTCTACACCGCGCCCACGGCAATCCGATCGCTCATCAAGGCCTCGGAGGCCACCCCGGCCTGCGCGCCCGCGAAGTACGACCTCTCCTCGCTGCGGCTGCTGGGCTCGGTGGGCGAGCCCATCAACCCCGAAGCCTGGATGTGGTACCACACCCAGGTGGGCGGCTCGCGCTGTCCCATCGTGGACACCTGGTGGCAGACCGAGACCGGGGGCCACATGATCACGCCGCTGCCCGGCGCCACGCCCTTGAAGCCCGGCTCCTGCACCTTCCCGCTGCCGGGCATCATGGCCGCCGTGGTGGACGAGACCGGCCAGGACGTGGAAAAGGGCAAGGGCGGCATTCTCGTGATCAAGAAGCCCTGGCCCTCCATGATCCGCACCATCTGGGGTGATCCCGAGCGCTTCCGAAAAAGCTATTACCCCGACGACTTCCAGGGCCGCTACTACCTGGCCGGCGATGGCGCCAACCGCGACGCCGACGGCTACTTCTGGATCATGGGCCGCATCGACGACGTGCTCAACGTCTCCGGCCACCGCCTGGGCACCATGGAGATCGAGTCGGCGCTGGTGTCCAACCCGCTGGTGGCCGAGGCCGCCGTGGTGGGCAAGCCGCACGACATCAAGGGCGAGGCGGTGGTGGCCTTCGTGGTGCTCAAGGGAGCGCGTCCAGAGGGCGCCGCCGCCCACGAAATCGCCACCACGTTGCGAAACTGGGTGGCCCAGGAAATCGGACCCATCGCCAAGCCCGACGAAATACGCTTCGGCGACAACCTGCCCAAGACCCGATCCGGGAAAATCATGCGCCGTCTGTTGCGAGCCCTGGCCAAGGGCGAGGAAATCACCCAGGACGTTTCGACCCTTGAAAATCCTGCCATCCTCGCGCAGCTAAAACAGGCCGTGAAATAGCCGGTCGCGGCGGCGCCGGCCGGCGGCTTGGTTCTCCGCGCTGGCGCCTTTTGGTAGACTTCGCGCCCTTCGCGGGTTGCCCGACCACGGCGCCACCACCCGCGAAGGCGTGCAGTACCGGCCCTCGCGGGCCCAGCGGAGAGGTGGATGAGTGGTTTAAGTCGCACGCCTGGAAAGCGTGTTTGGGGTAATACCCCAACGCGGGTTCGAATCCCGCCCTCTCCGCCACCCTCCCGCCCTCAGGTCTTCGGCCCCTCTTCCCCGAGCCCGAAGAAGCCGCGGATCCGCGCCAACAGGTCGCTCGCGTGGTTGGACGGCATGGGCGCCGACACGGCGTCCACCGCCCGTTGCAACTCCCACTGGCGCTGCGCCAGTACCTTGGAGATCTCGCGGCTCAGGTCAGGGCGGGTATGCAGGATGCTCTCGAACCCCGCCTTGTCGAGCCGGTAGCATTCCGCGTCTTCCAGGGCGGTGACCGTTGCGTGACGCGGATCGCCCGTCATGAGGCCCATTTCGCCGAACACGCTGCCAGGCTCCAGCACCGCAACCCTGCGCGATCCCGAGGGGCCGGCCACGGTGACCTCCGCCCGCCCCGTCAACAGGATGTAGAGCCAGTGGGCGACGGCACCTTGCCGGGTCATGATGTCGCCGGACGCGAAAGGCGCGTGCACCAGGTGCGCGCACAGCGCGTCGCGCTCTGCGTCGCTGAGGCTTGCGAAGATGGGCACCCGGCCGATGGCCTCACGCCGCCTGCGCCACTCGGCCGCCTGCAACGCCGCCCGGTGGGTCTCGTTGTCCTTCACAACCGTGTGCAGCGACTGGGGTATCGCAATCTGGATGTGGTTGCGCTCCAGTGCGGCCACCACGTGGCTGCGGACCAGCGAATCCGTCACGTCGTCCTCGCGCGGGTCGTCGAGCCAATAGCGCAGCCCATAGCGGCCGGCGCCATCCACGAAATCCATCAGCACTGCACTGGGCTCCGGTTCTGACAGCACATGGGCAATACGGGCCTCGGTCAGCGCCGCGCGAAGCACCTCGCACACCCGGGACGGCGGCGTGTCCAGGGTGACATTGACCCACACCCAGCGCCGCACCTTCATGTCGCCGCCCTGGGGCGAGCCGATGGTCACGAAACGGTTTTTCATGAGGTGGCTATTGGGGACGATCACGATTTCACCGTTGCGCGTTTCGATGGCCGTGTACCGCCAGCGAATGTCCACCACACGGCCGTTCACTTCATCGATGCGCACCCATTGGCCCACGGCGATGGAGTTGTCCATCTGCAGCGCCACGCCGCCCAGCACATTGCCCAGCGTGTCCTGCATGGAAAAGGCCACCACGGCGGTAACGATGGCGGACGTGGTCACCACACTGGTGAGGTCAACCCCCGCCATGCGCAACCAGACATAGGCCCACAACAGGTACAACAGGGCGCAGGTCAGATCCACCACCAGGCGTGGGGTCGACATTCCCGCCAACGGCAGCAGCCCGCGAAGCAGCAGCACGGCCAGGCTGCGAAGCACGACGATTCCCAGCCCCAGCATGGCAACACCTGCCAGCGCGTCCGCCATGTGTCCATGCCCCGCCGTAACGAGGGCATCGGCCGCGGCCAGCATGGCCGCCAGCACGGCGACGACCAGCAGCAAGCGGCGGCCGGTGCGCCGCTCCAGTGGCTGCAGCGCCAGCAGCAGCAACGCCAGCCCCGCCGCGAGCGTCGCCACGCCGTAACCCTGGGAGAAGGACATGTCCACCGGCATCAGCGGCGGCCTTCGATCATGCTCTCAAGGGTGTCGTTGAGCCGCTTCAGCACCTCGATACGCGCGAACAGTTTGTCCTGCGCGGGAATCAGGTGCCAGCGTGCCATGTCGGTGGAGGTGCGCTCCACCATGTCCGACACGGCGCGCTGATACATCGGCCACTTCTCGCGGTTACGCCAATCGTCCGGCGTGATCTTGAACTGCTTGTGGGGAGTGTCCTCGCGCGCCTTGAAGCGGGCCAGTTGCTCCTCGGGAGTGATGGCCAGCCAGAACTTCACCACGCCGATTCCATGCGACACCAACTGCTGCTCGAATTCGTTGATCTCGTGGTACGCGCGCATCCAGTCTGCCTGGGAGCACAGCCCTTCCACCCGCTCCACCAGCACCCGCCCATACCACGAGCGGTCAAAGATGATCGTTCGTCCGCGTGTGGGTATGTGACGCCAAAACCGCCACAGGTAGGGCTGTGCCCGCTCCTCGTCGGTGGGTGCGGCGATGGGAACAACCCGGTAGAAGCGCGCATCGAGCGCCGGCGTTATCCGGCGGATGGTGCTGCCCTTGCCGGCCGCGTCCATTCCCTCGAACACCAGAACCAGGGCACGCTCCTGGAATCGCGCATCCCGTGACAGTGCGTTGAGCCTGGCTTGCTGCTTTTCGAGCTTGCGGCCGTAGGACTCCCGGTTGATGGAACCACGATAATCCAGCGTATTGAGCAGGTCCTTGCCGTCGATGGGCGGCTCCGGCGGTGGAGCCGCGGGTGAAATACGGGGCGCAGGCCCCGACAGCCGGCGCTCCAGGGCATCCAGCAACAACCGCCCCGCCGTGAGCGACCGAAACCGGTTGTCCGAGCCGTCGATCACGTGCCAGGGCGCCTCGCCGGTGCTGGTTTCCCGCAAAGCCTCCTCGCACACCGGCACGAAGGTGTCGTACTTCTTCAGCCGCACCCAGTCCTCCCGGGTCACGCGCCATGCGGTACGCGGGTTTGCGCTGAGTTTCTCCAGTCGTCGCCTCTGGAACACCTTGGACAGGTGAAACCAGAACTTGAGTACCAGCGCCCCCTCGGCCACCAACATCCGTTCGAAGTGGCGGATGTGTTCGAGTTGCCGCTCGAAGTCGGAGCGCTTGTCGTGGCCAACCACGCGCCGCAGGATCGGGTCTGTGTACCAGGAACCAAACAGGATGCCGATGTGCCCCTTCGGCGGCAGCGCCTGCCAGAAGCGCCACATGGCCGGCCGGTCGGCCGTAGTCCCATCAGCCGCGCCAAAGGCTTCGGTCCGGATATGGCGCGGATCCATCCACTCGTTGAACAGATTGACGGTTTCACCCTTACCAGCGCCATCCACGCCGTTGACCAGCAGAATGACGGGGAAGGTGGCCTTTTCGAGCAACCGGTACTGGGCATCCAGCAGCGCGCGCCGCAAGCCCGGCACTTCCTCGCCGTATTGCTGCTTGCCCACCCGATGGCCGATCTCCGCAGCGTCGAACATCTCTGCGCCCTCCTTTGACGGCAACGCGGCCACTGTTGCCAATCTGGCCCTCGCCGTCAAGGAGGCAGGTCAATGCGCCTGCAGCATGGCACCACCCCGGGAACTTTGCCGCACTCTTGAACGACCGCACACGGCTGCGCTTGCGTCCATGACAGCATGATCGCGGCTCGATAGCATTACGTCCTCGACCCAATTGCAGGAAAACCATGGCCGCCAGCCTGCTCGCGCTGCTTGACGACATCGCCTCGGTGCTTGACGACGTGGCCGCCATGACCAAAGTGGCGGGCCGCAAAACCGCCGGGGTACTCGGAGACGATCTGGCGCTCAACGCCCAGCAGGTCGCCGGGGTTCGCCCCGAGCGCGAGTTGCCGGTGGTGTGGGCTGTAGCCCGGGGTTCTCTGGTGAACAAGGCGATCCTGGTGCCGGCGGCGCTGGCGATCAGCGCAGTGGCGCCCTGGGCGGTGACACCGCTGCTGCTGGCGGGCGGGCTTTTCCTGTGTTTCGAAGGCGCCGAAAAGATCGTCCACAAGTTGCTGCATCACCGCGAGTCCGAACAGCACCGGGCGCAGTTGTCCCGGGCGCTTGCGCAACCCGCTGCGGATCTGCTGTCCCTGGAAAAAGCCAAGATCAGGGGCGCCGTACGTACCGACTTCATCCTCTCGGCTGAAATCATTGTCATCACCCTTGGCACGGTGGCCACCGCATCCCTCGGCACCCGGATCGGGGTGCTGGTGTCCGTCGCACTGCTGATGACCGCGGGCGTCTATGGACTGGTGGCCGCCATCGTGAAACTCGACGACGCGGGGTTGGCGCTGTCGCGTCTCACCGGCCCCGGCGCTACAACAGCCTTTGCACGCACCATGGGTGACGCCCTGCTGCGCATGGCGCCATGGCTGATGAAACTGCTATCCGTGGCCGGAACCGCAGCCATGTTCCTGGTGGGCGGCGGCATTCTCACCCACAGCCTGCCGTGGCTGCACACAGCTCTCACCCGTTGGATGCCCGATGACGCAGCGGTTCTGCGCACCATCGTGTCTTTTGGGGTGGATGCGTCCGTCGGCGTGGCTGCCGGCCTGATGGCGGTTGCGGTGATTTCCGTGATTTCAAGGGTTCGCCGCGCCGCGACGGGGGCGCGGTAACTTCACCCTAGCAAGGCACCGGCGCAAACGGGTATCAATCACGGCCGCAAACATCGCTTGCCGCTCAGCCCGCGCTTCTCGCGGCCCTGGGCCACGGCGTATCCTGAAACGGATTCATCAGCAAGCAACGGGAAGCCAGCATCCTCCCCGGCAACAAAGTGGTTTTACTACCGACACCCTTCCCGAGAAAGGACCCTGAGATGGCGAACTCCCCAACAGAAGAAGTCGGCAGCGTCGATGCCCAGGCACCGCAGATCAAGTGGCAAACGCAGGCGCTCAAGAGCACGTACGCCAATTTTTGCAACGCCAGCAGCACGCGCGAAGAGGTGGTTCTCAATTTCGGC
>JBIIUM010000124.1:0-9556 GCA_044339985.1 Burkholderiales bacterium | reverse complement strand
GCCGCGGCCGAATGGCATTCCTAGCTTTCCCACCCGACTCCAGGAGACCGCCGTGTTTCGAAACCTGCTCGCAGCGCTGCTGCCCCTCGTGGTTGTTTGCGGTCCCGCTCATGCCGAGACGGTGAAAAACATCAAGCTCGGCGTGGTGACCTGGATCGGCTACGGCCCGCTCTATGTCGCCGAGGCGCGCGACCTGTGGAAGAAGCACGGCCTCAAGGTGCAGCTGCAGAACTTCACCGATCCGGCGCTGCTGCCCGCGGCCATCTCGGGCGGCGCCCTGGAGGGCGGCTTCATCACCTACGACCAGCTGGTGGGCCAGGTGGCCAAGGGCGACCCCATGAAGGCCGTGATGCCGCTGGACTTCTCCAATGGCGGCGACGCGGTGGTGGCCACCGTGGACATCGGCTCGGTCGCCCAGCTCAAGGGGCGGAAGGTGGCCTTCGCGCCGCTGTCGCCGTCGGACTTCCTGCTTGCCTTCGCCCTGCGCGGCAGCGGCCTGAAGGACTCCGACGTGAAGCCCGTGGGCACCGGCCCCGAGGCCGTGCCGGCGGCCATGATCTCCGGGCAGGTGAAGGCCGGCGTCACCTACGAGCCCATGGTGTCGCAGATCACGGCCGAGGGCGGCGGCAAGCGCTTCCACGTGATCTACTCCTCGAAGCAGTCGCCCGGCCTGCTCTCGGACGTGCTGGTGTTCACCCACAAGGCCATGAAGGAACGCCAGGACATGATCCGCGCCGTGATGCGCGGCTACCTCGACGGCCTGGAGTTGGTGCGCACCCAGCCCGCCGAGGCCGCGAAGATCATCGGCAAGGCCCTGGGCATCAGCGAGGCCGAGGTGCTGGAGCAGCAGAAGGCCATCCACGCCCTGAGCCTCAAGGAGATGATGACCGCCTTCACCCGCTCGAAGAGCCCGGAGTCGTTCTATGTAGCCTGCGAGGCCATTTCCGATATCCTTGCCTCCAAGAGACAAATCGCGAAGAAGCCCCGCTGCGAGGACACCATGGAGACGACGTTCATCGCCGGCCTGCTGGTGAAGTAAGGGGCTCACCACCACTACCCGGCTGCGCGCCTCTCGAGGAGCGAACATGAACCAGCCAGCACCATCGGTGCCGGATGCCTTCCTGGGCGTCTGGAAGCGCACGCTGTTGCGCACTCCGCTTGTCGAGGACACCACCTCCACGGTGTTCTGGCTGCAGACGCCACGCTGGCACGGCGACATCCGCATCCCGGCTGTGCGCCCGGCCTGCGCCGGACGGCACTCGTTGCGGGATTGCAGCGCCGGGGAAGTGGCGGGGCTCGCGCGGCAGCAGGGCTTTGCCGGCGTCACCACGGTGGAAGGCAACCTGTGCCGTTGGCTGCGGCGGGTGGACTTCCAGCCGCCCAGCAACTTTGTCGATATGGGGCGGATCGAATTCGAAACCCCCGAGCGCATGCTCGAGTATGGCGTGCTGCAAGACTACTTCGAGATCTGGGAACGTCTGTCCGGGAGCACCGGCGAGGTGTTCGTGGACGTGGCCGCCGCACCGGGCCAGGACCCGGAAACCATGCGCCCGGTGCGCATCCTGCTGGCCACAGGCGACTACTTCATCCGCCTGCGGCCCCGTGCCGCGACCCTGCCCCCCGCGGACGGGCTGCTGGATCTCCCCGGCGGCGAAGCGGGGCTGCGCGCGGCGCTGGATTTCGAGATCTCCTTCGGCACGCGCAGGCCCGGCGGATGGCGCATCAGCCACTCCACCCTGCCGTGGCTCGAAGGCAGTTCGATCGTTCCCCCCAAGGCGCCAACCGCCTGAATCGCGAGGATTGCACGAACCTTAGGGCGCCGGCAGCGCCTTGAGTGCGGCTGATAACATTCGTTTCGAGCTCGCCCGCCAGCGATCACGCTGCATCGCCAAATCCCGCTTGCCCGCCTATCCTGAGGTTTTCCATGCGCCTGCACCCCGTCATTCTCTGTGGCGGCTCCGGCACCCGCCTGTGGCCGCTTTCCCGCAGCGCCTACCCCAAGCAGTTCCTGAAGCTCACCTCGGAGCTGTCCATGCTGCAGGACACCCTCAGGCGCCTGGAGGGTGTACCCGGGCTGGGTGACCCGCTGGTGATCTGCAACCACGAGCACCGCTTCCTGGTGGCCGAGCAGTTGCGCGCCGTCGGCGCCACGCCGAAGCTGCTGCTACTGGAGCCCATGGGCCGCAACACCGCACCTGCCGTGGCCGCGGCCGCCCTGGCCCTGGCCGCCGAGGACCCGGCGGCGCTCATGCTGGTGCTGCCCTCAGACCACTGCATCCAGGACCGCGCTGCCTTCCATCGCGCCATCGCCACCGCCTCGGTGGCCGCCGCACGGGGCCTGATGACCACCTTCGGCATCATTCCCGGCAGTCCGGAAACGGGCTACGGCTACATCCGCCGCGGCCCCGGCCTGGCGGATCTGCAGGGCGTGCACGCCATCGAGCGCTTCGTGGAGAAGCCCGACGCGGCGCGCGCGCGCCAGTTCTTGGAATCGGGCGAATACCTTTGGAACAGCGGCATGTTCCTGCTGGGCGCGGGTGCCTACGTGGAGGAGTTGGGCGTGCATGCCCCGGCCGTGCTGGCGGCGGTGCGCCAGTCGCTGGCCACGCGGCAGATGGACCTGGATTTCTGCCGGCTTGAGGAATCGGCCTTCGCCGCATCGCCCTCCATCTCCATCGACTACGCGGTGATGGAGAAGACCCGCCTGGGCGCCGTGGTGCCCGTGGAGATGGGCTGGAGCGACGTGGGCTCCTGGGACGCCCTGTGGGAAATCCACGCCAAAACACCCGAGGGCAATGTCATGGAGGGCGACGTGCTGGCCGAAGGCGTGAACAACACCTTCATCAAGGCCGAGAACCGCATGGTGGCCGCCGTGGGCGTGGACGACCTGGTCATCGTGGAAACCGCCGATGCGGTGCTGGTGGCCCACAAGACGTCGGCCCAGAACGTGAAGGCGGTGGTGGACCGCCTCAAGGCCGAATCACGCTCCGAGCACGTGTTCCACCGCCGGGTGTACCGCCCCTGGGGCAGTTACGAGGGCATCGACGACGGTCGCCGCTACCAGGTCAAGCGCCTCACCGTGAACCCGGGCTGCAAGCTGTCACTGCAGTTGCATCACCACCGGGCCGAACACTGGATCGTGGTGAGCGGCACGGCCAAGGTGACGCGCGGCGAGGAGGAAATCCTGCTCACGGAAAATCAGTCAACCTACATACCGCTGGGCGTGAAGCACCGCCTGGAAAACCCCGGCATCGTGCCGCTGCAGCTGATCGAAGTCCAATCGGGCAGCTACCTGGGGGAGGATGACATCGTGCGTTTCGCCGATGACTGGAACCGCGGCAAGGACTGAACCGGCGAACCGCGGGAGCCGGCACCGGGATGGGTCGCGCAACCCGCCCCTGCACTTCAGCGGGACCGACCGGCTACCGGGCCGGACCCTCCAGCAGGCGGGTGATCTCGCCGGAATTCAGATTGATCGGATTCTTGTTGGCCACGAAGTTCAAGTAGGCCTGCTCGGTTTCCTGAGCCTTGCGCTGGCGCAACGCCACGACGATCTGGTCGCGCACCTCGGCAAATGGCCGCACCGACTTGTCGCGCGAATCCTCCAGCCGGAACACGTGCCATCCCTGAGAAGACTTGACGGGGCCCGCGGCCTCCCCTTTCTTGAGGGCAGCCACGGCGTCGCGAAGTTCGGGAAGCAAGTTGGCCTCTGAGAGCCAGCCCATGTCTCCACCGCGAACCGCGCTTTCCGAATGCTCCGAGTTGGCCCGCGCCAGGGCACTGAAATCAGCGCCCCGCGCCTTTGCCTTGGCCGCCAAGTCGGCAGCCTTGGCGCGCGCCTTGTCGAACGCAAGCTTGTCGCTTTCCGGCGGTGCCAGCACGTAGATTTGTGATAGCAGATACTGCTTCGGCACGGTGAAACCAGCCTGATTCTGGTCGTAGGCCGCCTTGATCTCGGCCTCGGACGGGAATCCCTCGGGGGGGCGTGTGACGCTGGCGAGATAGGAGGAGGCAAGGGCTTGCTCACGAACCCGCTCCATGAGCGAGACGACCTCGGCGCGCTTGTCCCATCCTTTGCTGCGCGCCTCAGCCACCATCAATCGGCGCAGCGCCTCGGTACGCACCACGCGCTGTAAGTCGGCAGGATTGCGGGCGAGCTGGGCGCGCTGCTCGGGCGTCAGGCCATCGAGCAGCACCCGCAACTCGTCGAGCCGAATCTCCACGTCGCCCATCCGGGCAGCCACCCCCGCGGGCAGGGGATCGGCCGCCAACGCCGGCAGGATACCGAGCACGAACAAGGCCGGAAGGATGCGCGCATTCATGGGAATACTCCTGATTTTCTGGTACGGAACCCACGACGATTCTACCGAAAGCAACTCCCGCAAGGCCGTGAGAACTGGTCATCGAATCGTGTGATCCTCCTCCCGCGCCCAGGCGCCACGCGTGCTTCACCACCCTGGGACCACGCGGCCCGCGCAACGGAAAACCCGGCGGGCCGGGACCAGCGCCGCGGCCCGAGGCCCCGGGCGCAAAGCCAGCCGGCAAGACCTCCGGGGACCGAGCCCTCACGATGCCCGCCCCTGCACCGCGGTTTTCGCTGGTTTGCCGGGCTCGGAGATGGTGCAGCGCAGCCCCGTGGCAGCCTCCATGCGCCGCAGGAACTGGTCGTCGCCCATGGGCCACCCGCCCATCACGGCGCGCCGGATGATGTGGTCGCCGGATGCATCTTCGTCCTCATCGAACAGACCCCGGTAAGCGATGCAGCGCGCGGCCGGGTCTGCACCCAGGCGGCGATAGATGGGATGCTGGCGAGTCAGCAGATCGGGTTGCCCGTAGGCATTGGCGGGGTGACTGGACCAGGGCCAGGCTTCCGGCATGCTCACCAGGCCGGCCCGCACCGGGTCGCTCTCGATGTAGCGCATGCAGGCCAGCAGGAACCCATCGCTGTCCACCAGCGATGCCCGGTAGCGGCCACTCCACAGGGTGCCGCTGCGCCGGTGACGCCGGTTGAAACCCTGCACATAGCGGTTACCGATGAGTTGCAGCGCGCGGGTTGCGGTGTCGGCGCGCGCGGGGGTGGCCAGAAGGTGAACCTGGTTGGGCATCAGGACCCAGGCGTGCACCCACAGTCCGTAGCGTTGGGCCGCGTCCGCGGTAAGGTCGACGAACTGCTGATAGTCGTCTTCGTCCTCGAAAATCGGCCGGCGTGCGCTGCCCCGCTGGACGATGTGCAGGGGAAGGCCTTGGACGAACAGGCGAGGTCTGCGTGGCATTTTCGGTGCTCCCTTGATGTTGTTTAACGACGGGAGCGCACTTTCCGTCACCGGAAAACACTGCACGTGCCCAACGGGTGAGGACGCACGATTCGATGCGGGAGGTTGCACCGAACGCCACCAGCATCGCAAAGCACAGGGGCACGCATGCCGCGCGGGAGATCCTTGCAGGAGCGAGCGCACAGCCCGATTCGATCTCCGGCCGGGCCTTGTGCAGCGGCGGCCGGCGCGATGGGCGTCGCGTGCCACATCACCCACCAGGGGATGCGGCTACTCCGCCAGGCAGCGCTTCAAATCGTCTTCCCAGGGCACCTGTCGCACGCCGAACACCTGCTCGATCCTGGTGTTGTCGAGCACCGAGTTGGCGGGCCGGCGCGCCGGCAGCGGATACTCGCCAGTGCCAATGGGCAGCACCCGCACCTGACGCCGGGTCGCCAGCTCCGGCGCCAGCTCGACGATGGCCCGGGCGAAGCCATGCCAGGTGGTCACGCCGCCATTGGTGAGGTGGTACACGCCGCTCCACTGCGCAGCCCCGGGACGCTTCGCCGGATCGAGCCACGCGTGGCGGATCACCTGCGCGGTGCCCGCGGCCACGGTACGGCTCCAGGTGGGGGCGCCAAACTGATCGGCCACCACCCGCAATTCCTCGCGTTGCTGCGCCAGCCGCAGGATGGTGCGCATGAAGTTGGCGCCATGGTGCCCGTAAACCCAGGAGGTGCGCAGGATCACGTGGGCCCCGCCGGCAGCGCGCACCGCCTGTTCCCCCGCAAGTTTGGAGCGGCCATAGGCCGACAAGGGGTTGGGAGGCGCATCCTCGCGCCACGCGCCCTGCCCGGTGCCGTCGAATACGTAGTCGGTGGAGTAGTGCACCATCAGGCCGCCCAGCCGCGCCATCTCCTCGGCCATCACGCCGGGGGCGGTGCCGTTCACGGCCATCGCGTGGGGCTCCTCGGTCTCGGCCTTGTCCACGGCGGTGAAGGCTGCCGGGTTCACCAGCACGTGGGGACGCAGCGCCCGCAGCAAGCCGCGCACGGCATCGGTGTCGGTGAGGTCGAGGTCGGCCACGTCGACGGCGGTCAACAGGCCCAGCGGCGCGAGTGTGCGCTGCAGTTCGTGGCCCACCTGCCCAAGGGCGCCCGTGATGAGAATGCGCAGCATCACGGGCGGCGGGCCTTCAGGCGAAGGTCTCCGCCGCGCTCAGCACCTGGCCGGCAAGGTCAGCCGCGGAAAGCACGGGCTCGCCGCTCAACGGCCAGCCGATGCCGAGGGCGGGATCATTCCACAGCAGCGTGCGCTCGTGCTCCGGGTACCAGTAGTCGGTAGTCTTGTAGAGGAAGTCGGCGCTCTCGGAGAGCACCAGAAAACCGTGCGCGAACCCCGGCGGAATCCACGCCATGCGCTTGTTGTCCGCCGACAGTTCCACGCCATTCCAGCGACCGAAGGCCGCAGACGAGCGGCGCAGGTCCACGACCACGTCGAACACCGCGCCAGCCACCACCCGCACCAGCTTTCCCTGCGGGTGGCGGATCTGATAGTGCAGCCCCCGCAGCACGCCGCGCGCCGAACGGGAGTGGTTATCCTGCACGAAGCTAGCGGTGATGGCGGCGCGCTCGGCCAGCACACGGGCGTTATAGCTTTCCAGGAAGAAGCCGCGCGCATCGCCGAACACCGCCGGCTCGAGGATCAGCAATCCCGGCAGCGGCGTCTCCACCACCTTCATCGCAATACCGGATCGGACAGCACACGCATCAGGTACTCGCCGTAGCCGCTCTTCAACAGCGGCTTGGCGAGGCGTTCGAGCTGCCCGGCATCGATGAAGCCCATGCGGTAGGCGATTTCCTCGGGACAGGCGATCTTCAGACCCTGGCGCTTCTCGACGGTCTGCACGAACTGCGCCGCCTCGATGAGCGAGTCGTGGGTGCCCGTGTCGAGCCAGGCGTGGCCGCGGCCCATCACCTCCACCTCGAGAGCGCCGCGCGCCAGGTAGTGGCGGTTCACGTCGGTGATCTCGAGCTCGCCGCGCACCGAGGGCTTGAGCCCGCGGGCCACCGCCAGCACGTCGTTGTCGTAGAAGTACAGCCCCGTCACCGCGTAGCGCGACTTCGGCGCCGCGGGCTTCTCCTCGATGCTCAAGGCGCGCCCGGCGGCATCGAACTCCACCACGCCGTAGCGCTCGGGGTCGAGCACGGGATAGGCGAACACCGTTGCGCCCCTGGCGGCTTGCCCGGCGCGCCTGAGCGTGCGCACGAGATCGTGCCCGTAGAAGATGTTGTCGCCCAGCACCAGCGTGCAGGGGTCGCGGCCCACGAAACGCTCGCCGATGATGAAGGCCTGGGCCAGCCCCTCGGGCGCAGGCTGTTCGGCGTACTGGATGGTCATGCCCCAGCGCTCGCCATCGCCCAGCAGTTGCTCGAAGCGCGGCGTGTCCTGGGGCGTGGAAATCACCAGCACCTCGCGCACGCCGGCCAGCATGAGCGTGGTGAAGGGGTAGTAGATCATGGGTTTGTCGTACACCGGCAGCAGCTGCTTGGACACCGCCTGGGTAGCCGGGTAGAGACGCGTACCGGAGCCGCCGGCGAGCACGATGCCCTTGCGGCTCATGACCGGGCCGCTCCGCCGCCGCCGTACTGGGTTTCGAGCCAGCCGCGGTACTCGCCCGACACCACGCGCCGCACCCAATCCTGGTGGTCGAGGTACCACTGCACGGTCTTGCGGATGCCGCTGGCGAAGCTGTGTTGCGGGCGCCATTGCAACTCACGCTGGATCTTTGAAGAGTCGATGGCGTAGCGGCGATCGTGGCCGGGGCGGTCTTTCACGAAGGCGATCCGCTGCTCATGGGTGCTGCCGTCATCGCGGGGCCGCAGCTCGTCGAGGATGCGGCACAGGGTGTGCACCACATCGAGGTTGGGCATCTCGCTGCCGCCGCCCACGTTGTAGGTTTCGCCGGGCGTCCCGCCAGCCAGCACGGCGCGGATGGCGGCGCAGTGATCGGCCACGTAGAGCCAGTCGCGCACGTTGCGCCCGTCACCGTACACGGGCAGGGCCTCGCCGGCCAGCGCGTTGCAGATCATGAGCGGAATCAGCTTTTCCGGAAACTGGAACGGCCCGTAGTTGTTGGAGCAATTGGTGGTGAGCACCGGCAGGCCGTAGGTGTGATGCCAGGCGCGCACCAGGTGATCGGAGGCCGCCTTGGAGGCGGAGTAGGGGCTGTTGGGGGCGTAGGGGGTGGTCTCGCTGAAGGCGGCGTCGCGCGGACCCAGGGAGCCGTACACCTCGTCGGTGGACACGTGCAGAAAGCGGAAGCCGGGGTCCTGGCGGAGCACGGTGCGCCAGTAGTCCAGCGCCTCCTGAAGCAGGGCAAAGGTGCCCGCCACGTTGGTGGCGATGAAATCGCCAGGGCCGTGGATGGAGCGGTCCACGTGGCTCTCGGCAGCGAAGTTGACGATGGCCCGCGGCCGGTGGTCGCGCAGCAGCCGCGCCAGCAGCGCGCGGTCAGCGATGTCGCCCCGCACGAAGCGGTGTCCCGGGTGGCCGCGCAGCGCAGCCAGGTTCTCCGGGTTGCCTGCGTAGGTGAGTTTGTCCAGGTTGAGCACGGGCTCGGACTCGATGGCAAGCCAATCGAGCACGAAATTCGCACCGATGAAGCCCGCACCGCCGGTGACTAGGATCATGGCAAGGGGCTTCGCCGCGGCGGGTGGAGGCAGGACGCTGGGGGCACGGCGAAGTCGCTGGATTCTACTGCGGCAACACCCCGGAGTTCCCGGCGGGCAGGGGCTGCCGGCCGCGCAACCAGTCCGCCAGGTGCACCGCCGTCTGGCGCACCCCGTGGGGACGCGGGCGAGGCGGCGCCTGCTGCGAGAGCAGCCCAGGGAGAAACGTGTGGAACCGGCCTTGCGCCAACGCCTCCCGCGGCACCTCGCGGCAACGGCCGTGCTGGCGCAGCCACGCCAGCAGGTGTGGCTCCTCGGGCCAGTCCTGGCGCGGAAGGTAGAGCACCGGGATGCCGTTGCAGGCCGCCTCGGTCACCGTTCCATAGCCAGGCTTGGTGAGCACGGCGTCGCTGCTGGCCAGCAGGTCGATCCACGGCATTTGCAGGTCGGCGGCCGGATAGACCTGGGGATGGGCGCCCATCACGGGCATCCCGGCCACCACCTTCACGCCCGGTAGCGCCGGCCACAGGGACACGTCCACCGGAAAAGCCACCCCGCCCAGGGACAGCAGCACCACCCGGTCGTCCTCGCTGGCGCCCAGGCGCCGCCGCAACGACTGGCGGCAATCCCGAC
>JBIIUM010000022.1:0-29295 GCA_044339985.1 Burkholderiales bacterium | reverse complement strand
GCTAGCTGCCAGGCATTTCCGCACGCCTGGCGAGGGCCGACGTTGCCCCGAAGAATCCCGCCCCCGGGCCCGTTAAGCTACGGTTTCATGGCGGGCAGCGTGTCCGCCACCCACACCAGGAGACCCCGCCATGGCGGATACCCCCCCTCTGCAACCTGGCGTCGAGGGCAGCGCCACCCTCGTGGCCGGCCCCGGCAATCTCGCCTCCGACCTGGGCAGCGGCTTCGTGGCGGTGTTCTCCACGCCCATGATGATTGCCCTCATGGAAACTGCCGCGGGCAAGTCGGTGGAGCCGCTGGTGGGCGAGGGCCGCAGCACCGTGGGCGTGCGCGTGGACATCCGGCATCTGGCGGCCACGCCGCCCGGTTTCACCGTCACCGCGCACGCCCGGCTGGTGAAGGTGGACGGCCGCCTGCTCAGCTTCGAGGTGTGGGCCGACGATGGCAGCGAGCGCATCGGCGAGGGTGTGCATGAGCGCGCCATCATAGAAGTGGCGCGGTTCGTGGATAAGGTGAACCGCAAGGCCCGCGGCGGCTGAGCGCGGGCCCGCGCCCCGCGCGGTTGGGTTTCAGGCCAGCGCCTTGCTCACCACCTCGAGCAGATCCTTCGACAGGCCTGCCTGAGCCCGCAGCCGCTCCAGCGCGGCCTTTGCATGGCCCTGGCGCCCCTCATCGAACTTGCGCCAACGGTCGAAGGCGCGTGCCATGCGCGCCGCCACCTGGGGGTTGAGAGTGTCTAGTTGCGCGACCTGCTCGGCCACGAAGTCGTAGCCCGTGCCGTCGGCGGCGTGGAAGCGCACCGGGTTGCCCATGGCGAAGCTGCCGATCACGGAGCGCGCCCGGTTCGGGTTGCGGATGTCGAAGTCCGCGTGTTTCACCAGCCGCTTCACCTCGTCGAGCGTGCCCGGCAGGCGTGAGGTGGCCTGCACGGCGAACCACTTGTCCAGCACCAGCGCCTCGTGCTTCCAGCGCGCGTGGAAGCGCTCGAGCGCCGGCAGCCGCTCGGGGCAATCCGTGTTCGCCAGGGCGGTGAGGGCGGCCATGCCGTCGGTCATGTTGTCGGCGCCGTCGAACTGGCCCACGCACAGGGCGCGGATCTCGTCGTCGTCGATCTCCATCAGGTAGCCAAGGCACAGGTTGCGCAGCGCGCGCCGGCCCGCGGAGCCAGCGTCCGGGCTGTAGCCGCCCGTGGAGGCATGGGTGCGCCAGGCGGACATAAGTGCATCTCGCAGGTGCGCCGCCAGGTGCTGGCGCACCTGCACCCGCACGGCGTGGATGCCCTCGGGGTCCACCACCGCCATCTGCTCGGCAAGGAAGGTTTCGGAAGGCAGCGCCAGCGCCTCGGCGGCGAAGGCCGGATCGGCGCCAGCGCCGGCCAGCACGCGCGCGAAGGCCTCGGTGAAGGCGTCGGGCGCGGCGAAGGCCTTGCCCGCCTGGCGCGCCGCCACTCCTTCGAGGATGAGGGCGGCGGCCAGTCGCTGGCCCGCCTCCCAGCGGTTGAAGGGGTCGGTGTCGTGGGCCATCAGGTGGGTGAGCGCCCGCGCGTCGTAATCGAACTCCAGCACCACGGGTGCGGAGAAGTTGCGCAGCAGCGACGGCACGGGCGCTTCGCGCACGTTCGTGAACGTGAAGCTGTGCTCGGGTTGGGTCAGCGACAGCACCCGGGTCGACCCCTGGGGCGCGGCTTCTCCGTCCAGTTGCAGCGGCAGGTCGCGGCCATCCGCGCCCACCAGGCCCACCGCCAGTGGAATGTGCAGCGGCTGTTTTTCGGGCTGGTCGGCGGTGGGCGCGGTTTCCTGCCGCACGTGCAGCGTGTATCGGCCCGATGCCGCGTCGTGCTCGGCGCGCGCCTTCAGGCGCGGCGTGCCCGACTGGTCGTACCAGCGGCGAAACTGGGAAAGGTCCGCGCCCGAGGCATCCTGCATGGCCTGCACGAAATCGTCACAGGTCACCGCCTGGCCGTCGTGGCGGGCGAAGTAGAGGTCCATGCCCTTGCGGAACGCCTCGGCGCCGATGAGCGTGTGAATCATGCGCACCACCTCGGCGCCCTTCTCGTACACCGTCATGGTGTAGAAGTTGCCGATTTCCAGGTAGGACTGGGGCCGCACGGGGTGAGCCATGGGGCCGGCGTCCTCGGGGAACTGCAGGGCGCGCAGATTGCGCACCTCCTGGATGCGCTGCACCGGCCGCGAGTAGGTGTCGGCGCCGTATTCCTGGTCACGGAACACGGTGAGGCCTTCCTTGAGCGAGAGCTGGAACCAGTCGCGGCAGGTGACGCGGTTTCCAGTCCAGTTGTGGAAGTACTCGTGGGCCACCACCCGGTCGATGTTGAGAAAGTCGGTGTCGGTGGCGGTGTCGGCGCGGGCCAGCACGTATTTGGTGTTGAAGATGTTGAGGCCCTTGTTCTCCATGGCCCCCATGTTGAAGTCGCCCACCGCCACGATCATGAACCGGTCCAGGTCGAGTTCCAGGCCGTAGACACGCTCATCCCAGCGCAGGGCGCGCTTCAGGCTGTCCATGGCGAAGCCGGCCTGGTCGAGCTTGCCCGGTTCCACGTACACCTGCAGCAACGCGCCGCGGCCCGAGGCGGTGGTGAAGCGGTCCTCCAGCACGTCCAGGCGCGCGGCCACCATGGCGAACAGGTAACTGGGCTTGGGAAAGGGGTCTTCCCAGCGCGCCCAGTGGCGCCCGCCCGGCTCCTCGCCGCTGGCCACCAGGTTGCCGTTGGCCAGCAGGCGCGGATAGCGCGCCTTGTCCGCGTGCAGGCTCACGGTGTAGCGCGCCATCACGTCGGGCCGGTCCGGAAACCAGGTGATGCGGCGAAAGCCCTCCGATTCGCACTGGGTGAACAGCCCGTCCTTGGACTGGAACAGGCCCATCAGCTTGGTGTTGCGGAACGGGTCCAGGCGCACCAATGTTTCCAGTTCGAATCGATCCGGCACGCCGGCAATGGTGAGGGAGGTGGCGGTCACGGTGTGGGCGTCGGGGCCCAGCGCGCGGCCGTTCAAGGCCACCGACTCGTGCTGCAATTCGTCGCCGTCCAGCACCAGAGGGGCGCGTGCGTCCGGGGCGGCCGGGTTGCGCCGCAGGGCGAGGCGAGCGCGCAGGCGCACGTGGTCATCGCGGATGTCCACGTGCAGGTCCACGGTGTCCACGAGGAAGGCGGGCGGGGTGTAGTCGGAGAGTTGGATGGCCTGGGGAGCGGGGTCGCGCATGGTGGCTTCTCGTGGGGGAGGGGGCGCCGGGGTGGCGCAGGTCCGCGTCTTTGTCAGTGTGGCGGGTGTGCCGGTTCCGCAGGTGTGATTCGCGGCCCGTGCATGGGTAGTGCCCGGACCGCACGGCCACCGCTTCGCGCCCCGGGGGGCTCAGGCCGCCTTGCGCGCCCTCGCCTTCAGCCACTGCTCCAGCGCGTCGGCCCCGCCCACGTACTCGCCGTCGATGAACACCTGGGGCACCGTGCCCTGGCCGGTGACCGCGCCCACCACCTGGCTTCGCACCGTGTGGTGCAGGGGCACTTCGGCGAACCCATAGCCGTACGCCGACAGCAGCGCCTTGGCGCGGGCGCAGTGCGCACAGCCCTCGCGGGTGAACAGGGCCACCCGGGCGGGTTTCTCCGCCTTGGGGTTGATGTAGGCAAGCATGGTGTCGGCGTCGGAAACCTCGAAGGGGTCGCCGGCCTTATCGGGCTCGATGAACTGCTTCACCACCACACCGTCCTTCACCAGCATGGAGTAGCGCCACGAGCGCTTGCCGAAGCCCAGCTCGGACCTGTCCACCAGCTGGCCCATGCCCTCGGTGAATTCGCCGTTGCCATCGGGCAGCAGCCGCACGCTGGCCGATTCCTGCTCGCGGGCCCACTCCTCCATCACGAAGGCGTCGTTCACCGAAATGCACACGATCTCGTCCACGCCGTTGGCTTTGAAGGCGGGCGCGAGTTCGTTGTAGCGCGGCAGGTGGGTGGACGAGCAGGTGGGCGTGAACGCGCCCGGCAGCGAGAACACCACCACGGTGCGTCCCTTGAAGATTTGATCGGTGGTGACGTTCTTCCAATCGTTGTTTTCGCGCACACGGAAAGTCACGGCAGGCACGCGGCTTCCTTCGCGGTTCGGGGTTTGAGTCATGGCGTCAGCTCCTTGGAGGGGGGTGGATGCGGGTGGCCGCCAGCGCGGCCGCGGAGCGCACTGTGCCGCGGGACGACCGCCGCGCGCCAATACCGAGTTAGCATCGCCGCGATAGGCAATGACTATGGCCCTTGGGGAGACGCCATGACCCTGCAGGAACTCAAGTACGTGGTGGCGTTGGCCGAGACGCGCAACTTCCGCCGCGCCGCGGAGAAGGTGTTCGTGAGCCAGCCCAGCCTGTCGGCGTCGGTGAAGAAGCTGGAGGACGAGCTGGGTGTGCGGCTGTTCGAGCGCGGTCCCCGCGAGGTGCTGCTCACCGAGGCCGGCGAGCAGGTGGTGGCCCAGGCGCGCCGGGTGCTGGATGAGGCCGCCCGGGTACGGGAGGTGGCGCGCCACGGGCGCGATCCGCTGCGCGGGGTGCTGCGGCTGGGGGTCATCCATACCATCGCGCCTTACCTGCTGCCCGGGCTGGTGCTGGCGCTGCGCGGCGCGGCCCCCGCCATGCCGCTGGAGATCGAGGAGAACATGACCGCCAGCCTCGACCAGATGCTGCGCGGCGGCCTGATAGACGTGGCCATCCTGGCATTGCCCTACGAGGCCCCGGGCGTTGAGGTGCTGCCGCTCTACGACGAGGTCTTCCGGGTGGTGGTGCCGGCAAAGCACCCATGGGCGAGGCGCCGCGCCGTGAAAGCCGAAGAGCTGCCAGGCGAGAACCTGTTGCTGTTGTCCATCGGCCACTGTTTCCGCGAGCAGGTGATGGAAGCCTGCGGCGAGTTTGCGCGCCCCGCGCCGCCGGGCAGGCAGGGCAACTCGCTGGAGACCATCCGCAGCATGGTGGCCTCGGGGCTTGGGGTGTCGGTGCTGCCCGCCACGGCCCTCACCGGGCGCCACGCAAGCCCCCTGGTGCGAGCGGTGGATTTCGCGGCTCCGGCACCCGTGCGGCGCGTCGTGGCAGCCTTTCGTGCCGATTTCCCGCGGCGTGCGGCGGTGCAGGCCATGGCGCGGGCTGTGTCCCGGCTCGACCTGCCAGTGAACCCGTCCTGAGGTGCTCTGGCGGCACGAAGGCGGTCGTCCCTGGCGGCGGCGGCCTGCCTTGCCGGTCAGGGCAGCCGAGTTGTTTCGTCCTTCTGCGTATCGCTGCTCACCGGCGGCGCATTTTTGAGCTCGAGCGTCTTGAGCATATCCACCGGCAGGCGCAGGGTGTTGGCCAGCAGCTGGGTCGCGCGCAACCCCACGGCGCGGGGGCCCAGCGGCACCACCACCGGGTTCCTCACCGTGCCGCTCACCTGCGCCGGAATGGCCAGCACCGTGCCGCCGAAGATGCGGCGCACCAGGGGAATCTTGTCCACCAGCCAGTTGGCGGTCTGAAGCGGTGCCGCCAGCACGTTTGCCGTCAGGGCGCCGCTGCGGGTGTCGAGGCTGCCCTCGCCCACGATCTTCACCGTTTCGGCATCGAGGATGCCTTCGTCCACGTGCACCACCCGCCCGTGGATGCGTCCGGTCACGGAGGCGCTGCGATAGGTCATGCCGCCGCTGGCCAGGTCCGGCACCTGACCGCGCACCACCTCGGTGAGGTTGAGCAGTCGCAGCAGCCGCGCGAGGGCCTCGAACCGGTCGATGCGACCCTCGCGGGACACGGCGCGGAAGCTTCCGTTGAGGCTGTCCATGATGGCGCCGGGGGCACCCTGGGCCGAGAAGCTGCCGTCCAGGTCGAGTTTTCCCGCGAAGCGCAATCGGCCCTCCGTAAGGCAGGGCAGGGTGGCATCCAGAGCGGCACCGCGCGCGCTCAGCGTGCCTTTGGTGCCCGCAAGACCCCGGCGGGCCCACAGGCTGCCCGCCACGCTGATCCCGCACAGGGCTGCCCGGCGGACATCCACGTCCAGCCGTCCGTCTTCCAGCGATGCGGCCGCCTCCAGCGGGGCCACCTCGATCCGTTTGGCCAGCACCCGTGCGAAGGCCACCTGCACCCTGCCCGACACCGGCACACGATCCAGGGCCGTGAACAGCGCCTCCCAGGGTGATGCCCGCGGGTTGGCGGCCGGTGTGCCGCCGGCCCGCGGCTCGGCTGGCGCGTCGGCGGTTCCGGTGGCTCCGGGGGCGCGCCGCAGGTTCAGTTCGTCGCCGCGGACCGAGGCGTCCAGCATGAACTTTCGCGTTGTGCGCGTGAGGCTCGCCTCCACGTCCACCCGCGCGGCGCCCAGCCGCAACACCGCTGCCGGGATGCGCAGGCGCTCCGGCGTGGCCTCCACGCGGGCGCGTTCCACCACCAACGCCTGGGCCAACGGCGCGGGCACCGGCACCTGGGTCACCTCCAGGCCGCCTTCTGCGCGGGTGCTGGCGGGGTTGGTCCAGTCGCCGCTCGCCTCGAAGCGGCCGCGCACCAGTGCGCCGGCGAGCTCGGGACGACGCAGCAGTCCCGACAGCGAGCGCCCGGCCACGTGGCCGTCGAAGCGCACTTCGAACCGGGATCCCTCCAGGCTGCCGCCCAGGGTGCAGTCGGAGTGGGCATCGCGCAGCGCCAGGGAGCGCAACTCCACCCGCGGGCCCGCGCGACGCAGGTGGAAGACCGCACCCGGCCCCCCGGCCGGCTGCACGCCGCCGCGCACCTCGAACGCGTCCGCCTCGCGCCACCGGAGCGCCAACGATCCCACGGCGAGCGCTCCGGGCAGGCGGGCGGCTGCCGGCAGATGCGCACGGGTGTAAGTCCACTCCAGCAGTTCCGGGCCGATGCTGCCCGAGGCGTCGAGCTGCAGTCCGCCCGCCGGCCCCATGGGCAGGGGAATGCGGCCACCCACCCGCAGCGCGGCATCGCGCAGGCTGGCCGCTACGTCTGTGGCGGCCAAGGCGCCCGGGGCCAGCGTCACACGGCCGCCGTCGAGGGTGAGGGGGGCTCCGAGTGCCGGCAGAGTCACCACGGCCCGGCGCGGGACGGCCGTGAGCACGTATCGCAGCGCACGGGCATCGGCCAGCGGCCCAGTCGCGCTTTCGAGCTTCAACGCCAGCTCGCCCGAGGCGCTCTGCACCTTTGACAGCTTGTCGGCCAAGGCCGGCTGGGCCCGGACCAGAGCCAGGGCCTCCTCCAGATCGATGACGGCACTGGCCGAGGCCGACTCCAGGCGGCCCTGGCGCCCGAGGGTGAGGCGGGCAGAGGCGTCGTGAAGCCGCGACCGACCCACGCTACCCGCCAGCCCGCGTACCTCGAGCCGCGCGCCCTCCAGGGTGGCGAATCCACCGGTGAGGGCGATGAGGGGCGCCAGCCCGTCCACGCGGCCGGTGGCGTGCAGCGCCGACAGGTCCACCCGCGCCCGCGGCCTGCCCGCCTTGCCGCCGAGCGCGACGGCGAACCTCGCGCTTCCTCGCAGTTCACGCAGCCGCTGCAGTTCGCGCCCGGCCTTGCCGGCAGGGTCGAGCAGTCGCCTGGCCAGCGCCAGCGCGCCCTCCAGATCCAGCCGGCCCGCGGCACTGCCCTCCAGGGAGACGGGATTCGCCGTCAGGTTCACGTGGAAACTGCCGCCAGTGACCTCTCCGGCGTGGGAGCGCGCCGCCAGGTCGTCCACCTGCAACGCGCCATCCAGCAGCCGCGCGCGAATGCGAATGCCGCGCACCGCCAGATCGGCTGCCGCCACTCGAACCGCCCCGCTCTCCATATGGGCCTCTGCCCTCACGGATCGCAGGTTGGCGAGTGCTGCCAAGGTCGCACCAGCCGAGGCAAGCGAAGCGGTGATCACGCTGCCCGCCTGAAGCTGCGCCACGGGCCGGGCGATGGCTGGCACGCCCGGCAGGAGGCCTGCGACGAGCGCCTGCGTCTCACCGGCGTCCAGGCGCGCAAGGTCGAGGGAGGCGCGCCAGCCGGCGCCGGGCGCGAAGGCCAATCGTCCCTTGGCCTCGATTCCCGGCCGCATGAATGCCGCGCGCGATAGCTCGACCTCCAGTGCCTCGCCTAGCAGGCTCGCACGGGCGTCGAGGCTGAGGCCGTTCACTTCCAGCCGTCCCGCGCCGCGCCGCACCGCAAGTGCTGGCACCGTCGCCCGCACGTTCGCCGAAAGAGCGTCGGCGCCCTCCAGTCGCCACTCCAGGTCGGCGCGACCCTCCGCCGGCTCCAGGGACAGGCGGGCCCCGGGAGACAGGGCGGCCGATCCAGCCAATGAACCCAATGCTGCGAGCTGCAGCCCGGTCAGCTGCGCTTGACCCTCCCCTTTCAGTCCGGTGCGATGGATGCGCGCTTGCAGGGCGAGTTCGCGAAACAACGGTGATGACAGCGAGGCCTTCACGTCGAGGCGCCCGCCCGCCACGCGGCCCTCCAGGGAGATGCGGGTGAACTGCAGCGCCATGCCGGCGCCCGAGAGCACGTAAACCTCGCCGGCGGCCAGTTCCACGTCGCTGGAGGGGGCGTTTTCGAACAGCGCCTCCACCGCGCGGCGAATGGCGTTGCGGATGCCCGCCACGGTGGGTGGTGCCGCCGCCGGGTCTGCCGGTGACAGTTGCACGCGCAGCCGTGGAGAGTCCAATCGCAGGCGGCCGGGTCGCACGCTGCCCCGCAGCAACGGCAGCCATTCCAGTTCCACCGTGACCGCATGGGCCTTGAAGTCCGCACGGGGCGGCAGTGCCAGGGAGAGCTGGCGCAGTGTCACACCCGGTCTTGGGAAGTAGTGCAGGGCCAGGCCATCCCAACGGGCGCGTCCGCCCGTGAGATCGTCCACCATCGCCGCCACCCGTGCGCGCACCTGTGGTGTGTCTATCCACAGCGGCGCCGTTCCCAGCAGCAGGAGTACGGCGAGGACGGGGACTGCCAGCAGCGCGGCCAGCCGCCACATCCACCGGCGGCCGCGGGCGGCGAACCACCCAGCCGTGCGTCTCATGACCACGCAGTGCTCCCCGCAGGCCTAGCCTTTTCCCGATGGCGCGGTTTGCCAGCGCAGCGGTTCAACGCTTCAGCGCCAGAAGTCAGTCCAGTGCACCTCGAGGCGCTTGCCAGCCAGAGGCACAAGATCGGTGGGAACGGTCAACTCGAAGCCGCCGGCGACGGGCCGCAGCGCCGGCACCTGAGCGCCATTGAGCAGGCAGCGGCGGGTCACGGTTGCGGCAGCAGAGCGATTCACGTCGCACAGCAGCCTGCCGCCCGGAGAGGAGAGGACGAGGCTTTCCAGTTCGGGAAAACCGTCGAACCGCAGCCGCAGGTCCTGCACCGGAGCCAGGATGGTGAGGCGCGCGGCGCCAATGCCGTGCCGGTGCAGGACGGTAATAACGCAGGAACCCTCCTCGCGGGTGACCCGCAGGACGTCACCCCGGCCGAAGGAGTCCATGCGCGAGATTCGCGCGCAGGCCGCTGCCGAAGCCGGCATGCACAGGGCCGCGACGGCTGCCACGGTGCACAGCACCCTGCACCAGCGGCGGGTGGAAACAGTCTGGTTCATGGCCTGGATGCTATCGCGCGCCCGTTCCCGAGCGGGTGGTTGCGGGCGCGGCCGGGGCCGACAGGACCCCCTTCGCAGTCTGGCGGGTAATCAGGCCGCGCACCAGCCAGCCCGCCATCAACACGAACACTGCCAGCACGAACACCTTGTTGATGAACCAGTTGGTGCGCCAGATCGTCCACTGCGGGTCCGGCAGGAACAGGGCGAACTTGGTCGCCACGATCACGATCTCGGTGACGGCCACCAGCCACGCCAGGACTTCAAGGTAGGGGGGGCGCCGCAGCAGCGCCCAGCCCAGCCACAGGTGTGCCACCCACCAGAAGTCCCACATCACGTGCGCCAGCAACGGCTCGCCATAGGCCACCGACCAGGCCACCGGGAAAAGATACTTGATGAGCAGCGTCCAGGCCGCCAGGACGAACAGGAAATGGGCGAGAAACACGCGCATGGGCACGGACCCCTTCAGGAAAGCATTTGGGCCGCCTGCCGCGTGAAGGCGGCAATGGGCACCTTCGCCGGGCAGGCGCCGAGGCAGGGCTGGCCGGTGCAGGACAGGCACGCGCCGGCTTGGGCCCCGAGGGCCGCGTACTCGTCGCGTGCGAGCGCTATGTCGGCGTAGTCCACCGCGTACATGCGGGTGCGCAGCACCTCGGCGATGGCCACGCCGGCGGGGCAGCTCTCGGCGCACGCGCCGCATCCGGGCAGGCAGTAGCTGCCCACCCGCGCCTCGGCGTAGCGGCCCAGCAGGTCCAGGTCGCGGGCCGACACCCGGGCCGCGCCGGAGGCGCCCAGGTACTCGTCCACCTCCTGCACCGAGGTCATGGAGATGAGCGCCGCGTCCACGTTCGGGCTGGAGAGCACCCAGCGCAGGGCCGCCTGGGAGAACGAGCCCCCGGACCGCTCGAAGGGCCGCAGATCATTCATGCGCCCGCCCATGAGGGTCTTCATGGCCAGCACGCCCACGTCCTTGCGACGGGCCTTCTCCAGCACGCGCGGGATGTCGGGCTGGATGGCCGCCCAGTGAAAGGTGTGACGCAGCTTGTCGGCGAAGGAGGCGTCCTGGGCGAACGAGTAGGCGGCCAGCACCACGTCCACCAGATCCTGATCGAGGGCGTAATCGATGCAGCGCACCAGTTCGCCGCCGTGGCCGGACATGCCGCGGAAGCGGATCTTGCCCTGGCGCCTGGCCAGATCGGTGAACTCGCGCCACTCGGGGTTGCGCATGCGCGCCACGTCATCCACCGCGTGATTGAAGTACACGTCGACGCGGTCGGTGCGCAGCCGCTTCAGGCTGCCCTCCAGGGCCTTCATCATGTCCTTGCGGGTGTCGGTGGCGCCGGCCTTGGTCTTGGTGGCGATGATCACCTGGTTGCGCACCGGCGCGAGCGCCTCGCCGAAGGCCTCCTCGGCCCCGCCCCAGCGGTAGCTCTCGGCCGTGTCGAAGTAGTTCACGCCGCGATCGAAGGCGTGCCGCACCACTGCCGGGTCGGAGGTGCTGGCGGAGCCGAAGGAAACATCGGACACCTGCAGGTTGGTGCGGCCCAGGCGCACGGTGCGCCGCACCCTCGGCATTTGCGCTGTCTGCGGCAGGGCACGGGCTGGGACGCCCGCCAGGGCGCCGGCGCCAAGCGCCAGCAGGTCGCGTCGTTTCATGATTGGCTGCTCCGGAGGTTGGTGTATCGAGTATCCCCCCGGCGCAAGTCGACGCCAACCACGAATGCGTACCAACTGTGCGGGCAACGGCGTGGCGCGGCCTGGACGAACGGGCTTGTCCACCCTCGGTGCCGGTTGCGTGCCCGCGGCGGCCCGTTTCGGCGAACCCGCGCCGCCGTCTGTGGTCTTCAACGGGCGTCCCTAACTCATCAGGAGAAACATCCATGCAACACTTGCTCCGCCAACGCCGCCGCTTTCTTGGGGCGGGTGCGTCCGCGCTGGCCGTCGCCACGGGGCTGGTCAGCGCATCGGCCCGCGCCCAGGGCGCGAAGCTCGACGAGAAGGATCCCCAGGCCGTGGGCCTGGGCTACCGGCACGACACCACCAAGGTGGATGCCGCCAAGTTCCCGAAGCACACCGCCCAGCAGCAGTGCTCGGGTTGCGCGCTGTTCCAGGGCAAGGCCTCGGATGCCTGGGGCGGTTGCCCTCTCTTCGCCGGCCGGCAGGTGGCCGGGAAGGGCTGGTGCAGCGCGTGGGCGAAGAAGGCCTGACACCGCAGCCGGGCGCGGCAGCGCAGGCCACCGCGCCGGCGGGCACGGGCGAGTTGCTGGTGCTCTACGACGGCGCCTGCCCGCTGTGCGCCCGGGAGATCGCCCACTATCAGGGCCTGTCTCCCGTGGCGCCCGTGCGCTTCTCGGACGTGTCGGCCGCGCCCGAGGGCGATCTCGGCTGCGGGATCGACAGGCGCGCGGCGTTGGCACGCATGCACGTGGTGGAGCCCGACGGCACGGTGGTCTCGGGGGCGCGCGCATTCATCGCGCTGTGGAGGCGGATGCCCGGCTGGCGGTGGCTCGCACGCCTCGCCTCGGTGCCTCCCGCGCCCTGGCTGCTGGAGGGCGCCTACCGGGGGTTCCTGCGCGTGAGGCCAGCCCTCCAGGCGCGGGCCCGGCGCGGCGCCGGCGCGAGGTCCTGAAGCCCGGCGACAGGGCCGTGCGAACGCGGCCGGCCCGGGACGAGCCTGCCCGGGGCTGGCAGGATCACGCGTCACCCCCGCCACCAAACCCTCAGGCGCTGCGGCGGTGCTCGATGTACTTCGCGGTGTCGTCCGCCACCGCGCGGCCGCAGCGCTGCTCCACGATGGCGAACGCCATGTCGATGCCCGAGGCCACGCCGGCCGAGCTGATCACGCCATCGTCCACCACCCGCGCCTGCCGTTCCACCCGGATGCCGCGGCCGAGACTCTCCAGCAGGTCGAGCGCGGCCCAGTGCGTGGTGGCGCGCCGGCCGTCCAGCAGTCCGGCCTCCGCCAGCACCAGGGAGCCGGTGCATACCGAGGCCACGCGCCGGGCCGCCGCCGCGCGGCCGCGGATCCAGGCCAGGGCGCGCTCGTCCTTCATGAGCGCCCGGGTGCCGAAGCCCCCCGGCACCACGAGCAGATCGATGGCCGGCGCGTCCTCGAAACCGTGGTCGGGCAGCACCATGAGCCCGCCGGTGGCGCGCACGGGGGCGCGCGCAGCCGCCACCGTGAACACCCGGAACGGTGCCGAGTCCTCGCTGCGGCGCGATGCCGCGCCGGGTTCGAGGCGCGTGCGCGAGAACACCTCGAAGGGCCCGGCGAAGTCGAGCACTTCCACGTCCTCGAACAGAAGGATGGCGACCGACCAAGTCTGCATGGCGTGATTCCTCCCCGGGCCGAGCATACCGGCGCGCGGTCTGTCCGCGCTATGCTGGGGCTGGCCCTCTCGGGCCTGCACTCCAGGCCGCCCCATGGACTCCGATCCCCTGCTCGAGTGGCGCGACGGGCTGCCCTGGTCGCGACGCTACGCCGATGTCTATCACGCCCGCGAAGGCGCGCTGGGCCAGGCGCGCCACGTGTTCCTGGACGGCAATGCCCTTCCGGGGCGCTTCGCGGCGCTGCGCGAGGGCGAAGCCTTCACCGTGGGGGAAACGGGCTTTGGCACCGGCCTGTCCTTCCTGTGCGCCTGGCAGGCCTTCGCGGCGCTGGCGCCGGCGGAGGCGCGCCTGCATTTCGTCAGCACGGAGCTGCATCCGCTGGAGGCGGCCGAGCTGGCGCGCATCCACGCGGCGTGGCCCGGGCTGGCGCGCGAGGCGGCGGCCCTGCGCGCAGGCATGGGCGCGCTGCCAAGGGGCTGGCACCGCATGCACTTCGATGGCGGTCGCGTGGCGCTCACGCTGCTCGCGGGCGACGCGCGCCGCACCCTGGCCGATCTGGACGCCACGGTGGACGCGTGGTTCCTGGATGGTTTCGCACCCGACCGCAATCCCGAGCTTTGGGGAGAAGCCCTCATGAACACCTTGTCCTCCCTGTCGCGGCCGGGCACCACCGCGGCCACCTGGTCGAGCGCGGGGGCGGTGCGCCGGGCACTGGAGGCGGCCGGCTTCGAGGTGCGTCGCGCGCCCGGTTTCGCGGGCAAGCGCGAGATGAGCGTGGCGCGATGCGTGGCGCCAAGACCTAGGCTGGCGCAGCCCCCGTGGCTTGCGCGGCCCCCTTCGCACGGCGTGCGCCGCGCCATCGTGGTGGGCGGCGGCCTCGCGGGCGCCGCCGCCGCCGCCGGCCTTGCCGCCCGCGGCGCCTCGGTGACGCTGCTGGAGCGTCACGGCGGGCTTGCCGCCGAGGCCTCGGGCAACGCCCAGGGCGTGCTCTACGCGCGGCTCTCGCCCCACGGCACGGCCCTGTCGCTCCTGCTGGCTGACGGCCTTTCCTTCAGCGCGCGGCTGCTGCGGGCGCGCCTGCCCGCGGACGGGCACGCGTGGTCGCCCTGCGGCGTGCTGCAGCTCCCGGAGGACGAGGCCGATGCACGACGGCAGGCGCAGCTGGCGGCGCAGGCCTGGCCGCCCGGCTTCCTGCGCGCCGTGGACCCCGCCGAGGCGCAACAGCTGGTTGGCGTGGGGGTGGACCGCGGTGGCCTGTGGTTCGGCGAGGCGGGCTGGGTGCATCCGCCGGCGCTTTGCCGGGCGCTGGCGGATTCGCCACGGATCCGGGTGGTGGCATGCACCGAGGCGCTGGAGTTCGAGGCGCTCGCCGGGGCCGGGTGGCGCGTGCGCGCCGCCGGAGATTCCCTGTTGGAGGCCGACACGCTGGTGCTGGCCAATGCCGCCGACGCACGCGCCTTTGCCGCCACGGGCTGGCTGCCGCTGCATGCCATCCGCGGCCAGATCACCCAGGTGCCGGCCACGGCGCCCAGCCGCGAGCTGCGTGCCGTGCTCTGCGCCGAGAGCTACGTGGCGCCAGCGCGCGAGGGCTGGCACTGCGCCGGCGCGAGCTTCGTGATCCGTGACACGGACACCGCGGTGCGCGCGGGCGAGCAGGCCGCCAACCTGCGCCGCCTGGCGGCGCTCAGCCCCGCGTTCGCGGCAGCCGCGGGCATCGACGCTCTCGACCCCGCAGCGCTGCCCGGCCGCGCCGCGCTGCGCTGCGTGTCGCCCGACTACCTGCCGCTGGCGGGCGCGCTGCCCGACGCGACACGGTTCCGCCTGCGCTACGCCGCGCTGTCGAAGGACGCCTCCACCACCTTCGACGGTGAAGCCCCGTGGCTGCCCGGCTTGTTCGTCACGCTCGCCCATGGCTCCCGCGGACTCGTGACGGCGCCCCTGGCGGGCGAACTGGTGGCTTCCCTGGCCTTCGGCGAGCCGCTTCCCGTGCCGGCCGGCGTGATGCGCGCGCTCGCGCCAGCGAGATTCCTGGCGCGCGCGCTGGCCCGGCGTCGCGGTTGAACGGGCAGCAGCGGCGCGTTTCGCCCGGCGCCGGGTTGCGCAGGCGAGCCGCGCGGCGTAAATCGTGGTCGTGCCGCAGCCGGCAATCACCCGAGGATCCGCCCGTGTCCCAGTCCCGCAAGCCCCGTACCCCGAAACCGCCCGCCCGCAAGGCGGTTGCAGCAGCAAAGGCCCCGGCCGCCCGGCGCCCGGCTGGCCGCGGTGGCGCCGGGAGCACCGCCGCCGTGCCAGGCGTCGTGCGCCTGCCCGAGCAGTCCCACGGTGTGCCGCATGCGGAGCGGCGCGCCGCCGGCAAGGCGCTGCGCGAGCGTGTGGCGCGCGATGTCCTGGCGAACTGGCAGCCGGATGCGAGGCGCGCCGATCCGGTGGACCTGCTGCTGGCCAGCAGCGCAGGTCGCGTGCCCGAACTGCTGCCCATCCGCCATGGCCGCATGATGGCCAGTCCCTTCGCCTTCTTCCGCGGTGCGGCGGCGGTGATGGCCCACGACCTGTCCACCGCGACCACCACCGGGCTCAACGTGGTGGCCTGCGGCGATTGCCACCTCATGAACTTCGGCGGCTTTGCCTCGCCCGAGCGACGGCTGGTGTTCGACATCAACGATTTCGACGAGGTGTCGGTGGCCCCGTGGGAGTGGGACGTGGCCCGGTTGGCGGCGAGCTTCGTCATCGCCGGGCGTGCCAACGGCTTTCGCGCGGCAGACTGCCGCGAGGCGGCCTGGACCGCGGCGCGCAGCTACCGCGAGAACATGGCCCGCTATGCGGAAATGCCCGTGCTCGACGCCTACTACGAGGCCATCGACCTGGAAAAGCTCGTGCTGGCCGGCACCGACGAGGAGATGAAGCGCCTGAACCTCAAGCGCATCCGCAAGGCGCAGAGCGAGTCGGCCCACCTGAAGGAGTACACCAGGCTGACCGTGGAGTCCGGCGGCCAGCCGCGCATCCGCGACGAGCCGCCGCTGATCTTCCACGACACCGACCTGGAGCGCCAGGCCGGCTACCGCGCCATGGTGGAAGGCATGATCGCGCAGTACGTGGCCACCCTGCCTCCGGAGCGCCGCCTGCTGCTGGAGCGCTACCGGCTGGCCGACGTGGCGGTGAAGGTGGTTGGTGTCGGCAGCGTCGGGACGTACTGCGGCATCGCCCTCATGGTGTCGGGCAACGGCGACCCTCTGTTCCTGCAGTTCAAGGAGGCGCGCGCCTCGGTCCTCGAGCCCTATTGCGGGCGGCTGCCCTTCGCCCACGCGGGCGAGCGGGTGGTGTTCGGCCAGCGCCTGCTGCAGGCCGGCGCCGACATCTTCCTGGGCTGGATGACCGGTGGCTTCACGGGCAAGCATTTCTACGTGCGGCAGCTGCGCGACGCCAAGATCAAGCCCATGGTGGAGATCATGAAGCCGGTCAACCTGCGCGCCTACGCCTCGGCCTGCGGCTGGGCGCTGGCGCGGGCCCACAAGCGCACCGGCGACGCGGTCATGCTCACCGGCTACCTCGGCGCGAGCAACGCCTTCGAGGACGCCATGACGGCTTTCGCCGCACGCTACGCCGATCGCAACGAGCAGGATCACGCCGCGCTGGTGGCTGCGGTGCGCGCCGGGCGGGTGGAGGCGCGGGCGGAGGCGTGAGCGCGCGGCGCGGCCTGGGGTCGCGCACGGCCGCCGGTCCCGGCGCTCCACGGGGGCGGTCCCGCGCGGCTCAGCCGGCCCGGCGCGCCTCCTCGAGGAGGATCTCGAAGAGCTCGTGCACGCCGTTCCAGAACACCTGGATGCCGATGCAGAACAGCAGGAAGGCGGACAAGCGCAGCAGGATGGTGGTGCCCGTGGGCCCGATCGCCCGGCCCACCTGCTCCGCCGAGCGATAGGCGAGGTAGATGAGCGCGCAGATGAGCACGGTGGTGAAGGTGGCTGCCGCCGCGAAGCGCAGCAGGCCTTCCGCCCCAGGCGGCCTGTTGGTGCCCAGCGAGATGGCCACCGAGATGGTGCCCGGCCCGGTGGTGAGCGGCATGGTGAGAGGATAGAAGGCCATCTGGCTGGGGGGCCTGCCGGGCGCCAGCTGGCGCGCGCGGTCGGCCTGCGGTCTGTCGTCGGCGTGCAGCAGTCCCCAGCCGGTGGTGGCGATGATGATCCCGCCCGCCACCCGCAGCACCGGCATGGAGATGCCGAAGAACTCCAGCACGTAGGCGCCCACGTACAGCGAGACGTTGAGCAGCACGAAGCCATGGATCGCCACCCAGCGCGCCAGCCGGTTGCGCAGCGCGCGAGGCATGCCCTCCGTGGCCCCGAGGAAGATGAACGCGCCGCCCAGAGGGTTGATGATGGACAGCAGGGCGGGCAGGGCAAGAAGGACGAATTCCATGACGGGCGCTTGCGGCAGGGTGCGCGCAGCGTAACCGACCCCGCCAGGACTCGCCAGCGACCGTGACCGTGTTGCAGGCCTGCCGGACAACGGCGCCGGCCTGCACCGGGGACCGCTTCCCGTGGCATTGCATACCCCCGCGTCCTCCCGGCACTATCCGCATGGCATGCCCCGGAACCGTCCGGGGTTTGACTCGCCAGGAGAACCAGAGGATGAACGCCCGCCACCGCGGCGCACTCGGCGCCGCCATCATGCTGGCCACGCTGATGTGGCTCCAGTCCCTGCCGTTGCAGGCCCGCGAGCCCGACCCGTGGGGCGCCGAGCGCCTCACCCGGCTCGTTTCACAGGCCCACGCGCGCTACAAGGATCTGAAGGAAGGCGCCAACGCCGACTACATTCCCGAACTCGCCAAGGTGCCCTCCGAGCTGTTCGGGGTGGCCGTGGTCACTGTGAAGGGCGAGGTGTTCACCGCCGGCGACGCCGATCACGCCTTCTCCATCCAGTCCGTTTCCAAGCCCTTCACCGCGGCACTGGTGATGGAGGAACAGGGCCCCCAGGCGATCGTGGACCGGATCGGCGTGGAGCCCACCGGCCTGCCCTTCAATTCCATCATCGCCACCCAGCTGTTGCCGCAGATGTCGGCCAACCCGCTCGTCAATGCCGGCGCCATCGCCGCGGTGAGCCTGGTCTCTGCCGGAAGCCCCGAGGAGCGCTTCGCCCGGATCCTGGGCTGGTACGAGCGCATGGCCGCCGATCGCCTGGCAGTGATCGAGGACGTGTACCGCTCCGAGGCGGCCACCAACCAGAACAATCGCGGCATCGCCTACATCCTCGCCAACAAGGGCCGCCTATACGCCGACCCGCTGGAGGCGGTGGACGTGTACACCCGGCAGTGCGCCATCGGCGTCACCGCCCGGCAACTGGCCGTGATGGGCGCCACGCTCGCCAACCGCGGTGTGAACCCGGTGAGCGGCCAGCGGGTGATGAAGGGCGACCACGTGGCGCGGCTGCTTGCGGTGATGATGATGGCCGGCTTCTACAACGAATCGGGCGCCTGGGCCTGGAGCGCGGGCCTGCCGGGCAAGACCGGCGTGGGGGGCGGCATCGTGGCGGTGGTTCCCGGCCGCGGGGCCATCGTGGGCTTCTCGCCGCGCCTGAACGCGGCGGGCAACAGCATCCGTGCCACGCGCGCCATCGAGTTCATCGCGGCCGAGCTCGGCGCCAGCGTGTTCGAGGCGGCACGCTGATCGTGGAGCGCAAGCCTGGGAGCAGGCGGCGAACGGGCGCGGCGCTGGCCGCCTTGCTCGCCGCAGCCGCTGCGCAGGCCCGCGCCGACGCGTTGCTGCTGGACAGCGGCGAGCGGCTGTCGGGCACGGTGGTGTCCGAGGAGGGCAGCGCCATCGTGTTCCGCTCCGAAGCGCTGGGGGAGCTAAGGGTGCCGCGGGAGCGGGTCAAGACCATCGAGCGCACGGTCTCCGCGCCTGCGGCGCCCCCTGCGGCTGCCGATGCAGGCGCGCCGGCGCCCGAACCCGACCGTACCGCCAGCGAACTGCCCGAGCCAAAGACCGAGGCGGCGCTCACGCCCGTGCAGGCCAGTCGCGACGACCTGTTGCGGCTGTGGATCGACCAGGGTTTGCGCTACCAGATCGTGCAGCCGTTGGTGATTCCCGTGCCTTGGTCCGATGGGGAGGCGGCGGTGCGCGAAGAGGTGCGGGTCACCGGCCGCATCGGGGTGCGCGCTTCGCTCGATGCCGGCGGGTTCGAGACCGGCGCCGGCCTCGCGCCGGTGCCGGCCGATACCGCCTTGCGCGCACTGCGCTTCTACACCACGGGCGAGTGGAGTCCCACCACGTCGTATGCGTTGCAACTGGGCGTGATAGACGGCGAGTTCTACCTGCACCAGGCCAATGTGCGCTGGCGCGAGCTGCCCTGGGTTCGCAACCTGAGTTTTGGTTACCTCACGGTGCAGCAGACCCTGGAGAACGTCTCGCCCTTCGGCGGCAACACGTTCATGGAGCCGGGCCTGCCGGTGCTCGCTTTTGCGCCCGGCAACCGCATGGGTCTGCAGATCGATCGCCCGCTGCGCGACGAGCGCGCCACCATGACCCTGGGCCTGTATTCGGTGGGCGCCGACCCTGGCCTGAACTTCGGCGACCAGACCCAGTCGCTGCTGCGGCCCACGGCGCGGTTCACCAGCCTGCCCCTGCTGGAAGGGGGCGGCAAGGGCGGGCGCAGGTTGCTGCACCTGGGCGTGAGCGCCGCGCTCACGCTGGCGGCGGAGTCCGAAGTGCGCTACCGGGCCCGGCCGGAAAGCTTCCTTGCGCCCTTCCTGGCGGACACCGGCAACATCAAGTCGCGCAACGCGTTCTTCGCGGGCGGCGAGGCCCTCTACATGCAGGGCCCCTTCACACTCCAGGGTGAGGCCATGGTGAACCGCGCAGAGGGCATTGACCGGGCGTATCTGTTCGGGGGCGCCTACCTGTCGGCGGCGCTCATGCTCTCGGGTGAGGAAGCTGGCTACAACAGGGCGGTGGGTATCCCGGATCGCATCATTCCGCACCGGGAGTTCTCGCTCAAGCGCGGGACCTGGGGTGCCTGGCAGGTGGCCGTGCGCACTTCCTACCTGGACCTGAGCAGTGGTCCGGCGGAGGGCGGTCGCATCGCCGAGGCTACGCTGGGCCTGAACTGGTGGTGGAGCCGCTACCTGCGTTGGCAGCTCAACTACGGCGCCGCCCACATCATGGGTGGTGCC
Source organism: Burkholderiales bacterium (assembly GCA_044339985.1). Taxonomy (GTDB): domain Bacteria; phylum Pseudomonadota; class Gammaproteobacteria; order Burkholderiales. The sequence goes on along the minus strand of JBIIUM010000022.1, from coordinate 9,272 downwards.
GCGCCCGGCCGGCTTCAGGTGCTGCAAGGCCGCGTCCAGCTCATGTATTGAGAAGTGCCGGTTGCCTCGGCACGCTGGTACCATCGATCAGTTCCAACCTTCGCCCACGGACCTCCCGCCACCATGACCAAACCGCTGTTGCGCTCGTTCGCGCTGCTCCTGCTGCCCCTGCTCTGCGCACCGGCGCTTGCCCATGACAACGTGCTCGACCAGGTGCGCCGCTTCGGCACCATCCGTCTGGGGTTCTACGACAACGCCCGGCCTTTTTCCGCGCGCCGGGGCGATGGCGTGCCCGAGGGCTATTCGGTGGAGCTGTGCACCCGCATCGCCGAGGGGTTGGGCCGTCAACTCGGCAAACCCCTCAAGGTGGAGTGGAAGCTGCTCACCCTGGCCAATCGCTTCGAGGCGCTCTCCAAGGGCCAGGTGGACATGGAGTGCGGTACCACCACGTGGACATTCGGCCGCCAGGCCCAGGTGGATTTCAGCCTGATGACCTTCGTCGATGGCGGCTCCATCCTGGTGAACAACGAAACCGACCTGTTCGCGCTGGCCGACTTCGCGGGCAAGCGCATCGCCGTGGCCAAGGGCACCACCACGGAGCGCGCGCTGGTGGAGGCGCTCAAGGCGCGAGGCCTGCTTGTGGAGGTCACCCCCGTGGCGACGGCCGACGAAGGCATGGCGCTGCTCGCCAGCGGCGCGGCGCAGGGGTTCGCCTCCGACCGCATCAAGCTGCTGGGCCTGGCCCTCAATGCGCCGCGCGACGGGCTGTACCGCATCGTGGACGAGGACTTCTCCATGGAGCCCTACGCCCTGGGGCTGCGCCCGGGCGATGCAGCCTTTCGCCTGGCGGTGAACCGCGAACTGGCGGCGCTGTACCGCAGCGGCCGCATTCTCGAGGTGTACGACCGCTGGCTGGGGCCGCTTGGCAAGCCCGGGGTGCTGCTCTCGGCGTTGTATTTCCTGCAGCGGATTCCCGAATGAGGCGCTTGTTGCTGGGCGCCAGCCTGTTGACCCTGCTGTGCCCGCTGGCTGCCGTGGCGCAGAACGAGGTGGCGCCCGCCCACGCCGCCTGCGAGGCCTGCGGCGTGATCCGTTCCATACGTGAAGTGGCCGGCGAGCGGCCTGTGCCGCGTGCCGGCACGGCCGCCGACCCCCGCAACAACCTCGCCTTCGTCACCGGGCAGGCAGCGCCTGCCCTGGTGGGGCCGAGCATTTCTTCCACCTGGGGTGGGGGCAAGACCGGCATATCGGTGGGCGCGCGGGGCAGCGGCAGCATGCTCGAGCGGCTGCGCACCGTACATTTCGAGGTGATCGTGAGGCTCACCGACGGCAGCTTCATCCGTGTGGACGAGCCCGATGCCTCCGACTTGCGGGTGGGAGACCGGGTGCGCGTCGTGGACGGGCGCATTCAGCTCGCCCCCTGACCCGCGGTGGCATTTGCAGATCCGAGATCCAGGATCAGGAGGCAGGTGATGAAATCGTTATCGACCGTGGCGGCCCTGGCGGCCATCGTTGTCCTGGCGGGTTGCGCGCGCCTGGAGGGCAAGGCCGGTCCGGGCACCCAACCAGCCAGCGACGGAGGCATCTTCGGCAACGGCCGCAGCATCGAGGAAAACCGCAAGGTGGGCTCGCCCGGCTCCGACTGAGCGCAGGGCGCCCCTACAGCAGCCACTCGATGGGCAGCACCGACAGCAGTCCGACCCCGAAGCGCCGCCAGGCGCCCGTTTCCGGCTCGTGGGACAGGCGCACCTCGCCGCCCTCGCCCCGGTCGATCCACTCGATGCCGTTGCCGCGCGCCGCCGGCACCACCTCGTAGGCCACCCGGGAAAGCCGCGCCTCCAGCGCGTCGGACAGGGCGCCCGCCAGGCGCGGGCTGTGGATCACCACGCCCAGCTCGGTGTTCAGGGACGTGGAGCGTGGATCGAAGTTGAACGACCCTACGAACACCCGTTCGCGGTCCACGGCGAAGGTTTTGGCATGCAGGCTCGCGGCGGAACTGCCGCCGAACAGCCGGCGATCGGGCTCGCCGGCAGGCTCGCCCGGCGAGAGCAGGTTGCGCTTGAGCTCGAACAGGCGCACCCCGCCGCGCACCAGCGCCTCGCGGCGGCGGGCGTAGCCCGCATGTACGGCGGAGACATCGGTGGCGGCGAGCGAATTGGTGAGCACCCGCACCCGCACGCCGCCGGCTGCCAGTTCCGTGAGCGAGCGCGTGCCGGCCGCCCCCGGCACGAAGTACGGCGACACCAGGTCCACCTCGCGCCGCGCGACGCCCATCACCCCCCGCAGCCGCTGGGCCAGCAGCTCGCCGGGCGCGGCCTTACCCAGGGCCTTTCCCGGCGCATCGGTCACCAGCCGCACGGGCGCCCATTCCAGATCGAGGTGGTGCTCCTGCAGTTGGCGCGCAAGCGGCGTACGCACCAGCGCCTCGCCGTAGGCAGCTGCCCGAGGCGTGCCGCGCGCCTCGCGGGCGCGCTGCAACAACTGCTCCCGCGACGGCCCATCCGGTGCGCGCACCAGCGCCCCGATCGGGTAGGCCGAGGCGCTGTTCCAATACTGGTCGAACGCAGCCGAGACCTCTGCCGCCACGGGTCCCACGGCGAGCACGTCCAGATCCTGGAACAACGTGCCATCGCCGGCGCCGAAGTATTCGTCGCCCACGTTGCGGCCGCCCACGATGCTGGCCACGCCATCGGCAGTGAATGACTTGTTGTGCATGCGCCGGTTCAGGCGCGAGAAGTCGGTGACGTACCCCAGGGCCCGCAGGCGACGCTGGGCAAAGGGGTTGAACAGCCGCACCTCCACGTGATCGAGGGCGTCCAGCGCCGCCAGCGCGTCGTCCAGGCCAGCGATGCCGTTATCGTCCAGAAGCAACCGCACCCGAACGCCGCGGGCGGCGGCCTCGCGCAGCGCGTCGAGCATCACCAGGCCCGTGGTGTCGCCGCGCCAGATGTAGTACTGCACGTCGAGCCCGCGGGTGGCGGACCGGGCCAGCAGCAGGCGCGCCGCGAAGGCCTCCAGAGGATCGGGCAGGGGGCGCACGCCGCTTGCTCCGGGAAATTGCGCCGCCAGGGGCGCGATGGCCTGGCCCAGGAGCGTCTCGTCCGTGTCCACGATGGCCTGGCTTTCGGTGCGGCCAGACAACGGCGGGAGGGTGGCGCAGGCGGCGAGCATGGGGGCGAGGGCGCAGCAGAGCAGGCGAAGGGGGATCATGGAAGGCGCGCTGGCGCGGCAGAGCGGGCGTGGGGCTAGTGTAGAGGCACACGGCGCGTTCATGGCCCCGGGCGCGCGCAACTTGCTGGCCTGCCGGAAGACAAAGACGCGGGAGCCCGGCCGCAGGAACGGCGCCCCCGTGGCCCCCCGCTGCCCACCCATCTGGAGTGCCGCCCGTGCTTGAATCATGGATGTCCAGCCGCGAAGCCGCGCTCGCACAGCTCGACCGCGTGGACCCCGCGGCCTACGCCCGCAGCCGCAATTTTCTCGACGGCGGGGTCACGGGCTTGTCGCCCTGGATCACCCACGGGATGCTGGACCTGCCCGAGGCGCTGGCGCGGTTGCGCCGGCGCCACCGCCTCGGACCCGAAGACACGCTGGTGTGCGAGTTCGGCTGGCGGGAGTTCTTCCACCACGTCTGGCGCCACTTGGGCGAGAGCATTCTTGCGGACGTGCGCCCGCCGCTGCCGGGAGTGGCCTACGCGAGGGCCATGCCGCCCGACCTGTTGCGTGCCTGCACCGGGGTGCCGGTGGTGGACGCCTCGGTGCGCCAGCTCTACCAGACAGGGTGGTTGCATAACCACCAGCGCCTGTGGCTGGCCTCCTATGCCGTGCACGTGCGAAAGGTGCATTGGCGGTCGGCGGCAGACTGGATGGTGGGGCATCTGCTGGACGGCGACCTGGGATCCAACCACCTCTCCTGGCAGTGGTGCGCCGGCACCTTCAGCAGCAAGCCCTACCTGTTCAACGCCGGCAACGTGGCGCGTTACGCCCCCGCACTGGCCAGTCCGGGCACATTCGTGGATTGCAGCTACGAGGCCCTCGATCATCACGCCCGCCACGGCGGCGACGCCGGCCCCGAGGCCAAGCCGCCCGCGCCCGTGGACGTGCTGGAGCTGCATGCACTGCCGCCACGGCCGTTGCCACCAGCCCCCGAGCCCGCCGCGCTGGCCGGGCGGCGCGTGCATCTGATGCACCCCTGGGGGTTGCGCCGGCCCGAGGGCGCGGACGCGGTGATCGGCGTGCTGCACCAGCCCTTCCATGCCCGCTTCCCGTGGTCTGCGCGGCGCTGGGACTTCGTGCTCGAGGCGCTGGCGCGCGAGTCCGACGGCGTCTGGCTGGGCGATGTGACGCAGCTGCTGCCGGCGCTGGCGGGTGCCTGCGACATCAGTGCCCGCGCCACCCTGCACCCGGGGTACCGCGAGTGCCTGGCCGCGCCTGCCGTGCGGCTTGTGCCGGTACCGCGCATCAGCGCCGATCCCGACAGGCTGTACGCGTCGTTCACGGCCTTCTGGAAGCGCGTGTCAGGCAGCGTCGCCGACGGACGAGCCTAGGTCGCGAGCGGCGCAATTTGGCATACTGCTCCAAGCTTTCAACACGTAGCCATGGTTTCCCCCGACTCCGAGCCACCCGTTCCGCCAGTGCCGCTGTGGTTGGGCGCCGGCGGCCTCGTGCCCTTCATCGTGCTCACAGGCGCGGTCTGGCTGGTGCCTCCGGAGTTCCGTCCCGTGGCCTTCGACTGGTTGCGCACCTACGCGGCCTGCATCCTGTCTTTCGTAGGGGCGCTCCACTGGGGCTTTGCCCTGGCCCATCCCGAGCCGCAACCCGCAGACCGGGACCTGCTCATGGGGTGGAGCGTGGTCCCGGCGCTGGTGGCCTGGATATCGCTGCTGGTGCACCTGCGCCCCGGGCTATTCCTGGCTGGCGCCATGTTCCTGATTCAATACACCATGGACCGGGCGCTGGCGCGACGCTTCCGCCTTCCAGGCTGGTACCTGCGCTTGCGCGGTGGCCTCACCCTCGTGGTGGTGGCCTGTCTGGCGCTGGCGGCGCTGCGCTGAGGCGGGCAGGCAACGCCATGAACCAGACACGCGGCGACACACGGTGGGCGGCCCTGAGTCATGACTTGGCTCTTCTGGAATCGGCTGGATGGTGCCGCTCATCGTCTGGGCATGGATGCCCACGGCGCGGCGGGGTGCCAGCATTGGCGGGCCCGCGAGGAAACGTTCAGCGCCCCGCCGCGCTGCGTACCGCATAGTTCATGGTGCCAGCCGACAACAAGTGGTATACACCAAGGGTGGTGTCCATGACCATCGCCAATCCGATGAAACGCCCCGGCGCATGCAAGCACACCGAGCGGAATCTCTGCAAGCCGGTTGCCCGGGTGGGGCTTAAGATCGGGGCTGACGATGGGCGCCTGGGGTGATTGGAGCGGCAGGGTGCGCGATGGCGGGCCCGGACCTTGCATCCATTCCGGCGGCGGCGATTGTCTGGATTGCCGATTGCACATGGGCGGGCGTTCGTGAGCGATACAAGTGGGTCTGACTTGAGAAGCTTCTCCCGTTTTCCGATCCGAGACCCGGAACGTCGTGTTCGGCGGCCAGGGCGGCCCGCAGCCTTCCGGCGGCCCGCATCGCGGCCACGGGGGTATAGATTTTCAGTTGCGGCGCGCGGGTCCGGGCCGCCCTTCAGCCTGCCGCGCTCCCTATGGCGCGGCGAGGGTTCGACTGAAGGCGCGGCCGAAGGCACGGTGAACGCGGGCGCGGGGGCGGCATCTGGCGCCCACCTGCGAGACGATCTGCTGATCGCGGTGGTCAATGGGCTGGTGCGGTTGCTGGTTCTTGCCCATGCGGGGTGGACTACCCTGGGGGCAATCGCCCTGTTGGCTGCCCTGGTGCTGGGGCTGGGGTTCGCCGGCAATGCCCTCCTGGGCACCCATGGGGTTTTTCCCAGTCCGAGCGAACTGGTGCTCTCATTTGGTGCAGGTGTCCTGCTGCTCGCCGTGGTCAGCGTCTTGCTGGGCTGGGCGGTGACCCGTGAACTCGACATCAACCCGTTCCAGCAGGAGAGCTATGGCGGTGGCATGCATGGCTGGCTCGCGGCCAACCGCGACGGATTTTTCGCCTGGATGTCCCATGTGCGGTATCTACGCTGGCCGTTCCTCCTGGTGTCCGACCCCATCGGGTACGGCATCCGCGGTGATGACGTGCGCCAGTTGCTTGCCGTGCTGAAGCCGGGTGACATCGTTCTTCGTGGCCATAGCGGCTACGTCGAGAGCCTGATCATTTCGCTCACTGGCACCAGGGGGAACGCCACCCTGCTGTCCCATGCCGCCATCTACCTGGGTGATACCACCGCTGAAGACGAGGCGGTGGTGGCGAGCCACTTGCGGATTCGTTCGGGGGGACGATGGCGCGCCGCCACCCGGGTGGAGCAGGAGATGATCCGGTCGGACCCCCGCTTCTACCAGACCGCTCCCCAGCGAGTGGTGCATGCCATGGCCCAGGGCGTCTTCACCGAAGACATCCTGTCGTTTGCCCATTGCGACTATCTGGCGGTGATCCGGGTGCAAGGAGACACGGTCAGGCTCGACGACAAGGACCTCCAGGTGGCCAACCTTGCCTTCGGCAAACCTGCGGGGGACGGTTACCTCGGCCATGAGGCCATCGCCATAGAGCGTCGCTTGATGCGTGGCGAGGCGGTGGCGTTGCGCGATGTGCTGGCGGCGGGACGCCACTCGGCGCTCAGCAAGATCGGCTCCATGTATGATTTTCGCTTCAATGACGTTCGCCATCACAACGTGTTTTCCTGTTCGAGCCTTGCCTATTTCAGTCTCAAGAGCATCCAGACCTACATCGGTGTCTTTCCCACCCGCAAGACCTTGTTGGGGCGCTTCTTTGGGCGCTACACCATCACTCCCGCGGACATATACGAGGCCGCCCTTCGCCAGAGCCGTGAGGGTTCGGGCGGGCGTTTGCGTATCGTCTGGGAGAGCGCCTCTCTCGGAAACCGCCCATGAGTTCACCCGGCGCCTCGCCGTCTCGCGCTGAAGTTCAGCCCATACGCCCATCCGGCGCGCCGCCGCGGCGCGGTCTATCCGTCTCGCTCAGGTGCTACTTCGCCTATGACGACAGCAAGGTCCTGACGCAGGATGAGCGGCGCAGGCTCGTGGGACTGTCGATCGTCCTCGGCCTGCCCGCCACCGTTGCATTCGTCGCCTTCAACCTCGCCGCCGGCCTGATTGGTCTGGCCATCGCGGAAGCGGTTTCCTGCGCGCCGCTGATGGTGGCGCTGCTGCTGATACGGCACGGCAACGTCTTCGTACCCGTCGCGGAATGGCTCACGCTCCTGTGGGGCGGCTCGGTCGCGGTGGCGTTGCTGGTGTTCGGCGGCGCGGCGGGCAGCGGTGTCATGTGGGTGGTGCTGTTCCCCTTCCTGGCGTTTTTCCTGCGTGGCCACAGGGCCGGCTGGCTGGTTTGCGCCGCATGGATCGTGGTCAGTCTCCTGGCCCGCCTAGCCAGCTCGGAGATTCCCCAAGCTTGGCAGTTTCCGCCCGGTTTCACCGCGCAGTTGTTTGCCGCCATGGTGTTCGCCACCTTGATGGCGGCAGCGTTCAACCTGGTGCGCGCGCAGTTTTCCAAGGTTCTGCACGAGCGGGTTGCCGTCAACACTGCCCAGGCCCGGCGCTACCTCCGCGAGCTGGAGTACCGCGCCCTGCACGACCCGGTGACCAATCTGCTCAATCGCACAGGTCTGCAGCAGGCCATCGAGCGTGCCGTGTCGAGCATCGAGCTGGACAGCGGGGGTCTGGTGGTCGCCCATCTGCACTTCGAACGCTTCGCCGAGATCACCAATGTCTTAGGCCCCCAGGGCCTGGAGGATCTGGCTCGTGCGGTGGCGGAAACCCTGCGCCGAACCTTTGGCCCACGCGCCCTCCTGGGCCGCCTCCGGGTTGACGAGTTCGTGATCGGGGTTCGAACGTCGGAGGCGGGCGGGGCGGCAGCGGGTCTGCTCGATGAACTGCGCGCGCTTCCACTCGGGTTCTTCGTTGCGGGATCTCCCATCCACCTCGATTGCACCATCGGTTGCGCCGTTTACCGGCTGCACGCGCGGAGCGCTCAGGAGTTGCTTCGCAAGGCCGAGCAGGCGCAGATGCTGGCGCGCGAGAAGGGCTTGCGCGAAGCGCTCTACGACATCCGCGAGGATGAGCGCTTCATCCGCCGCAACCTGCTGTTTGGCCAACTTCGCGAGGCCCTGCGGAATGACGAGCTCAGCCTCTGGTTCCAGCCCAAGCTGGACTTGGGCACCGGCCGGGTGATTGGCGCGGAGGCCCTGGCCCGCTGGCGCACCGCCTCGGGTGAATACGTGCCGCCGCGCGAATTCATCGCGCTGGCCGAACAGTCGGGGCTCATCAAGCCGCTTACCCTCTGGATGCTGCGCGAGTTGCTGGCTCACGTGCAGCGCTGGGACGACGAAGGCCTGAAGCTGCGCGTGGCCGGCAACCTCTCCGCCCACAATCTCTCCGATCCGCAATTCGTGGACGAGTTCGAACAGATGGTGGGCGCGAGCGGAGTTGACCGGCATGGGGTGGTTTTCGAGGTGACGGAAACGGCCTTCGCCCGCAATCCCGAGCAGTTCATGCGGGCGGCCGAGCGGTTGCGCAATATGGGCTTCCTGCTGTCCATCGACGACTTCGGCACCGGCCACGCCTCCATCACCTATATCCGCGACCTGCCGGCGCACGAGGTCAAGATCGACGGCAGCTTCGTGGGCGACGTCGCCCGTAACCCGCGCAGCGCGGCGGTGGTGCGCGCAATGATCGCCATGGCCCGCGACCTTGGCGTCCAGGTGGTGGCCGAGAGCATCGAGGATGCCGAGACGGCTGCGGTGCTCAGGGCCATGGGCTGCCACGCGGGGCAGGGGTACTTTTTCAGCCCGCCCATGCCCGCCGACGAATTCGCGGCATTCGTGCGATCGAGGCTTCCTGCGCCGCCACCCGGAGCCTGATGCGGTCCCTTCGGGTACCGTCTGCGCGGCGCCGCCGATTTCCGGCACCCCGGACGATCCTCCTGTACGAGCCCTCATCCTGCCTGCCTCGCCACCGGATACACACCCCAGCGCCATGGCCGATTTGCCTCAGCATCACACCCCCACAGGGTTTCGCAACAGTGAACTGGTGGGACGCAGCCGCGGCGGCATCTTCAAGTGGTACCTCGAGCGCTGGCGCAAGGGTTTGCCGCATGTTCCGGCGGGCGGCTGGCGGTTCGACTGCGTTACGCCGG
>JBIIUM010000123.1:0-9656 GCA_044339985.1 Burkholderiales bacterium | reverse complement strand
GGAAAATCGACGCAGTGCCAGGCGATGCTGCTGGCGGAGTCCATGGCGCCATGCCCTTCAAGGAGACCGGTTCACCACGCGCCGCCCGGCGCGGATGACTGCGTGCCGAAGGAGCTGCTCAGCCCACTACCACCACGTGCACGCGAAAGGGGCCGTGGGCGCCGATCTGCAACTGCCCCTCGATGTCGGCGGTGCGCGACGGACCGGACACGAAGTTCACTGCCCGGGGCAACTGCCCCGACGCGTTGCGGGTGCGCTCCCAGGCCTCTTCCATGGCCGGCTCGATGCGATCCGCCGGCACGATGGCCACGTGAGTTTCGGGCAGCAGGCTGGTGACCGCGTGGGTGTCGGGCCCCGACAGCAGCATGAGCGTGCCGGTTTCGGCGATGGCCAGATGCACGCCCGTGATGCCCACCAGATCGTCGCCGCGCGCCGGGCGGGCCTCCACGTCCATGCCGGCGGCGGCCCAGGGCAGCGCCGCCACGGCGGGCCAGGCAGCCGCCTTGAGGGGCAAGCCCTTGGCGGACAGGAAGGCGCTCACCGAGGCCGGCACCTCGTCCGGACGGGCCACGCGCGCCACGCTGCTGGACATGCGCTCGCACTGGTTGAGGAAGCGTTCCACCAGATCACCGGTCACCGCGGGCCGCGCGCCCACGGGCCGGGCGCGGATGCGCGCGTCCACGCGCCGCGCTTCCTCGGCCGTGGGGCCAGCGCCAGCCTGGCGCGCCTCGCGCACCCGCCGCAGGATGTTGTCGCGGGCGCTCATCGCGGCCGCCGCGCGTACAGCTCGCGGAACGTACGGCCCTGGGGCGCGGGGAAATCGCGCTCGGCGGTCCAGCCGCCGCCGGGCAGCCGCGCAATGGCGCGCCGCTCGCCGCCCATGCGCCGGCCCATGCGCGCCGCCAGCCTCGTGGCCAGGGCGTACAGGCTGGGCCGCAGGGCGAGCCAGCTCCACAACCGCAAGCCCAGGCGCTCCCAGCGCGGACGCAGCCCCGCCTGGACCTGCTTTTCACGCAGCTTGCGCATCAGGTCGGGCAGGGGAATGCGCACCGGACACACCACACCGCACTGGTTGCACAGGGTGGCGGCATTGGGCAGGTCGACGGCGTTTTCGAGCCCGATGTAGCTGGGCGTGAGCACCGAGCCGATGGGGCCCGGATACACCCAGCCGTAGGCGTGCCCGCCGATGTTCTGGTAGACCGGGCAGTGGTTCATGCAGGCGCCGCAACGGATGCAGCGCAGCGCCTCGCGCATGTCGCTGCCCAGCACTTGCGAGCGGCCGGCGTCCACCAGCACCACGTGCATCTCCTCGGGGCCGTCGGCATCGGCCTCGCCCTTGGGGCCGGTGGCCAGCGTCACGTAGTTGCTGATGGACTGGCCGGTGGCCGAGCGTGTGAGCACGCGCAGCACGCAGGCCACGTCCTCCAGGGTGGGAATGACCTTCTCGATGCCGGTGATGGCCACGTGCACGCGCGGCAGGGTGGACACCATGCGGCCGTTGCCCTCGTTGGTGACCAGCACCACCGAGCCGGTCTCTGCCACCAGGAAATTGCCGCCGCTGATGCCCATGTGGCCGCTCAGGAAATGGCTGCGCAGCACCGCGCGCGCCTCCATGGTGAGCTCGGGGATATCGGTCTTGCGCGGCGTGCCGTGATGCTGGTGGAACAGGTCGGCCACGTCCTCGCGGGTCTTGTGGATGGCCGGGGCGATGATGTGCGAGGGCGTCTCGCCGGCCAGCTGGATGATGTACTCGCCCAGGTCGGTCTCCACCACCTCCATGCCCTGGGCCTCGAGGGCGGCGTTGAGGTGGCTTTCCTCGCTCACCATGGACTTGGACTTGATCACCTTGCCCACGCCGGCGTCGCGGGCGATGGCGGTGACGATGCGGTTCACGTCGGCGTGGGTCTCGGCCCAGTGCACCTTCACACCGCGGCGCGTGGCCTCTGCCTCGAAGCGCTCCAGCCACACATCGAGATCGGCGAGCGCCGTGTCGCGGATGGCGGCGGCATCGGTGCGGATGTCCTCCAGCTCGGGCAGCTCGGTCATGGCGCGCGAGCGGGCCGCCGCCAGGTTGAAGTTGCGCATGGCGCGCTGCACCTTGGCGTCGTGCAGCTTGGCCCGGGCGCGGCCGGTGAAGGTGCCGCCTTGCGGCCGGACGGTGCCCGGCCCGCCGGTGCCCGCAAAGGCTTCCTGGGCGGCCTCAGTCATCTTCCACCCCCGCAAGCACCTCGGCCACGTGATAGACGCGGGTACGTTCGCCGCGGCGCTTGATCCGCCCTTCGATGTTGAGCATGCAACCCAGGTCGCCCAGCACCACGGCGTCGGCCTGGGTGGCCGCCACGTCGTCGCACTTGCGGTCGGCGATGCGCGCGGAGATGTCACCGTACTTCACGGCGAAGGTGCCGCCGAAGCCGCAGCAGTACTCAGGGGTGGCCATCTCCTTGAGAGACAGCCCGCGAACGCCCGCGAGCAGCGAGCGCGGCTGCGCCTTCACGCCCATCTCGCGCAGTCCGGAGCAGGAGTCGTGGTAGGTGACGGTGCCGACGAACTCGCCCGGCACCCGGGACAGGCCCGCCACGTTGACGAGGAAATCAGTGAGCTCGCGGGTGCGCGCCACCACCCGGTCCAGCGCCGCGCGATCCTCGGGAAACCCGGCCAGCAGCTCGGGGTAGTGGGCGCGGATCATGCCGCTGCACGAACCCGAGGGCACCACCACGTGCTCGCAGGCCTCGAACTCCCGGATCATCTTGCGCGCCAGCGCCTGGGCGGCGCGCCGGTCGCCGGAGTTGTAGGCCGGCTGGCCGCAGCAGGTCTGGCCGACGGGCACCACCACCTCGCAACCCGCGGCTTCCAGCAGTTTGAGGGCGGCGAAGCCGATGCGCGGACGCATCAGGTCCACCAGGCAGGTCACGAACAAACCGACGCGCAAGGGGGGTTGAGCCATGGACTGGAACGGTTCGGATACGCCGACGGGAGACGCCGGGCGGAGCTGGAATGCGCCCGCTGACAGGCGCCGTCAAAGGCGGCGGACTATAGCACGCGACCTCGGGCAACCCGCGCTGCGGCGCCGCGTGGCGGGGCCGCGCTCCAGAGCCTGACGCCATCCTCTAGAATCGCGCCATCGCGCCAGAGAACCTCCCCGTGCCCCCCGCAGACGCCAAGAATTCGATCCAGGTGATCGAACGCATGATGGAACTGGTGGACGCCCTGGCCTCCCAGCCCGAACCGGTCAACCTCAAGCGGCTGGCCGAGCGCACCGGGCTGCATCCGTCCACGGCCCACCGTATCCTCGCCGCCATGGTGGAGCACCGCATCGCCGATCGCATCGAGCCGGGCACCTACCGCCTCGGCACGCGGCTGCTGGAGCTGGGCCACATCGTGAAATCCCGCATCGACCTGCGCGCCGAGGCCCTGCCGGTGATGCAGGCGCTGCACGAGGAGCTGCGCGAAACGGTCAACCTGTCCGTCCGGCAGGGTGACGCGATGGTGTACGTGGAGCGCCTGGTGGCCGACCGCCCGGCCATGCGGGTGGCGCACCTCATCGGCGCCCGCGCGCCGCTGCACGTCACCGCCGTGGGCAAACTGTTTCTGGTGGAAGACGGCGCCGAAGCCTGCAAGGACTACGCCCTGCGCACCCGGTTGGAGGGCTTTACCCGCAACACCATCCGCGATGTGGCCACCCTGGGGCGCGAGCTGGACAAGGTGCGCAAGGCGGGCTTCGCCTTCGACAACGAAGAGGCCGAACAGGGCGTGTCGTGCGTGGGTGCGGGCATCCGTGACGACGAAGACCGGCTGGTGGCGGGTCTGTCGGTGTCGGCCCCCTCCAACCGGCTGGACAAGACCTGGGGCCCGAAGCTGCGCGAGGCGGCGCAGCGTATCTCCCGGGCCATCGGCTGGCTGCCGCGCTGAGCGGCACACCCCGCGAGGGGGCTAGATACGCGCGCGGCTCGAGCGCGAGGCGGTGGCGCGGGTCTTGACGGTGCGCTGAACGCGCGCCGGGCGGGCATCGGCCACGCGTGTGGAGGACGCGCCGGTGATCTCCAGCTCGATCCACTGCTTGATGCGATTGGCGTCGGCGACGCGCGACAGCTTGCCCCAGGAGTCGAGCAGCACGATGATCACCGGCCGCGCCGCGATGCGGGCCTGCATCACCAGGCAGCGGCCCGCCTCGGCGATGTAGCCGGTCTTGGACAGGCCGATATCCCAGTCGCCGCGGCGTACCAGGCCATTGGAGTTGTTGAAGGCCACGAGGCGGGAACGGCTGTCGCCGCTGTCCACCTCGACCACGTGGGAGGTGGAGGTGCTGAAGCTGCGGATCAGCGGGTAGCGCATGCCCGCCTCCACCAGCCGCACCAGATCCTGGGCGGTGGAGACGTTGCCGGGGTTCAGGCCGGTGGAATCCACGAAGCGCGTATCGCGCATGCCGAGGTCGCGGGCCTTGCGGTTCATGGCCTCGACGAAGGCACCGATACCGCCGGGGTAGTTGCGGCCCAGGGCCGAGGCGGCGCGGTTTTCCGAGGCCATGAGCGCCAGCTTGAGCATCTCGCCGCGGGTGAGCGTGGTGCCCACCTGCAGGCGCGAGCGTGTGCCCTTGACGAAATCCATGTCCTCATGGTCCACGAACAGCGGCTCTTCCAGCGGCAGCCGCGCATCGAGCACCACCATGGCGGTCATGAGCTTGGTGATGGAGGCAATGGGCGTGACGGTATCGGTGTTCTTGGCGAACAGCGCCGTGCCCTCTTGCTGGTCCACCACGATCACCGAGCTGGAGGCCAGACGCGGCGAGCGGTCCTGACCGGCGCCGGCCGGGGCGACCCACAGCAGCAACATGGCCAGGGCAGCGATGGCGGTTTCCCGCATGGACGAACCTCCTGTTGATGCCGCCCGTCAAGGGGCGGGCCTGTTGCGGCCGACGGCGCGGCGAGCGCACCTCGCGGTGTACGGCTTCTGGTCCCACGCGCCACCGGACCAGTCCCTGAAGTCTCTGGATACTCCGGCAAGCGAGCGGACACTAACAAAAAACCGCCGCTGCGCCAACCCGTTCACTGGACGGGCGTCCGCACCGCCGTCACCCACCGCCGCAGTTCACCGCCCCGTTCTCCGGCCTTTGTCGTCCTGGCCGTTGCCCGAGGCCGTGGCGCCGAACAACAACGGCAGCAGCAGCAGCGTGAACAGGGTGGCGGAGATCACGCCGCCCACGATCACCACCGCGAAGGGGCGCTGGGTTTCCGAGCCGATGCCCCGCGACAGGGCCGCGGGCAGCAAGCCGAGGCCGGCCATGAGGGCGGTCATGATGATGGGCCGCAGCCGCTCCACGGCACCTTCGAGCACGGCTTCGCCCGCTTCGGCGCCATCGCGAATCCCCTCCATGAAGCGCTCCACCATGATCACGCCGTTCTGCACCGAAATGCCGGCCACGGCGACGAAGCCCACCGCCGCCGCCCGGCGGCGCCACGGGCAGTTCGGCCACATCGGAGGCCGCCTGGCGATAGGCTGGCGCCAGCCGCACCGTCACGTCGAAGGCGCGGTCGCGCTCATAGAAATTCGCCACGGTCACTCCACCCAGAGCAGCCTGCACGGTGCGGTTAACGTCGCCGGCCTGCAGGCCGTAGCGGGCCAGCCGCTCGCGGTCGAGGTGGATGTCCAGTTCAGTGGCACCGCCCACCTTGATGGCCGCCACATCCGCCGCGCCGCGGATGGCGCCGATCACCTCCGCCACCTGCTCGGCCTTGTCCTCGAGGACATCCAGATCGGGACCGAAGATCTTCACCGCGATCTCTCCCTTCACCCCGGACAGGGCCTCTTCCACACTGTCCTCGATCACCTGGGAAAAACTGGTGGGCACCCCGGGCATGGCGCGGATGCGCCGCGACATGTCGGCCACCAGTTGCTCCTTGTTGGCGAAGCGCCAGCTCGAGCGCGGTTTGAGGTCGGCCATGATCTCGATGTTGTTGGGGCCCTTGGGGTCGGTGCCGTCGTCGGGCCGCCCCACGTGGGTCACCACGTTGCCCACCTCGGGATAGGCGCGCAGGATGGCGCGCACCTCGCGCTCCACTTCCTTGGTCTTGTCCAGGGCCGTGGACGGCGGCAGGGTGATGGTGAGCCACAGATTGCCCTCGTCGAGCTTGGGCAGGAACTCGCTGCCCAGCAGCGGCACCGCGGCCATGGCCGCCGCCAGCACCGCGAGGCTCGCGCCGATCACGGCGCCGTGATCACCGTGGCCGTCACCCCCGACGGCCCGGCCACTACGCGGCTGAGCGTGACTGACAACGGCCCGGGCATCGCCGGGCTAGACGCAAGCGCCGCCTCAGCCGGCCGCGCCGCGCTCCTGCTGCTGCAGGCGCCACATCTGCGCGTAGGCGCCATCGCGCTCGAGCAGTTCGCGGTGCGTGCCCCGCTCCACGATGCGCCCGCCCTCCATCACCAGGATGGTGTGGGCGTCCACCACCGTGGACAGGCGGTGGGCGATCACCAGCGTGGTGCGCTCGGCGGAGATGCGCGCCAGCTCTTCCTGGATGGCCTTCTCCGAGCGCGAATCCAGCGCCGAGGTGGCCTCGTCGAAGATGAGGATGCGCGGGTTCTTGAGGATGGCCCGGGCGATGGCCACGCGCTGCTTCTCGCCGCCCGAGAGCTTCAGGCCGCGCTCGCCCACGCCCGTGTCATAGCCCTCGGGCAAGGCGGCGATGAAATCGTGGATGTGGGCCGCGCGCGCCGCCTCGATCACCTCTTCGCGCGAGGCCTCCGGCCGGCCGTAGGCGATGTTGTAGTAGATGGTGTCATTGAACAGCACCGTGTCCTGGGGAACGATGCCGATGGCGGCGCGCACGCTCGATTGGGTGACCCGGCGGATGTCCTGACCGTCGATGGCGATACGACCGCTTTGCACGTCGTAGAAGCGGTACAGCAACCGCGCGAGGGTCGACTTGCCAGAGCCGCTGGGCCCCACCACCGCCACCGTGGCGCCGGCCGGGATCTCGAAATCCACGCCGTGCAGGATGCGCCGGTTGGGCTCATAGGAGAACAGCACCGCCTCGAAGCTCACCCGCGCGCCGCCCAGGGCCAGCGGCGGCGCGCCGGGCGGGTCGGCCACCTCGCGGTTTTCCTCCAGCAGCCGGAACATGCGGTCCATGTCCATGAGCGCCTGCTTGATCTCGCGATACACCATGCCCAGGAAGTTGAGCGGGATGTAGAGCTGGATGAGCAGGCCGTTCACCAGCACCAGGTCGCCCACCGTGAGGCGGCGCTCGGTGACGCCCTGGGCCGCGAGAACCATCAGCAGCGTCACGGCCGTGGCAATGATCAGGCTCTGGCCGATGTTGAGCAGCCCCAGCGAGGCCTCGTTGCGCACCTCGGCCGACTCGTACTTCTGCAGGTTCTCGTCGTAGCGGCGCGCCTCGAACTCCTCGTTGTTGAAGTACTTCACCGTCTCGTAGTTGAGCAGGCTGTCGATGGCGCGGGAGTTGGCGCGCGAGTCCAGCTCGTTGGCGCGGCGGCGGATGTCCATGCGCCACTCGGTGATGCGAAAGGTGAAGGCGATGTACACGGCCACCGCGCCGAAGGTGACGGCGGCGAAGCGCCAGTCGAAACGCCCCACCAGCACCGCCGCCACCAGGCCGAACTCCAGGATGGTGGGGATGATGGAGAACAGCATGTAGGACAGCAGCGTGGAGATGCCGCGGGTGCCTCGCTCGATGTCGCGCGACACCCCGCCGGTCTGGCGCTCGAGGTGAAAGCGCAGCGACAGGCTGTGCAAATGGCGGAACACCTGCAGCGCGGCGCGGCGGATGGCGCGCTTGGCCACGCGCACGAAGACAATGTCGCGCAGTTCGGCGAACAGCGTGGTGGACATGCGCAGCAGGCCGTAGATGACGAGCAGCGCCAGTGGCAGCACCAGCACGGCCTGGGTGGGGTCGAGGGCGTCCACCACCTCCTTCATCACCAGCGGCACGCCCACGTTGGCGAATTTGGCCGCCACCAGGAACAGCATCGCCAGGGCCACCCGGCCCTTGAACTCCAGCAGGTACGGAAACAGCGAGCGCACCACCGTCCAGTCGCCGCGGGCGCGGCCGGAGGCGGCGGCGCGCGGAGCCTGGGGGGCGGCGGCGGGAGCGGCGTGGGGATTCATGGAAGGCTTCGACAGTGGCGGCAGACGCGCCCAGGGGCGGCGAGCAACGGCCCGCGCGCGCCACGCTCACCGCAGTGTACGCGCACCGCGGCCAGGCGCCGCTACCAGATCCAGCCCTGCGAATAGCCGAAGTGGATGCCGGGGCCGGGATAACCCCAGCCCCAGGCAGGACCCCAGCCCCAGCCCGGGCCCCAGAAGGGATCGTGGAAGCGCGGTCCGTAGCCGTAACCGTAGCCCCAGTGCAGGGACTGGCTGCGGCGCACCTCCCGCGGCGGGGCCTTGCGCTTGTCCGCCTCGAGGCGGCGGATCTCCTCGCGGTGCTGCCACTCGCGCTTCTCGGCCTCGAGCGCCCGGCGGCGCCAGAACTGCTCGTCCGTTTCATCGCCGGAGGGCTGCACGCCGCCCAGCTGATCGGCCAGCCGGCGCCAGCGCGCCGCCTGCTCGGGATCGCGCGGGGTGCCCAGACCGCGCTCGTGGATGTCCGCCAGCGCCAGGGCCGCCCGGGCATCGCCCTCATCGGCGGCCATGACCAGGAACCGAATGGCCGTACTGTAGTCCTTGCTCTGGTAGGCCTCCCAGCCTTGGCGAAAGTCCGGCGATTGAGCCGCCGCCGCCATCATCCAACCCAGCCCCCACAACAACGCCAACATCCTGACAGTGCGATTCATGCGCATCGATCCTCCCGGCACCCGCACGGCACCGCCTGGGCTCAGACCGCGGCAGCCGCGCGTCGGTTTCCCGGGCCGCGGAGCATGATGGACCCGAACCACACCATGCTCGTGGCGGCGCTGCTGTTCCTGGGCGCCATTCTCGCCTCGGCGGCGGCCGGGCGCATCGGCGCGCCGCTGCTGCTGGTGTTCCTGGCCCTGGGCATGCTGGCGGGCGAGGACGGGCCCGGCGGCATCCGCTTCGACGACAACCGGCTGGCGTTTCTGGTGGGCAACTTCGCCCTGGCGATCATCCTGCTGGACGGCGGCCTGCGCACCCGCATGGACACCTTCCGCGTGGCGCTGCGCCCGGCGCTGGGGCTGGCCACGGTGGGCGTGGCGCTCACCGCCGGCATCACCGGCGCCTTCGCGCGGTGGATGCTCGACCTCACCTGGGCCCAGGCCCTGCTGGTGGGCGCCATCGTGGGCTCCACCGACGCGGCCGCCGTGTTCTCGCTGCTGCACCAGCGCGGCGTCGAACTGAAAAAACGCGTGGCCGCCACCCTGGAAATCGAGTCGGGCAGCAACGACCCCATGGCGGTGTTCCTCACCCTGGTGCTGGTGCAGTGGATCGCCGATGGACGCGAGGGTCTGCCCGGCGCGGAACTGGCCGTGGCATTTGTGCAGCAGATGGGCCTGGGCGCCGTGGCGGGCCTGGCCGGCGGACGCCTGCTGGGCCTGCTGGTGAACCGCCTGCAACTGGCCGAGGGGCTGTACCCGCTGCTGGTGCTGTCGGCCGGGCTGAGCGTGTTTTCCGTCACCAACGCCGCGGGCGGCAGCGGCTTCCTGGCCATCTATCTGGCGGGCGTGGTGGCGGGCAACCG
>JBIIUM010000002.1:0-69792 GCA_044339985.1 Burkholderiales bacterium | reverse complement strand
TTGGAAGACAAGGTGTCAAGCGAATTCTGGTTTACGCTCCACAGACCATCGGGCAGCCGTGCGGATCGCGCGGGATGCGGCACGACAGGAGCCGGCGCTGCCTCTAGCCGTGGCTGAAGGCGGCGGCTATGCGAACGGTTTGGAGATGAATGGCCACGGTGATTTCAAGCCTGCGGCCGTAGCCGCCAGCCATGGCAACTGCGGCGGGAATTCCCGCGTCGCTGAGCATGCCCAGCACCAAGCGGTCGCGCCGGGCCAAACCCTCGATAGTCAGCGAGAGCCGCCCAAGCCGGTCATCTTCATGGGGGTCCGCGCCAGCGAGGAAGATGGCCAGGTCGGCCTGACTTGCCGAGAGCGCATGGCAAAGCCCAGCCTCCAGCGCCTCGAGGTAGACATCGTCGCCCGTGCCGTCGGGCAGTTCCACGTCCAGGTCGCTGGTTTCCTTGCGGAAGGGAAAATTGTTGGCGCCGTGAATGGAAAAAGTGAACACGCTCGGGTCGCCCGCCAGGATCGCAGCAGTGCCGTTTCCCTGGTGCACGTCGCAGTCGACGATCACCACGCGGCGAGCCCTTCCCTCCGCCTGCATCCCCAAGGCAGCGATGGCGGCATCATTGAACACGCAGTAGCCCTCCCCCCGGTCGCGAAAGGCATGGTGGGTACCACCGGCCAGATTGACCGCCACGCCGCCGCCTTCAAGGGCACGGCGGCAGGCGGCCAGGGTTGCGCCGCTGGAGCGCCGCGACCTTTCCACCATCTCCGGGCTCCAGGGAAATCCGATGCGCTTGAGTTGGGAGGCGGAAAGCTCGCCACGCACCACGCGCTCCAGATAGCTGCGGTCATGGGCTCGCAGGATCTCCTCGTCCGATGCGGCGGGCGGTTCGGCCAGGGGACGCGTGCCGCCCAACCCCTCGGCCATCACCCGCTCCCTGAGCAGTTGATACTTGAGCATGGGGAAGCGGTGCCCCTCGGGCAGGGGCAGCACGAAACGGTCGGTGTAGAAAATATGCACGTGGGCGCGGGCCAGCCTCGTCAAGGCAGCGCCGAACGCACCCGCGCCCAGTCAAAAAAGGGCCCGGGGTCGGTCTTGCGGCCGGGAGAAATGTCGCAGTGTCCTGCCAGGGCGCGGATCGGATACGCAGCCAGCAGCGCGCGTGCCAGCGGCACGAGCGCCTGGTACTGGGCGGGCTCGTAGGCCTGGTCGTCGGTTCCCTCCAACTCGATACCCACGGAGAAGTCGTTGCATCGCTGCCGTCCGCTCCAGGCCGACTGGCCAGCGTGCCACGCCCTCAGGCCGCACGGCACGAACTGCACCACCTCACCGTCGCGACGAACCAGAAAGTGCGCCGACACCCGCAGCCCTTCGATCTCCCGGAAAAAAGGATCGGCCGCCGGATCGAGCCGGCCGAGGAACAGGTCTTCGATGTGCGGGCCGCCGAAGCGGCCCGGTGGCAGGCTGATGCCGTGGATGACGACCAACTCCACCGCCGCGCCCGGAGGGCGCGGGTCACAGTGGGGCGATGGCGCGCGGCGAACTCCGGCGAGCCAGCCTTGGGCGTCGAATCCCGGCGGCTCGCCCCCCGTCATTCGATGCCCAGCCGCTCCATGCGGTAGCGAATGGAGCGAAACGTGATGCCAAGCAGCTTGGCTGCGGCGGTACGATTGAAGCGCGTTTTCTGGAGCGCTTCGAGAATCGCTTCCTTTTCGGTCTTGTCGAGAAACTCCTGCAGCGGCCACTTGTGACCGGCGCTGCGACCATCAGCGCCGCCCCCGGCGCCGGCACCGGGTTCGGACTCGCGGTATGTGGTTTCAAGGGGCCTGAGTTGCAGGTCTTCCTCGGTGATCCGGCCGTTGCTGCACAGAGCCAGGGCGCGCTCCAGGATGTTTTCGAGCTCCCGTACGTTCCCGGGGAAATCGTAGCGCTGGAGCAGCTTCATCGCGTCGGCATCCAGTTCGGGCCTGCCATGGGCCATGGAACGCGTCAGGCGCTCGAGAATGGCGGCCGCGAACACCGGCACGTCCTCGCGGCGATCCCGAAGGGACGGCATGCGCAGTTCGATGACGTTCAGGCGGTAGTAGAGGTCATGCCGAAACCTTCCAGCCTCCACGCAAGACGCGAGGTTCTGATGGGTGGCGCTGATGATGCGCACATCCACCGGCTCCTCCTGCGTGGATCCCACCTTGCGAACCTTCTTCTCCTGGATGACCCGCAACAGCTTCACCTGCATGGCCAGCGGCAGATCAGCCACCTCGTCCAGGAACAGGGTGCCTCCATGGGCAACCTGGAAGAAACCATCACGGTCCGAGTCGGCACCGGTGAAGGCCCCCTTGCGGTAGCCGAAGAACTCGGACTCCATGAGTGATTCCGGAATGGCCCCGCAGTTGACGGCGATGAATGGCCCGTCGCGGCGCACGCCATTGCGGTGAATCAGGCGCGCGGCCAGTTCCTTGCCGCTGCCCGACTCCCCCGTGACGTGCACTGGCGCCTCGCTGCGGGCGACCTTGTCGATCAGATGGCGCACATGCTGGATGGGCTGCGACTCTCCAATCAGGGCGTTCTCCCCGCCTGCCGCCTTGGGACCAGCGCCCTGCTGGGGCAGCGAAAGCGCCGATTTCACAAGGGTGCGCAACTGGTCGAGCGACACCGGTTTGACGAGATAGTCGAAGGCGCCGGCCTTGAGGGCGGCAACGGCGTTCTCCGCGTTGCCGTGCGCTGTGATCACGGCGACGGGAAGATCGCGAATGCTCTGGGACACGTGCTCCACGATGCGCAGCCCGTCACCGTCAGGCAGACGCATGTCGGTGAGGCACAGGTCGTAGTGAGTGCCTGCCTGCAACCGTTCCATGGCCTCTGCTACGTTCATGGCCCGATCCACCTCCAGGCCCATGCGCAACAGGGTGAGCTCGATCAGCTCGAGTATGTGCGCCTCGTCGTCCACGATCAGCACGTGGCGCATGGGCAGGGCGGTGGTTCCAGCTTCACGTCGCTTCAAGACTGCCTCCCGCTGCGCGGCTTGCGTACCACCGCGCCCTTGATGAGGATGGTGAAACGTGCCCCAGGCCCCTCGCTCTCCTCGCAGCCCAGCGTCGCACCGTTGGCTTCGCAGAGCTCCCGCGCGATGTACAAACCCAACCCGGTGCCAGCAGGATTGGTGGTGAAGAACGGCTCGAACAGGTTGGCGCGAAGCGCCTCGTCCACTCCGGGCCCGTCATCCAGAACACGTACGGCGATCGAATCACCCGCCGAGTATGGCGACCCCTCGATGCGCACGCTGCCCGGCTTTCGCTGGCAATAGCGCAAGGCGTTCCTGCAAAGGTTCCACATCACCTGGTTGAGGTGGCTGCGGTCGAAAACCACGGTGGGTTCCAGTTCCATCCGCACGCGAAGCACATCCCCGGGCACCTTCTCGATCTGGGCGAACTCGGCGGCAAAAGTTCGCAGGAAGTCCCCCAGGAGGAAGGTTTCACGCACGGCCCGGTCGCGACGGTTGAGGCGCAACACGTCCTGAACCATTCGGTCGAGGCGCCGCACGTTGTCGTGAATAATCTGCAACAGACGCCCGTGATGTTCGCGCATCCCGGGCTCCTCCTGAAGAAGCTCGGTCGCGTGGTTGATGGCCGAGAGCGGATTGCGAATCTCATGGGCGATGTTGGCGGTGAGCCTTCCCAGGGATGCAAGCTTGAGCTGCTGGACCTGGGCCTGCACCCTCGTGAGGTCTTCCACGAAAACCACCACGCCCTGGACGCCACTCGGTCCCACGGGCACGAATCGCGCAGCCGTCAGCGTATTGGACAACACGGTGCGGATTGGCTCCTGGCCGCCGCCGTCGGGATTCGTGCGCCAGCGCTCCAGGCGAGCGGCGATGGGCGGGCTGTACTCCCGCAGCGGCACCTCTGCGGCCTTGGGGAGCTGCCCCACAAGCTGCTCCGCGCGACTGTTGATCTGGCGGACCGCGCCGTGGGAATCCACGACGATGACACCGTCCTGCATGTCCTGCATCACCAGTTGGCTCACCAAGGCCTGGCTGGCGAGATCCACTTGGCGCTGCTCCGCCAGGCGCTCGCTCGCCACCGCGCGCTGCGCCAAGGAATGGGCGACCCAGGCCGTGGCGAAGAAACCGATGGACAGCAGCCCTGCCTGGACGAACAAGCCCGGACTGGCGGCCGAGGTAACCACTTCGTAAGCATGGGTGAGCAGGACCGCGAGCGACGCGAGCGATGCGTAGAAAAGCGCAAGGCGTCCTCCCGAGATGATGGCGGCACCGGCAAGGTTGGCGAGCAACAGCAGGCCCGGCCCGCTACCGATCCCGCCGCCGGCATGCATCAACAGGGCCATGAAAACGATGTCCGCGCACACCTGCAGGCCGAGTTGCAGCTGGACGCCAGGCTGTCGGGCACTGATGCTCGCGAAGCTCGCCAAGGCGAAGAGGACATAGGCCGAGGCGATTCCGAGGAACATCGCCCGGTTGCCCACGTCAAGCTGAGGCAGTTGCTCCGCAGCCGTTGCCGCTACCAAAAGCAACGCTGCCACCAGGAGGCGGTATGCGTTGAAGTAGAGCAATGAGCGCCAGGCGCCAGACGGCAGGTCCCTGTCGCGCTGCGCCGGCCGGGAGCTCGGGGCCGTTGTCGCCACGTCGGCCATGGATGTGGGATCAGGACTGGTCTAGCGTTGCGACTACACGGTTCACGGCAGAGGAATCGAAAGTACCTTCAGCGAGTGCCCGACCCGAGGCGCCTGTGCTCCTCGCTGCAATACAACTTGCCCTCGGAAAGGTAACTTTCGCTGCGCGGCAAGTGCACACCGCATTGCGCACACCGCACCATGTCTTCGCCGGAAGCGGACGTATCCGGCTCCGAATGGCGGTCGGCTTCCTGCTGCCTCGCAATGGCGCGCTTGTAGTTTCGCAGCAGGAAATAAACGATGGCGCCAAGCGCCACCAGCAACAGGAACTTTCCCAAGGGCTCGGTCCGGAGTTCGGGCTGAGGAATGGCCACATGCCACACCACGCCATTTGCTTCGAGCGGCTAACCGATACAAATCTACCAACGACAACCGCACTTGACCGCACACGCCTGTGCCCAAGGCCTAGCCGGAAGGCCGTGACCGAGGGGAAAAACATGTGTGGTCGGGGTGAGAGGATTCGAACCTCCGACTCCTGCGTCCCGAACGCAGTACTCTACCAGGCTGAGCTACACCCCGAAGAAAACAACATAGCGATTGAATCAACCCCGCGCACCGACGGCCCAAAGGCCCCCGCCCGGGCAACCCTCTCTGCGGGGGTGCCCATGAAGTTGATGTCACGAACTGCGAGCCACCGCGAAGGCCGGCAAGTCTAGCAAACTCTGCTTGTACTGCGAATCCGGCAGGATGGCGACGCACTCCCGGGCCCTGCCCGCCTCGCGCTCGGCGGCAGCGCGGGCGTAATCGAGGGCGCCGGTTTCGCGGATCACCTGCTCCACCGGCTCGAAACCCGCCTCCCCGCCGCTTTCGATGGCCTGCCGCAGCAGCGCCCGCTGTGCGGGGGTGCCCTCGCGCATGGCGTAGATGAGCGGCAGCGTCGCCTTGCCCTCCGCCAGGTCGTCGCCCAGGTTCTTGCCCGTCTGGGCACGCTCGCCCGAGTAGTCGAGCACGTCGTCGATCAACTGGAAGGCCGTTCCCAGGTGCATGCCATAGGCGGCCAGCGCCCCCTCGGCACCCTCTCCCGCTCCACCTAGCACCGCGCCAAGCCGCCCGGCGGCCTCGAAGAGCTTGGCCGTCTTGTAGCGGATGACGTGCAAATAGGCGTGTTCCGTAAGGTCGGGGTCGCGGGCATTCATGAGTTGCAGCACCTCCCCTTCGGCGATCACGTTGGTGGCCTCCGAGAGAACCTCCATCACCCGCATGTTGCGCACCGTGACCATCATCTGGAAAGCACGGGAATAGAGGAAATCCCCCACCAGCACGGCGGCCGGATTGCCGAAGGCCGAGTTGGCCGTGGACCGGCCCCTGCGCAACTCGGAGTCGTCCACCACGTCGTCATGCAGCAAGGTGGCGGTGTGGATGAATTCGATAACCGCCGCCAATTCGTGCACGGCCGCGCCCCGGGCGCCACAGGCGCCCGAGGCCAGAATGCCCAGCAAGGGGCGCAACCGCTTTCCTCCGGCGGCGATGATGTACTCGCTCACCTGGTTCACCAGGGCCACTTCGGAGTGCAACCGGGCGCGGATCACGGTGTCCACGGCCCGCAGGTCTTCCGCGGCAAGCCGGCGGATGTCATCTATGGTCAAGGAAGGCTGCCTCGCACGAGGGGCGCGATGGTAGGAAGCGGCCCAAAGCCCTGTCAAGCAAGGCTTTTCCACGAAGGACGCGGATTGGCTCGCAGGCTCGTGTGCATTGACCAGAAAACAACGCTGCGGTATCTTCCGCGCCTTTTCGCGAATTCACGCTGGAGAGGTTCATGTACGCGGTCATCAAGACGGGCGGCAAGCAATACAGGGTCAGCGCTGGCGACAAACTGCGGGTGGAAACGATTCCCGCGGACGTTGGTGCCGAAGTGGCGTTCGATCAGATTCTCATGGTGGCTGAAGGCGACAAGGTTTCAGTGGGCCGTCCCGTGGTGGCGGGCGCTTCGGTAAAGGGTACGGTCATCGCCCACGGCCGGGGGGACAAGATCCGTATCTTCAAGCACCGTCGCCGTAAGCATTTCAAGAAACAGGCCGGCCACCGGCAGAATTACACCGAAATTCAGATCAGCGGCATCACCGCGGGCTGATTCACTGCCCGCGCCGCTTCAGGAGAACGAAACATGGCACACAAGAAGGCGGGCGGCAGCAGCCGCAACGGCCGCGATTCCGAAGCCAAGCGCCTTGGCGTCAAGCGCTTTGGAGGGCAACTGGTTTCTGCGGGCAGCATCCTGGTTCGTCAGCGCGGAACCCTGGTGCATGCGGGCTTGAACGTGGGTCTTGGCAAAGACCACACCTTGTTCGCCAAGGTGGACGGACTTGTTCAGTTCGGCGTCAAGGGGCCGGACAAGCGCAAGACCGTGAGCGTCGTCCCAGCGGTCGCCTGATCGCGCTGGCAACCCGCTTCGCGAAAGCCCTATCGACCCGATAGGGCTTTTTCTTTTCAGGCACCCATGAAATTCGTTGACGAAGTCGAAATCGAGGTCCATGCCGGCAAGGGCGGGGATGGCATTGCCAGTTTCCGCCGCGAGAAATTCATCCCCCGCGGCGGCCCTGACGGCGGCGACGGCGGACGGGGCGGCAGCGTCTGGGGTCTGGCCGACCGCAACGTGAACACCCTGGTGGACTATCGATTCGCCCGTATCCACCGCGCCCGCAATGGTGAAAAGGGCCGTGGCTCCGACTGCTACGGCGCAGCGGGCGAGGACATCACCCTGCGCTTTCCCGTGGGCACGGTGATCACCGATGCAGAGACTGGCGCGCGGATCGCGGATTTCTCCCGCGATGGCCAACGCGCGCAGTTGGCCAAGGGCGGATCAGGCGGGCTGGGCAACATTCACTTCAAGTCCTCCACGAACCGCGCACCTCGCCAGTGCACGCCCGGCCAGCCCGGCGAAAGCCGCCGGCTGCAACTGGAGCTCAAGGTGCTTGCGGACGTCGGCTTGCTCGGCATGCCCAACGCCGGCAAATCGACCTTCATCCGCGCGGTGTCGGCAGCGCGCCCCAAGGTGGCCGACTACCCCTTCACCACCCTGCACCCGAACCTGGGGGTCGTGCGGGTGGACCACAGCCGCAGCTTTGTGGTGGCTGATATCCCAGGACTGATCGAGGGTGCGGCGGAGGGCGCAGGCCTGGGCCACCAGTTCCTGCGCCACCTTGCACGCACCCACCTGCTGCTGCACATCGTCGATCTGGCGCCGCTGGATGAACATGCCGATCCCGTGCGAGAAGCCCACGCAATCGTGGAGGAATTGCGCAAGTACGACACTGCACTGCACGCCAAGCCGCGCTGGCTGGTGCTCAACAAGATAGACCTGATCCCCGCAGATCAGCGCGAGGCACGCGTGCGCGATTTCCTCCAACGCCACCTGGGCGCCGACGCCGCCCCCACGCCGTGGTTCGCCATATCGGCCCTTTCGGGTGAGGGTTGCGATGCGGTTGTGCGGGCAGTCATGGATCACATAGACCGCGTACGGCCTTCGTCGCTGGATCAGGACGTCCCCGGGACCGCCGGATCGCCGCCCGATCAGACGCCTGGCCTGGCAGGCAGCACACTCGCGGCCGCAACGCAAAGCGACGCGCCGCTGGTGGCCGAACGCGCCCCCACCCTTGGACCTTGAAACGGTGATTGCACCATCGTCAGTCAGCCGCGCGCGCCGGCTGGTGGCCAAGGTGGGATCGAGCCTGGTGACCAACAACGGGCAGGGGCTCGACCAGACGGCGCTGGCCCAATGGGCGCAGCAGATTGCCGCGCTCGCCCGGCAAGGCAAACAGGTGATCCTGGTGTCCAGCGGCGCTGTGGCCGAGGGCATGCAACGGCTGGGCTGGAAGAAACGCCCCAGCGCCGTGCACGAATTGCAGGCCGCGGCCGCTGTCGGACAGATGGGGCTGGTGCAGGCCTATGAGACGTGCTTTCGCAGCCATGGACTGCGCACCGCGCAGGTGTTGCTCACGCACGAAGACCTTGCCGATCGCAAGCGTTACCTGAACGCACGCACCACGCTGCGCACCTTGCTCGAGCTGGGCATCATCCCCATCGTCAACGAAAACGATACCGTTGCCACGGAGGAAATCCGCTTCGGCGACAACGACACCCTGGCCTCTCTGGTGACCAACCTGGTAGAGGCCGAGGTGCTGGTTATCCTCACCGACCAGCCCGGCCTGTACACAGCCGACCCGCGCAAGGACCCCGAGGCCACGTTGGTGCGCCTTGCCCGCGCCGGTGATCCACGCCTGGAAGCCATGGCCGGCGGCGCCGGCAGCACCATCGGTTCGGGAGGGATGCTCACCAAGGTACTGGCGGCAAAACGCGCTGCCCGCAGCGGCGCCCACACGGTGATCGCCTCGGGTCGTGAGCCCGATGTGCTGTTGCGTCTCGCGTCTGGAGAGCCCATTGGCAGCCAGTTGGAAGCCGGCACCTCGGCGCTGGCCGCCCGCAAGCAGTGGCTCGCCGATCACCTGCAAGTACGCGGCCGCTTGACGCTCGACGAGGGGGCGGCGAAGGCATTGCTTCAGGGCGGGCGCAGCCTGCTGCCCATCGGCGTGACCGCCGCTGCCGGAGAATTCGAGCGCGGCGAGGTGGTGGCCTGCATGGATGCGGGGGGTCGGGAAATTGCCCGCGGCCTGGTGAACTACTCGGCGGGCGACACCCGTCGCATCCTGCGTACCCCCAGCAGTGATATCGAGACCAGGCTGGGCTACGTGGAAGAGCCCGAACTGATTCACCGCGACAACCTGGTCCTGCTCTGAGGCGCCGGGGGCGACGGCTCCCGCCACCATGGCAGTCAGTAGTTCGGCACTGTCGGCGCTCTGAGGCCCCGCTCCAACCGCTTGACGATATCCGCCTTGCCGCGCGGCGCTCCTTTGGGACCGCAGAAATAATCCTTGGCCAGGGAGAACTGCACGGCGTTGTAGGTGACGTTGCTCACGGGCCCCCAATCCGACCGGCTCACAGGTCCCCAGGAGCCATCCGTCCGCACGATCGCGATACGCTTGAATTCATTGGGATCGCAGCGAATCGCCTCGTGGCTGATGTTTCGCACGCCACCTGGCGTGGTGACATCCACAACATATCGAACGACGAGGTCTTCATCCACCCGCAGGGTACGTGTATCGATCCTCACCTTGCCTGAGGTGAAATCCCTCGGGCGCACCTCCGCAAGATCGGCGTCGCGCGGCAGGTCCGGCAGAGCCACCTCGACTTCCGGAAGCCGCGCCGCGGGACCGAAGAAACCACCCTTCGCGCCCTCCTTGCCCTTGTTCTTGTCGGCGATCGTGGGCTCGGCGAGGCTGCCTGGTTTGTCGGGCGCCTCACGGCGCTCGGGGCTCGCGCCACAGGCGGCGAGCCCCACGGCCACCAGAAAAGCCAGCGGCGTACGGACACTCATCAGAATCGCAGGTCGCCCAACAGCGAGGCGCGGGTATCCACGGGCACCGGGTCGAGCGCGACGGCAACCCTCGGGTGATCCACACCCACCGCCAGCGCGGCGCCCGCCCTGAGCGCCTGTTTCATGGCCTCGGTGAGTTCGAAGCGCAGGAAATGCACCGAGGAGGTCTTTTGCTCGTTCTCGCGCTCCAGATCTTCATCGGCGATGGCAAGCACCTTGGCCTGGCCCTCCACGCGCACCCAGACCGAGTCCTCCACGCCCTTCAGCACCGCCAGTTCGCGGCGCCGTTCATCCGCGTCGGCATACTCGATCAGCATGGTGGCTTTCCAGTTCGACCCTTCAGGCACCAGCGGGTTGTAGGCGTCGAGCTCATCCTGGATACCGCTCTCCTCGAAGATCTTTTCGATGCGCAGCATTTCCTGGATCTGGTAGCGCAGCGTCAATTCATCCTCGAACAACAGGGTGATGTGGGGTCCCAGGTGAACCTTGCGAGCTTGCTTGTGGGCCAGCACCCTGGCACGGAAGTCCTTGCGGTTCTTCGAGTAGGCCTCGAGCGTCATGAGGCTCTCACGGGTGATGGCCGGCTGGGCGTGGGTCTGTGCAGTGGCGGTTTGCATGATGTGGGGAGGTGGTTTGGAAAGGCGGCTGCGCGCGTCTGCGGTCACAGGCCGTAGGCGATGCGCACCAGAGACAGGGGGTGCTCCTTGGCAGTATCGGGGTTTCCCATGCCTTGGAGGATATGGCGGCCGGCAATGGCGCAGTCGGAACTGACGTAGTCGGGCCCGGGGGCCGCCATGGCCTTGAACACCGGCTTGCCGATCTTCATGGAATCCTTGAAGAACTCGCTCTTGACGCCCCAGGTACCGTCGTGGCCGGAGCAGCGCTCCACCACGGTAACCTTGGTGTCGGGCACCAATTCCATGAACTCGCGCGTTTTCTGCCCCATGTTTTGAACGCGCAGGTGGCAGGGGATGTGATAGGAAACCTTGCCCAGGGAACGCTTGAAGTCGGTCTTGAGCAACCCGTCCTTGTTGCGCAACACCAGGTACTCGAAGGGGTCGAACATGGCCTCCTGCACCGCCTTCACATCAGCGTCGTCTGGAAACATGAGCGGGAGTTCCTGCTTGAACATAAGCGTGCAGGATGGCACTGCAGTCATGATGGCGTAGCCCTCGCGGGCGAGCCTTGCAAGCACGGGGATGTTGCCCTCCTTGAGCTTGTTCACCGCTTCCAGATCGCCCAGTTCCAACTTGGGCATGCCGCAGCAGTTTTCCTTTTCCACCACTTTGTGGGGAATGGCGTTGTGCTTGAGGATGGCGATCAGATCGTGTCCGATGCCGGGCTCGTTGTAGTTCACATAGCAGGTGGAGAAGATGGCTACCTTGCCCGGGGTGAGCTTGCCGTCCTGCACGGCAAAGGAGTGATCGGGCCGGGCCGTACTGCGAAACTTCGCGCTGTCGTATTCGGGAAGCTGACGCTCGGCGGCGATGCCCAGTACGCTGTCCATCACCTTGCGGGTGGCGGGCGTCTTGTTCACCGCGTTGACTGCCTGCACCACCACCGGAATCGAAGCCAGCTTACCCAGCGCGTCGGTGGACGACAGCAGCTTGTCCCGGAAGCTGGCGCCCTGCTCGCGAAACTTCACTGCCTTGGCGCGCAGCATGAGGTGCGGAAAATCCACGTTCCACTGGTGGGGCGGAACGTAAGGGCACTTGGTCATGTAGCACAGGTCGCACAGGTAGCACTGGTCCACCACCTTCCAGTAGTCGTCCTTCTTCACCCCGTCCACTTCCAGGGTTTCGCTGTTGTCCACCAGGTCGAACAACGTGGGGAAGGCGTTGCACAAGCTGACGCAGCGGCGGCAGCCGTGGCAGATGTCGTAGACACGCTCCAGTTCATCGAAAAGCTTTTCCTGGTTGTAGAAATCAGGATTTCGCCAGTCGATGGGGTGGCGGGTGGGGGCTTCGAGGCTGCCTTCGCGCATGGCCGTTAACCTGTTGCGTGGGGGTGCTGCAAACATAACGCGGGGGTCGAGACAACTCCGCCCCTCACCCCGCGCACTGCGTGGCGACCTTTAGTCGGCCAGCGCGTCCAGAGCCTTCTGGAACCGGTTGGCGTGGGAGCGCTCGGCCTTGGCCAACGTCTCGAACCAATCGGCGATTTCTTCGAAACCCTCGTCACGGGCGGTCTTGGCCATGCCCGGGTACATGTCGGTGTACTCGTGGGTCTCGCCCGCAATGGAGGCCTTGAGGTTGTCGCGCGTGCCTCCGATGGGCAGGCCGGTGGCGGGGTCGCCCACCTGCTCCAGGTACTCCAGGTGACCGTGCGCGTGGCCGGTCTCGCCTTCGGCGGTGGAGCGGAACACGGCGGCCACGTCGTTCTGGCCTTCCACGTCGGCCTTGTTTGCGAAGTACAGATAACGGCGGTTCGCCTGGGATTCGCCGGCAAAGGCGGCCTTCAGGTTGTCTTCGGTCTTGGAGCCCTTGAGATGAGCCATGGATGACGCCTCCAGAGATGCAGGTCGGAAAACGGAAGAGCCGGCATTGCCGGCCCCGGAACAGGTAAAGATTAGACTTAATCTAAACCGTGAACGAAGTATAGGCGTGCGCTTTGTCCAATGTCAAAGCAAACCTTTTGTTCAGGCTGAAGCTGAATGGCCCATGGCGGCTTGTACCCCACATCCGGCATGCACGTTCGCGCCGCCTCGATTCAGCCCGCCCCGCTCGCCATCAAGGAAGGAAGACGCGCAGGCGCTCGCCCGGGACTAAGACTGCGGACTCGGAAATCATCACCGGTACGCCCTCGATGCCCCCGGGCTGGACGGGGCCCACCCAGCCAAGCAGCCTCGTGCCGTCCGCGCGCTCCGCCACCACGCGGGTTCCAGGTCGCCAGCCGGGCGCGGCGCGCATCACCACCCTCACCGTGGACGCATCCACCACCTCCGCCACCGGGGCCCCTGCCGCGAGCCAGACGCCTTCGATTGCAAACCAGCGGTGCAACTCCACCGCGGCGGGCGCGCGCAACACAGCGTCACGGTTGTCCAGTACGGCGCGGCGCAGCTCCAGCCCCGCGGTGGCCACCCCCAACTCCGCCTGCAGCACAGCCACGCGCAGGGCATCGAAGCGCTCCGGCGCCACCACCGACGGGAGCATGGCGCGCAGGGCCTCGGAGTCCATGGTGCCCGCCACGCGGCGCTGCTCGGCCGCCTGCAGCGCCGCCGAGCGATCCAGCACCCGTGCCTCGAAGGGCGCGGGATCCAGCACCGCCAAGGGATCGCCCTCGGCGGCATGGCCGCCCGCGGCAACGCTCCGGGACACCAGGGTGCCGGCCACGGGGAAGGACAAGGTCCACCGCGCCCCGGGTACCACCTCGGCCTCTACCCCCGAGTCGGGTGCTCCGCGTAGGGCACACCCGGCCAGCAGCGCCACGGCCAGGATGGCGCCACAGCGGCTTGACGGTGAGGACCCCATCACCGCGACGCGGTGTCCTGCACCGCAGCCGTGAGGCGCTGGACGAAACCATCGAGCTTTGGGATATCCAGCCAGCGCACCACGGCCACAAGGTCGCGGGCCGGGTCCACGAAGATCATGTTGCCGCCCGACCCAAGCGCCGCGAAGCTGCCCGCCGGGAGATTTGGCAGGGCCGGGTTGGCGGGCGAGGCCAGCCACCAAAGGTATCCCTGGAAACTGGTGAGCCCCGAAGGCGTGGTCATGCGCCGGACCCAGTCCGCCGGCAGCAACTGCCGCCCGTCCCACTGGCCTTCGCGCAGCATGAGATAGCCGAAGCGGGCGTGATCGCGGGTGCTGGCCCACAAACCGCCACCCCAGTGGCTGCCACCGCTCACCGACTGGATGCGCCGCCCGCCCACCTCCACGAAGGAGTTGAGATAGCCGTGCCACACCCAATCGCTGCTGGCGCCGATCGGGTCCATGATGCGCGCCTTCAGCACCTCGGGCAGCGGCCGCTCGTACAACCGCAGCAGCGACAGCGCCAGCCGGTTAACCCGCACGTCGTTGTATTCCCAGAAGGTACCCGGCTGCTGCAGGGCGCGGCCATAGCCGCGACGCCGGTCGGCCACGTCGGGCTTGTCCCATAGCGTGCCCTGCCACTCGCTGGTGTGTTGCAGGTGCATGGTCCAGGTGATGGGCGCGTTCTGGGGCGAGTTGTAACCACCGTCGCGCACGCGCGCGCCCACAGGCTGGTCGGGATCTCCCAGAAGTCCGTCTTCCCAGGCGAGCCCCGTCACCACAGCCAGGTAGCTCTTGGCCACCGAGAAGCTCAGGTCCACACGCCCCGTGTCACCCCACTCCGCCACGACGCGGCCGCCCTTGAGCACCATGCCGTTCTGTCCGCCGCGGGGCTTCACCAAACCGAGGATTTCCGGATAGGGCTCGTTGGCCGTGTCCTTTTCAATCTGGGCGCGTACGTCGCGCGGCCACGGCACCTCGTTCGCCTGGGCGTAGGCCACCGCCTCGGCAAGCCGCTGGGGGTCCATGCCGGCCGCGGCAGGCGTCACGGTCGACCAGGCATCTCCCGGCGCGGGGAAGTAGGGCTTTGCGTCCCCTGCCAGCGCCGATTGAACCGTGGGCAGGATGCCGCTGGACAGAAGTAGCGCGAATACGGCGGTCAAGGCTGATCGTTTCACGGCGAATCCTCGGAAGCGCACTGAAGTTCACGGAGCATACCGGACCCGACTGCCACGGCCTCGCGCGGGCATGGCCTGCGCAATGTTCCAGCGCCTGGGTCATGGCCGGGCATCGGGCACGATTACGCGCAGGGCGCGGATACGCCCGCGAAACCACGCCCCCAGCGCCAGCAGCCCCGCCCCCGCCGCCACGAACGGCCCCGGATACCCGAGGCGTTCCACCAGCACGCCGAAGGCGCTCACCCCCAGCGCCTGCCCGAGGAACAGGCACAGCGCAAAAAACGACACCCCTGCCCCGCGCGCCTCCGGGGCCATCTCGGTGGCACGGGTCTGGAGGGTGTTATGGAGCATGTAGAAGCCCAGCCCCATCACCACCACGGCAGCGGCCGCCACCGCCAGCATCGGTGCGAAGGCAAGCGCCAGGAAACACCCCAGCAGCGTTGCCCCGCCCGCAGCCACCAGGCCAGTCTCGCCGAGGCGCCCCACCAGTCGGCGTACCAGAAGGCTATAGGTGACACCACCCAAGCCGAAGCCGGCCACCAGCAGCCCGGTGGCCGAGTCGCCGAGCGAAAAGCGCTGGTGCACGTAGGCGCCGGCAAACCCGAAGGCCCCGAAGAACAGGAATCCCTCCACACCCACCGTGAACAGCACGGGGCGCGCCTTGGCCGAGCCGAGGATGGCCAGGTACTGCCGCCACGGCGAGACGCGCATGC
Source organism: Burkholderiales bacterium (assembly GCA_044339985.1). Classification (GTDB taxonomy): domain Bacteria; phylum Pseudomonadota; class Gammaproteobacteria; order Burkholderiales. The sequence goes on along the minus strand of JBIIUM010000002.1, from coordinate 54,388 downwards.
CCGAGGACCTGGAGCGTTCATGGCGCGCGTGGGCCGAGAGCGCGAAACCCACCAGCAGGAACGCTGCGCCCAGCGCCACGAAGGTGGCATGCCATCCCACCAGGTCGCTCAGCGTCCCGCCCAGCAGCGGCCCGAAACTCTGGCCCAGCAGGGTGCCCGCCACGAAACGCCCCAACACGGCCTGGCGGTGCGCGTAGTCCACGTGATCGCCAATCCAGGCCAGCGACAGCGGAATGATGGCGCCCGAGCACATACCTGTGACAAAACGCAGGGCGGCCAGGGCGCCGAGCGACGATGCCGTCGCGCAGGCCATGGCGGCGACAGCGGCCAGCAGCATGGCACCGCTGGCGAGGCGCAGCTTGCCCAGGCGGTCGCCAAGCGGGCCGTGCACGATCTGAAAGCTGCCGTACGCGAGGCTGAAGGCTGCCAGAACCACGGAAGCCTCCCGCACACCGGCGCCGAAATCACGCGCCAGCGTGGGCAGCAGCGGCTCCACCACCCGCATGGAGGCGCCCGACACGAAGCCCGCGCAGGCCAGCAGCAGCAGGGCGCGGCGTGGCGCCGTCGCGCTGCCGCTCACGGTGGAAGCGGCACGGCGCAGACCGGACAGGACTCAGGGTAGGCAGTCACGGCGGCCGAGTGTACGCGCGCGCCATGGCGGGGCTGCGGCGCAATCACCCCTGGCCCGCCCCGCCCCAGCGCCGTCCGGGACGAAACACCGTCGTGTCTTCGTAGAAGGCCGGGTCCTCGTTGCCGGGCCACCAGCCAGGAAGGCCGAGCACGGGAAGGGGCGCCAGGTCCCGAGGCTTGGCGAGCGAGGCGACCAGCGGCGCGGCGAGCCCGTCGACCCACTGCCGTTGATCCGCGGGTGATTGGCCTGCAAACCCCGGGGCCACGGGCACGAACAGCGCCTTGCCCGTGAGGCCCTTGAAGGGGGCCAGCAGCTTCTGGCACAGGGCGTGACCGAAGGCGAAGACGTGCAGGCATTCGCGCACCGCATCGCGCTGGTCCACGAACAGTTCCTGCCAGCGAAAGCCCCGCACCAGGGTTTCGAGGCGGACGTCCTCGCAGGCCACCACCACGCCATCTTCATCGAAGGAAGCCAGTGCGTCGCGCCGCGCCCCCCTGCCTGCCTGCGGCTCGTGATCGAGCGCCCTCACATGAGCGCCATTGACTGCGGCCTTGGTGCCAGGGAACGCACGCCATGAAAGTAGGTTGAACAGATCGTGCCAACTGGCGTGGCGCACGGGAATCTCTCCCGTGGCGCAGAGGCGGCGTTCCCACTGAGCCCCTCCGAGGGAAATGCCGGGTACTGCCCGCACAGGAAGGCCGCCGGCCGTGACTGGACGCCCCCTGTCCCCCTCCAACAGGGCGTCGAGGGTTGGAGGATCGGGCCACGAAAGCGGCAGTTGCGTCAGGTCACCGTGCAGGCGGGCCAGCGCACAGTGACGCTTGGGGAAGGCGGGGTCCCAGGGAGGATCCTGGTACTTCGGGGCGGACATGGGGAATCATGAACCGAAGCGATGGCGCCAATGATGCCCGCGTCGTCGAGCGGAGGGCCCGGATCAGTCCTCCTTGCACGCCGCCCCGGAAAGCGACATCCCTGGAAGCGATTCCAGGGGCGCCTTGTAAAAGTCCTGCTCGATCGCTGAGGTGGCGCTCAACGACGCGCGACGAACGGCGCGCACACGCGCTGGACAAGCCGCTCAACCGCCGGTTCAGAGGCCGCACGGAACATGGAAACCTCTTCCGCCTTGTCGGACCAGACGACTTCGCCCTGGCCGAAATTGGCATCGTACAGAGTCCAGGAAACCAGGCCCGCCTCGGCGCGTTCGCAATCCACGCGGAACGTGCTGAGACGCGACTTGTGGGGGAACACGGGTTCACCCAGGTATTCGGTGTTGCGAAAGTCCTCGAGGACAGACACTTCAAGACCGTCGGGGATCAGGTTCACCGACCTCGGCTGATAGAAGACGGCCTGCGCGGCCTCAGCCGTGACCAGTTGCCAACCCGAGGGAGCGGCGACGGCATGGACGGGAGCCATCAGCGCGGCGGCGACAGCGAGAAACACAGTGGCATTTTTCATGGTGGTTGGCATCCGGAAACAAGGAAAATTTGAGCTCAGGGCAAGGCGCTTTCTTTAGCTTGTACTGTACAACACCAGTTCATCAAAAGGTGTCGACAGATTATTGCTGCGCCGCACGCAAGTCAAATCAAATTTTTAGCCTGATACTCCCTCTTTTGGCACAGGTTTGTTTTCATGAAAAAAAGATTTAACATGGACATCTTCTGGACAAGACATCCACAGTGGATTGGTCTTACGGCTCCCCTGTCCCACAAGCCCCCCTGAATAGCCTGCGAGGATTGCAAATGTTTGCAGGCGAGGATTCGTAGTTGGGCGCATCACCGCGCAACGGCAGGCTCTGCTTTACTCCAGGGGCATAGTCTTGGCCCGATGAACCGGCCGATCGCCCGACAGTCAGGGCGAAAACCCCATCCTCACGCACAGGCCGGGGCTAACCGAAGCTCACGACGGTGCGCCTCGGGCCTCCTCATCGGCCAGCCAGCGCTGGAAACGACGTTTCTCCAGCGTCTGGATGATCCATTTGACCGGGGGGGCGATACGCTGCGCGACCGCCATGAACCTGAACAGGGAGGACGGGTGGATCACCCGCGCATCTCGCCGGATTCCCACGAGGATGGCGCGAGCCACTTGCTGCGGACTTTGGGTGGGCCACGGCTGGGGGGCTGCACGGGTGGCTGCTGCCCGGAAAAACCCGGTGCGGGTTCCGATGGGATACACCAACGTCAGGCTGTTGGCGTCGCCCACTTCGAAGCGATAGGCGTCGGCGAAGTGATGCAGGGCAGCCTTGGTGGACCCGTACACGGCATAGCCGGGCAGCGCGATCATGCCCATGGCAGAGGCGGTAAACACTACCCGGTGGCGGCGTCCGGCGTTGAGGGCCGCCATCTTGCGTGCGCTGTACAGCGGCGACAGGACGTTGACCCGGTAGATGCGCTCCAGGCGCTCCCAGTCGGGTGCGCCCATGCGCTCGTAGTAGGCAAAGCCGGCGTTGGCGAAGAACAGGTCCACACCACCCAGGGACCGCACGGCGTGGTCGAAAAGCTGGTCCACCTGGAGCGGGTCGGCCACGTCGCAGGCAAAGGGCTCGATCCGGGCGTTCCCACCCGCCGGAAGCTGCTGCACCGCGTCCTTCAGAGCAGCCGCGTCCATGTCACTCACGACCACCTGAACCGCCAGGCGGCTCAACTGATGCAGCAACGCCTTGCCGATTCCCGAGGCGGCACCCGTGAGGATGATGCGGCAGCCCTCGAGCTTCATGACATCAGACCGCGGCCGCGGAAAGAACACGCGCCACCGGAAAATGAAGCCGGAAACGCCGCGCATGAAACGCTGCCAGCCGTGGCAGGCGGGTGAAGTCGGGAAACAGATTTCCATTCACCCAGGCTTTGGTGGGACGCGACAGCCCGACCCACCCCTGGCCGCCCGGGGCCGTGGCCAGCAGCCGGTCGCCGGCCGGTTGCACCAGCGTGCGTAGGGCCAGGGGAACGAACGCCGTGGTGAAGGGCACACCCCAGCCGCTGGTGCGCAGGGTCAGGTCAGCGACGGTTTGCTGCCCGCTGCGCACGACGAACCGGCGCGAACGCTCCTCGGGCGCGCTGATGTGGAAGTCCGCCTGCTCTTTCGGAATGCCCCAGTTCTCCCGGCCGTTGAACACGCTCTCGTGGGTGGACACGTAGATGCGCGTGATAGCGAAACCCGCGCCGCCTGGAAAGCGGAACCTGCCCGGCGCCACCAGCAACTCCCGGTAAGGGCCCGCGTCCGAGCGGTGGTAATCCACCAGCATGACCGCCCCCACGCCGCCGAGGTAACAGTCGCGCCAGGGCCCGGGAACCAGCCCGTCCACGGCGGTGGGGTCCCGCGGGAATCGATAGCAGAGAATGAAGCCCTCGCCCTCCAGGTTCCAGGGCGCCGGCACAGGGGCGACAGGCTCTCGCAAGTGCGTCACGCTCATCAACGGCCCTCCTGAAAACGGCGGGCGACCGCGTCGCCCCGTGATGCCTACAGGTACGCTTCTTCCAGCAATTGACGATACTGGTCGATGCTGGGCGTCCGAGGGTTGGTGGCGTGGCAGTGATCCTTCGGCGCGGCAGCGGCAATACCGTCGAGCGCCCCGTGGGGCACCCCCATGGACTTGAGTCCCGCGGGCAAACCGAGGCGCACGTTGAGATCGGCGATGGCCTGGGCCACGTGAGCGCCCGCGGCCAGCCCCAGCGCCTGGGCGATGCGCTCCAGCTTGCCGCCCACATGACCCGCATTGAAGCGCAGCACCGCCGGCAGCAGCACCGCATTCAGGGTGCCATGGTGCAGCTTGAGACCGGGCAGAGCGCCCAGGGGATGGGACAGGGCGTGTACCGCGCCCAGACCTTTCTGAAACGCCATGGCGCCTTCCATGGCAGACATCATCATGTTCCAGCGCGCCTCGCGATCACTGCCGTCGCGGGTGGCGCGTTCCAGGCACGCGCCGGCGCGCGCCAGCCCGTCCAGCGCAATGGCCTCGGCGGGCGGATTGACCAGCGGCGAGAGGAATGTCTCGATGCAATGCGCCATGGCATCCATGCCCGTGGCCGCGGTGAGCAACGGCGGCAGCCCCAAGGTGAGGTCCGGATCGCACAGCGCCACCTTGGGCAGCAGGTGCGGCGACAGGAAGCCGAGCTTGCGGCCGTCGTTCAACACGACCACGCTGGCGCGGCCCACCTCGCTGCCGGTACCGGCCGTGGTGGGAATGGCGATCAATGGCGCCACCGCTGCGGTGATCCGGGCCGCCCCTCCCTCCACGGCGGCGTACTGCACCAGAGGCGGTGCATGGGTGGCGAGCAGCGCCACCGCCTTGGCCAGGTCGATGGACGAGCCGCCGCCGATGGCCACCAGCCCGTCGGCGCCCGCCGCGCGATAGCTCTCCACGGCCGCCAGCACCGCCGCCTCCGTGGGATTGGCAGGCGTGCCGTCATACACCGTCACCGCCAGATCTTTGAGTTGCGCTTCCAGAAGGCCCAGCAAACCGGCTGCGCGCACGCCGGCATCGGTGACCACCAGCGGACGCGAGATACCCAGACGCCGGCACTCACTGCCGGCGAGCTTCAGGGCACCATGGTCGAACTGAACGGTGGTGAGGTAGTTGATGGTGGCCATGCTCGCGCCTCCTGCGCGGGTAGCTATGTGGAGACGCCGGTTATGGTATCCCACACCGCGGAGCTGCCCGCTTCGGACAAGTTGTCGAATACGCGTCGGGCAAGGCGAACCAAGGCGAACAGCGTTTAAGATTCCGGCTGCCGGTCGGCACGGTGGCCGATTGAACAGACCACGGGGGTGGCAGCAAACATGAAACCGCGCGTGCTCGTGTGCCGGGAGGTCTTCGACGAGACCCTGGCCATGCTGGCGGAGCATTTCCACGTCGAATCCAACCAGGGCGACCAGCCCTTCACCGCTGCCGGCTTGCGCCACCGGCTGGCGGACATGGACGGGGTGCTGGCCTCCACCACGGACCGCATCGATGGCGACGTGGTTGCGGGAGCCACGCGCCTCAAGGTGGTGGCCAACGTGGGGGTGGGCTACAACAACCTCGACGTGGGTGCCTTGAGTGCGCGCGGCATCATGGCCACCAACACCCCCGGTGTGCTCACCGAGAGCGTGGCCGACCACACCATGGGGCTGGTGATCGCTGCCTGCCGGCGCATGGGCGAGGCCGAGCGGCTGCTGCGTGCAGGACAGTGGCAGCGCGTCTACCTCAAGTTCATGCTCGGCGCAGACGTGCACGGCGCCACACTGGGCATCGTGGGCTTCGGACGCATCGGGCAGGCGGTGGCACGCCGCGCCAGCGGCTTCGGCATGAAGCTGCTCTACAGCAACCGTCGGCGCCTGCCGCCCGCGGAGGAGGCACTCCACGGCACCGCCTACCGGGGCCTGCACGACCTGCTGCGCGAATCCGATGTGGTGGTGCTGCTGGTGCCCTACAGCGCCGAGGTGCATCACATGATCGGCGCGGCCGAGCTGACGCTCATGAAACCCACGGCCGTGCTGGTGAACGTGGCGCGTGGCGGCATCGTGGACGACGCGGCGCTCATCGCGGCGCTGAAGGCGCGGCGCATCCGGGCAGCCGCGCTGGATGTCTTCGAGAACGAACCTGCGCTCAACCCCGATTTCCTGGCATTGGACAACGCGGTTCTCACGCCGCATATCGCCTCGGCCTCCGAGCCCACGCGCCGCGCCATGGCAGATACGGCGGCGCGCAACTGCATCGCGGCCCTCACCGGCGGCACGCCCCCGCACCTCCTGAACCCGGAGGTGCTGGCGCAACGCGCGGGCGGCTGAACGCTCGGGTGCATTGCGAACGCCACCGGCAGCACCCGGCTCTCGGGAACGCCACGACAATACAGAGGGAAGCATGAAGGCACTGCACGCACTCGGTTTGCGAGAGGCCGCCGCGCAACTGGCCGCCGGCACCGTCACCAGCGAGGCGCTGGTGTGGGCCTGCGCCGAGCGCATCCACGCGCTGGAGCCACGGGTGATGGCGTGGCAGGCTTTCGATCGCGCCCGGGTGCTGGAGGCTGCGCGCGCGGCCGACCATGATCTTGCCGCTTCTCGAGGGGCCGCCGCGGCGGATCCGGCCGCGGCGCTGCCCTGGGCTGAACGCGGCTTCCTGTACGGCGTGCCCGTGGGCGTGAAGGACATCATCGACGTGGCGGGCTATCCCACCGGCATGGGCTCGGAACGCTACGCAAGCCACCAACCCGCCGGCAGCGCGGAACTCGTCCAGCGGATGGCAGCCTCGGGCGCCCTGGTGATGGGCAAGACCGTCACCACGGAATTCGCCTTCATGCAGCCCTCCCGCACCACGAACCCCTGGAACCCGGCCCACTCGCCGGGCGGCTCCTCCAGCGGTTCGGCAGCCGCCGTGGCCTGCGGCATGGTGCCCGCGGCCATCGGCACGCAAACCAATGGCTCGGTCATCCGGCCCGCCGCCTTCTGCGGCGTGGTGGGCTTCAAACCCGATCGCGACCTCATCTCCACGGCGGGCGTGCTGGCCTTCAGCCCCACCTTCGATCAGCCCGGCGTGTTCGCCCGCTCGGTGGCCGATGCGGGTCTGCTGGCCTCCTGGCTCACCCGGCGAACGGGGGTCCTAGGACATCGGATCATCCCGGCGCGCAGCGCGCCGCGGCTCGCGGCCGTGCGCACGGCGTTGTGGGACCGCGTCCAGCCCGCCCAGGCGCAACGCTTCGCCGCCGATATCGAGCTTCTGCGAGCCGCAGGCGCGGCAGTGGACGAGGTGGAGCTTCCGCGGGCGTTCGACGATGTATGGAAGGTGCATCGTCTGATCATGTTGCGGGAGGCTGCGCAACTCGCAAAGCCGATGCGCACGCTGCATCGCGACGCCCTGAGCGACACCCTCAATCGGGCCCTCGATGAAGGCGAGGCCATCAGCGACAGCGCCTACAGGGACGCCATGAAAGCCCACCAGGCGCTGCTGCCGGCCTTCGAACGCTTCCTGGACCGGGGCTACGGCGCGGTGATCACCGTGCCCGCGGCTGGCGAGGCACCCCACGGACTCGACAATACCGGCGACCCGGCCTTCTGCACGCCCTGGACACTGTTGTGCACGCCCGCCATCACCCTGCCCACCGGTCTGGGGCCGAAGGGGCTTCCGCTGGGCCTCCAGGTGGTGGGACGGCGCGGGGAATCCAATTACCTGCTGGCTGCCGCCGCGTGGTGCGAAGCGCAACTACCCTTCAAGGCGCTGTTGGCGCGCAAGCCCGCCTGACACCGCCAGGTCTCCGGGGCTCAGCCCTGGCCCGGTGGCCTCTGCCGAAGCCCTTCCAGACGCACCATCCCGCGCGACACGCGCCGGGCGACGGTGGTCTCGGAATCCACACCTTCCTCGAAAGACAGGATGCTGAAGCTCTCGAACCCGCTGCCGTTGGCGATCTCGCCGGCCTTGCGCTTGAACAGCGCCCGCGCTTCGCCGTCGCCCCCCGTGGAGAAGCGTTTTTTGCGCAAGCTGATGACAACGCGCGTGTCGTCCACGCGCTCGGTCTTCACTTCCCAGTTGGGGGCGGTAGGTTCGATGACGTAATAGGCGGCCACGCCCGCGAGCACGGTGAACACGACCGCCTCCACCGGCGGCTGAAACCCGGGCGAGAATGCAACATTCTTGTCGGGGATGAGCGGCTTGCTGCCGCAACCGGCAACAATTGCCGCTAGCGTGAGGGCAAATGCGGTACGTCCCATGGCCAAGGCTCCAGTTTCCGGGCCCGGCGGGCCCTGCAGGCAACGGCATTGCAAACTCCGCGCCCGTGCGGAAAACCTTTCGCAAGACAGCCGGTCTGAGGACCGGTCGCGTGGCACCGCCGTGCCGGCGCGCCCTTGCACCCTGCACTCCACACTCCACCCTCATCCCGATGCCATCATGACACTGCTGGTGTTCGCCCTGGGTCTCGCCCTGCTGGTGGCCGGTGCCGAATTGCTGGTGCGCGGCGCTTCACGACTGGCGGAGGCGCTGGGCATACCGCCGCTGGTGATCGGGCTCACGGTGGTGGCCTTCGGCACCAGCGCGCCGGAAATGGCCGTGAGCGTACAGGCCGCCGCCAGCGGCGAGACGGCCATCGCCATGGGCAACGTGGTGGGCAGCAACATCTTCAACGTGCTTTTCATCCTCGGGCTCGCGGCGCTGATCACGCCCTTGGTGGTGCACCAGCAACTGGTGCGCCTGGATGTGCCGGTGATGATCGCGGCCACGTTCGTGCTCGCCTTCATGGTCCGGGACAGCCGTCTCTCGCTGCCGGAGGGCGCGGCGCTGCTTGCGGCTCTGGCGGCCTACACGGCGCTGCAGGTGCGGCTGGCGCTGCGCGAGCGCGATGCGCGGGTATTGGCGGAGTATCAAAACACAGTGGGCAGCGAGGGCGCGCGGGTACGCGGCGCCTGGCCCTGGCAGGTGCTGCTGGTGGCTGCGGGGCTGGTGCTGCTGGTCATGGGCTCTCGCCTGCTGGTGCAGTCCGCTGTCACCTTCGCGGGCTGGCTGGGAATCAGCGAAACCGTGGTGGGCCTCACCATCGTGGCAGCCGGGACCTCGCTGCCGGAGGTGGCCGCCTCGGTGATGGCCAGCATCCGCGGAGAGCGCGATATCGCCGTAGGCAATGTGGTGGGCAGCAACGTGTTCAACATTCTTGGCGTTCTCGGGCTGTCCGCACTGGTGTCGGTCCAGGGGCTGCCGGTGCCGGCGTCGGTGCTGGCCTTCGATCTGCCGGTGATGCTGGCGGTGGCAGTGGCCTGCCTGCCCATCTTCTTCACCGGCTGGTCCATTGCCCGCTGGGAGGGCGCGGTGTTCCTGGGCTACTACGTGGCCTACACGGCGTTCCTGGTGCTCGATGCCGCCGGCCACGATGCCCTGCCGCGCTACAGCCAGGTGATGCTGTGGTTCGTGATGCCCCTCACCACCCTCACGCTGCTGGTGGTGACGGCGCGTTCGCTGCGCGGCGCACGCGCTGGCGCCAGCGGCCCGCGCCATGACTAGTGCCGCCCCCTGGCTGGCTGCACTGGTGGCGGCGCCCTTCGCAGGGGCGCTGCTGCCGGCGCTGCTGCGCCGCCGCCCCCGCGCGGTGATCGCCTGGGTCACGGCCGCCGTGCCCCTGGCGGCCTTCGCACTGCTGCTGGCCTTCGCCCCTGCCGTCCTGCGCGGCGAGACACCGACGGTGGCCTGGCCATGGATCGAGGCGGCGGGGCTTGAGGTGGCGCTGCGCCTGGACGGACTGTCGTTGTTGTTCTCCGGGCTGATCCTGGCCATCGGCGCGCTGATCGTTCTCTACGGCGCCTACTACCTCTCGCCCCAGGACCCCTTCGGCCGCTTCTTCTCCATGCTGCTGGCCTTCATGGGCGCCATGCTGGGCATCGTGCTGTCGGACAACCTGCTGCTCACGGTGGTTTTCTGGGAGCTCACCAGCCTGTCCTCATTCCTGCTGATCGGCTACTGGAGCCATCGCGCCGATGCCCGGGTGGGCGCACGCATGGCCCTTGCCGTCACCGGGCTTGGCGGACTTGCGCTGCTGGGGGGCGCCTTGCTGCTGGGCAGCGCCGCCGGCACCTATCGCATCTCGGAACTGAACCTGGCGGGCGATGCGCTGCGCGCCCATCCCGACTACGCCGTGGCGCTGGTGCTGGTGCTGCTGGGGGCCTTCACCAAGTCGGCGCAGTTCCCGTTCCACTTCTGGCTGCCCAATGCCATGGCTGCGCCCACGCCCGTGTCGGCCTACCTGCACTCGGCCACCATGGTGAAGGCCGGCATCTTCCTGCTGGCGCGCCTGTGGCCGGCGTTGTCGGGCACCGAGTTGTGGTTCTGGCTGGTGGGCGGCACGGGTCTGGCAACCCTTGCCATCGGCGCCTGGGCGGCACTGTTCCGCCACGATCTGAAGGGGCTGCTGGCCTACTCCACCATCAGCCATCTGGGGCTGATCGTGTTGCTGCTCGGGCTCGACAGCCCGATGGCAGCCGTGGCCAGCGTGTTCCACGTGATCAACCACGCCACCTTCAAGGCCTCGCTGTTCATGGCGGCAGGCATCGTGGACCACGAAACCGGCACCCGCGACATGCGCCGCCTGGGCGGGTTGTGGCGGGCCATGCCCTACACCGGCACGCTTGCCATCGTGGCCTCGGCCGCCATGGCGGGCGTTCCGCTGCTAAACGGTTTTCTGTCAAAGGAAATGTTGTTCGCCGAGACCCTGCGTCTGCAATCGCTGGGCATCCTGGGCTGGCTGTTTCCGGTGGTGGCCCTGGGCGCGGCGGTGCTGAGCGTGGCCTATTCCACGCGCTTCGTGCACGACGTGTTCTTCGGGGCGCCGGCCCGCGGCCTGCCGCGAACGCCCCACGAACCACCGCGGTGGATGCGCATCCCGGTGGAAGTGCTGGCAGGTCTATGCCTGCTGGTGGGCATGTTGCCGGGCGCCACCGTGGGCGGGTTGCTGGCGGCAGCCTCGGGTGCGGTGGTGGGCGCGGCGCTGCCGTCCTACAGCCTGGCGGTGTGGCACGGCCTGAACGGGCCGCTTGCCATGAGCGCCCTGGCACTGGTGGCGGGCGCGATCCTCTACTTCACCCTGTTGCACCGCTTCGATCTGCATGGGCGCGACCCGTCCCATGGTCGCTGGACGGCACAACGTCTGTTTCTCGACGGGCTCGCCGCACTCACCCATGGGGCGCAGCGCTTTACCCGCCTGAGCGCCGATGGCACCCTTCAACGCCAGGTGGCGCTGGTGCTGCTGGTTGCCCTGGCCCTGGGGGCAGCCCCCTTTGTCACCACCCTGCCGGCACGCACTCCGGATGCCTACACGCCCTTCGGCCCGGCAGCCGCCGCGGTCTGGCTGGTGCTTGCCATCTCCACCGCCGCCGTGGTGGCCCTGCACCGCCAGCGCCTCACTGCCGTGATCCTCATGGGGGCCGTGGGGCTGACCGTGTCACTGGCTTTCCTGGGGTTGTCCGCGCCCGACCTGGCCCTCACGCAGTTGTCGGTGGAGGTGGCCACCGTGCTGCTGCTGCTGCTAGCCCTGCCCTTCCTGCCCGCCGCCACGCCGGTCGAGTCCACCCCGGCGCGACGCTGGCGTGATGCCGCCTTGGCGCTGGCCTGCGGCCTGGCCATGGCGGCCGCCGCTTGGTGGATGACCACCACCACCGGACCCACGGTCTCCGCCGAGCACATCGCCCGCAGCGTGTCCGAGGGTGGCGGCAGCAACGTGGTGAACGTGATCCTGGTGGATTTCCGCGGCTTCGACACCTACGGCGAGATCACCGTGCTGGCCATCGCCGCCCTGGGCATCGTGGCGCTGCTGGGCGGCGCCCCAGCCCCACGGCCGCGCGTGGCTGGCGACGAACCGTCACCGGCCGCCTTCCGGCCGGTGATGCTCAGCCTGCTGGCGCGCGTGGTGCTGGCCCTGGCGTTGCTGCTGGCGGTGCACATTTTTCTGCGTGGCCACAACCTGCCCGGAGGCGGCTTCGTGGCCGGGCTGGTGACGGGCGTGGCAGTGGCCATGTTGTACGTCGCCAATGGCGGGGCGTGGAGCGCAGCACGGCTGGGGCTGGACTTCACCCGCACCCTGTCCACCGGTCTCGCCGTGGCCGGCGCCACGGGGCTGGCCGCCTGGGCCTGGTCGAAACCATTCCTGACCAGCGCCCACGGCCATCTGCACCTGCCCGTGGCGGGTGATATCCACTGGGCGAGCGCGGCGCTCTTCGACCTGGGCGTCTATCTCACGGTGCTGGGCGTGGTGATGCTGATCCTCGAACAATTGGGCCGGCTGCGGCCGGCACAGGCCTGACCCATGGAATTGCTGATCGCCTCCGCCATCGGCCTGCTGACCACGGCCGGCGTGTACCTGGTGCTGCGGGCGCGCACCTTCCCGGTGGTGCTCGGCCTCACCCTCCTGTCCTATGCGGTGAACCTGTTCGTTTTTGCCTCGGGCGGCCTGCGCACCGGCGCGCCACCGGTGGTGGGCGCCCAGGCCACCTACGCCGATCCGCTGCCTCAGGCGCTGGTGCTCACCGCCGTTGTCATCAGCTTCGGCATGACGGCCTACCTGATCGTGCTGGCCATGCAGGCACGCGCCGCAACAGGCAGCGACCACGTGGACGCCGGCGCCACCCCGCAAGCCCGACAGGCCGCGGAGGAAGCGTGAACCACCTGCCAGCCCTGCCCTTCCTGCTGCCAGCCCTGTCGGCCTGCCTGCTGGTATTGCTGTGGGGGCGGCTGCGCGCACAGCGGGCCGTGGCGGTGGTATCGGTGGCGGCGCTGCTGGCGGTGGCCACTGCCTGCCTGCTGCACACCAGCGACGGCGGAGCCCGCGTGTACGCCATGGGCGCTTGGCCGGCGCGGCTGGGGATCGTGCTCGTGCTCGACCGGCTGTCGGCGCTCATGGTGGCGCTCACGGCGGCGGTGGCGGCCACCAGCCTGCTCTATGCCCTGCGCGGCTGGGACGCCAGGGGTGCCCATTTCCACCCGTTGATGCAGTTCCAGATCATGGGGCTGAACGGCGCCTTCCTCACGGGCGATCTGTTCAACCTGTTCGTATGCTTCGAGCTGATGCTGATCGCCTCCTACGGCTTGCTGCAGCACGGCCGCGGCGCGTCCCGGTTGCGTGCCAGCGTGCACTACGTGGTGCTCAATCTCATCGGATCAACCCTGTTTCTGGTGGCGGTGAGCCTGCTCTACCGGGTGGGGGGTACGCTCAACATGGCCGATCTCGGGATGATGCTCGCCCAGGCGCCCCAGGCCCAGTGGCCCTGGATACGGGCGGGCGCCGGGGTGCTGCTGGTGGTGTTCCTGCTGAAGGCGGCGGCCGCGCCCCTGTACCTGTGGCTGCCGGGCACCTATGGCGCTGCGGCGGCGCCGGTGGCGGCGATTTTCGCCCTCCTCACCAAGGTGGGTGTGTACGCCGTGCTGCGCGTCTATCCGCTGGTGTTCGGCGCCAGCCCGGCCGCCGACCTGGCCACCACGGTCGCCCTGCCGACCGCCCTGGGGGCTGTGGCGGCGGCGGCGCTGGGCGCCCTGTCCGCGCCCTCGCTCAGCACGCTGACGGCATGGTTGGCCCTGGGCTCCACGGCCACATGGCTGGCGGCCGTGGCCACGGGCGCAGCGGGCGCCGTAGGCGGTGGCCTGTACTACCTGTTGGCCAGTTCGCTCGCCACCGCCGGGCTGTTCCTCCTCACCGACACCATCGCGCGCCACCGCGGCCCTGCCGCCGACCGCCTGGAGCGGGCCCCGCCCACGCCGGCGGCAGGGCTGATGGGCGCGGCGTTCTTTGTCCTCGCCGTAGCCCTGTCGGGCATGCCGCCGCTGGCCGGCTTCCTGGGGAAGTTCATGATCCTTCAAGGCGCCCCCGGGGCGCCCTGGTTGTGGGGGGTGATCCTCGGCGCCTCACTGCTCAACATCGTTGCGCTTTCCAAGGCGGGCTCGCGGCTGTTCTGGGCTCTCGAACCGGCGCCGCCAGCCACAATCCTCGACCGGCCCCTGCTGGCAGCGCCCGCCGTGTTGCTGGGGCTCATTGCGGCACTCACCGCGGTGGCAAACCCGGTGGCGGGCTTCACCCGACAGGCGGCGGCGGAAGCCCTGGACCCCGGCGTCATCCGTGGGGAAGTGCTGGGTGCCGATCCCGGCGCCCCCCGGACGGGCGGGCAACGGCCCGCGCCCGGGGACCGCGAGGCGGCGCCATGACGCGCTGGCTGCCCTTTCCGCGGTTGTCCCTGGTGCTGGCGGCGTTGTGGCTGCTGCTGGCCAACTCCCTGTCGGCGGGCCAGGTGATCTTGGCCGCGGCACTGGCGGTGGCCATCCCGCTGGCAGTGCGACGGGTGTTCCCCGCTGTGCCGCCCATCCGCCGTCCGCTGGCGGCGCTCGCTTACGTGGCGCTGGTGCTGGGCGACATCGTGGTGGCCAACCTGCGCGTGGCGCGGCTGGTGCTGAGCCCCGTGGCGCGGCTGCGGCCACGCCTGGTGGAAGTGCCCCTCGCAGTGCGCGATCCGGTGGTGGCCAGCGTGCTGGCGGCCACCGTCACCCTGACGCCGGGCACGGTGTCGGCTGACCTGGACCTGGAGCGCGGCGTGTTGCTGGTGCATGCCCTGGACGCACCCGACGATGCCGCGGTGCGGGAGGACATCAAGGCACGCTACGAGGCACGCCTGCAGAGGATATTCGAATGCTGATGGCCTGGGCGCTGTCCGCGGCGGCGGCCATGCTGGGGCTTGCCATGCTCCTCAACGTCTACCGGCTGCTGCAGGGCCCCGACACCGCCGACCGCATCCTTGCCCTCGACACCCTGTACGTGAACGCCACCGGCCTGATCGTGCTGCTTGGGCTGCACACCGGCAGCACCCTGTACTTCGAGGCGGCACTGCTGATCGCGGCGCTGGGCTTCATCGGCACGGTGGCGCTATCGAAGTATCTGCTGCGTGGCGACATCATCGAGTGAGCCATCCATGATTCTCGAACTGGCGGTTTCGGCCCTGGTGCTGGCAGGCGCGGGCTTCGCGTTGCTGGGCTCCATCGGACTGGCGCGGTTCCCCGACCTGCTCACGCGCCTGCATGGTCCGAGCAAGGCCACGACCCTGGGCATCGGCGCGCTGCTGCTGGCCTCCATGGTGTGGTTTTCCAGCCGCGGTGACGGTGTCAGCCTGCACGAGTTGCTCATCACGTTGTTCCTGGTGATCACCACGCCGGTGAGCGCCCTGTTCATCGCCAAGGCCGGGCGGCGCGCGGACCGCACGGCGGGCACCCATCCACCGCCCCCGCCCCACCCTTAGGGAGATGCCATGAAAACCTACCCCGCCGACAGCCCCGAAGCCATGGCCCGTGTGCTGGCCATGGTGATGCTTGCCGACGCGCGGCTCGACGACCGCGAACTGCAAGCCCTGGAGCGCCTCGACCTGTTGCGCCTGATCGACCTCACCCGTGAGCAGTTCTCGCAGGTGGTGAAGGACTACTGCGACGACCTGCTGGCCGCCGGCGACGCGGGAGGCAAGATCAACCTCATGGACAAGGCGCGCATCGATGCCATCGTGGATGCCGTGCAGGACGGGCGCAAACGCACCGACGCCGCCAGCATGGCGCTGATCCTCATGAAGGCCGACCAGCAGTTCCACGATGCCGAACTGGCGCTGTTGCGCTACACCCTCGGGCGCTGGGGCCTGTCCCTGGACGAACTGCAACGCCCGCTGGCGGGTTGACGTAAATCAAGGCTGACGCGCGGCCCACCCCCTAGAGTCGCGTCCAACGCGCGGGGGAAAGGGCTGGCGCGGGCCGGGAGCACGCCGTGGCGAGGGGCTGCGGACCCGGGCACCGGCGGCCATGCAGTTCCACGGATGTACCGCGTTACCGGGCACGCTGGAGTTTTCGGTGTGCGATCGGCAGGAGTGGCGTTCCGGCCGGTTCATGGTTGCTTCGCTACGTCGTTTCAGGGAACTTCGGGGTGCCGCCAGGCACCCCGTTTTTTTGTGCGCCGGGTTGCCGAACCAGCGGACCACGGCGGCTCTCCAAGTCACCCGCGCCCGTGATTTAACATCGCTCCCCACCGCCCTGTGACCTCCGCCGCGCCGTCACACCCTCCCGCGTCACCGCCCTCGCGGCGTTCGCCCCTGGACGCCCAGTGGCAGCGTGTGCCTGCCTGCATGATCGAAGACCAGTCGCGGCTTCGCGCCCGCCTGGCGCGGCTGCGCGAAGCCAAGACCGGCGTGGACGAGTCCGACCTGGCCCGGATCGAAAGCGACATCGACACCTCGCTGGCGCGAGTGGCCCGGCGCCGCGCCCGCCTGCCGGTGCTGCGCTATCCGGAAGAGCTGCCCGTGAGCGGCAAGCGCGGCGAAATCGCCGCTGCGCTCAACGCCCACCCGGTGATCATCGTGTGCGGCGAGACCGGCTCGGGCAAGACCACGCAACTACCCAAGATCTGCCTGGAAGCAGGGCGAGGTGTGCAGGGCCTCATCGGCCACACCCAGCCGCGACGCATCGCGGCGCGCACCGTGGCCGGGCGCATCGCGCAGGAGCTGGGCTCGCCGCTGGGAGAGCTGGTGGGCTACAAGGTGCGCTTTAACGACCACGTGGGACCCGAGCCGTTCGTCAAGCTCATGACGGACGGCATCCTGCTCGCCGAGACGCAGGCCGACCGCCAGCTGCGCGCCTACGACACCATCATCGTGGACGAGGCCCACGAGCGCAGCCTGAACATCGACTTCCTGCTGGGCTACCTGCGCCAGCTGCTGCCCAGGCGCCCGGACCTGAAACTCGTCATCACCTCGGCCACCATCGACGCCCAGCGCTTCTCGCGGCACTTCATGGACGCGCCGGTCATCGAGGTGTCCGGCCGGCTGTACCCCGTGGAGGTGGAGTATCGCCCGGTCCGCGCGGAGGAAGAGGACGAGAACGGCGAAGCGCCCGACCTGCCCGAGACCATCGCCGATGCGCTCGACCATCTGTACCTGAAGCACGGCAGCGGCGACGCGCTGGTGTTCCTGCCGGGCGAGCGCGAGATCCGGGAAACCGCCGAGCACCTGCGCAAGCATCCCGTGGGGCGGGTGCGCGGCGGGGCGGGCGGTGTGGAGATCCTGCCGCTGTTCGCGCGCCTGTCGCTCGCCGAGCAGGAGCGCGTGTTCAAGCCCGATGCCGGGCCGCGGGTGGTGCTGGCCACCAACGTGGCCGAGACCTCGCTCACGGTACCGCGCATCCGGTACGTGGTGGACCCGGGGCTGGCGCGCATCAATCGCTACAGCTTCCGCAACAAGGTGGAGATGCTGCAGGTGGAACCCGTGTCGCGGGCGTCGGCCAACCAGCGCGCGGGGCGCTGCGGGCGCGTCTCGAGCGGTGTGTGCGTGCGGCTGTACTCCGAGGAGGAATTCCAGACGCGCCCCGAGTTCACCGACCCCGAGATCCTGCGCTCCTCTCTCGCGGCGGTGATCCTGCGCATGAAGGCGCTCAAGCTCGGCGAGCCCGAATCCTTTCCCTTCGTGGAGCCGCCCCAGCCGCGCATGATCGCCGACGGCTACCAGCTGCTGCTGGAACTGGGCGCGGTGGATGAGCGCCATAACCTCACCAGCGTGGGCGCCCAGCTCGCCCGGCTGCCCATCGACCCGCGCATCGGCCGCATGATCGTGGCCGCGAAGCGCGAGAACTGCCTGCGCGAGGTGCTGGTCATCGCCGCGGCCCTGTCGGTGCAGGACCCGCGCGACCGGCCCATGGAGAAGGCCGACGCGGCCGACGCCGCCCACGCCGCCTTCGTGGACGAGCGCTCCGACTTCCTTGGGTTCCTCAAGCTGTGGGACTTCTACGACGAGCTGCTCAAGCACAGGAAATCGATGCGCAAGCTGCAGGCCGAGTGCCGCGAGAAGTTTCTCTCGTGGCTGCGGCTGCGCGAGTGGCGCGATCTGCACGGCCATCTGCACGCGCTGGTGTCCGAGATGGGCTGGCGCGAGAACGACAAGCCTGCCGAGCACGCCCAGGTGCACCGCGCGCTGCTCGCCGGGCTGCTGGGCAACATCGGCATGAAGGGTGAGGAGGGTGGCGAATACCTCGGAGCGAGGGGCGTGAAGTTCCACGTCTTCCCCGGCTCGGCGTTGCGCAGGAAGCAGCCCAGGTGGGTGATGGCCGCGGAGCTCACCGAGACCACGCGGCTGTTCGCGCGCTGCGTGGCCGGCATCGAGCCCGAGTGGATCGAGGCCGCCGCGCCGCACCTTGCGAAGAAGCACCACTTCGACCCCCACTGGGAGAAGGCCACCGGGCAGGTGGTGGCCTTCGAGCGGGTGGTGGTCTACGGCCTCACGGTGGTGCCGCGGCGGCGCGTGGCCTACGGGCCCATCGACCCCGCCGAGTCGCGCCGCATCTTCATCCGCGCCGCGCTCGTGGAAGGCGACGCGCGCCTGGAGGCGCCCTTCCTGCGCCACAACCGCCGCCTGGTGGAGGAGGTGCGCGACCTGGAGCACAAGTCGCGCCGCCACGACGTTCTGGTGGATGCCGAGGACATGTTCGCCTTCTACGACGCGCGCATCCCCGCCGACGTGCACGGCATGGCCGCCTTCGAGCACTGGCGCAAGGAGGCCGAGCGCGCTGACCCGAGGCTGCTCTTCATGACCCGCGAGGGGCTCATGCGCCAGGGCGCCCAGGCCCCCAGCGCCGAGCGCTTTCCCGACGCGCTGGAGATGAACGGCGTGCGCTACGCGCTCACCTACCGATTCGACCCGGGCCACCCGCTGGACGGGGTCACGCTGCAGGTGCCGCTGCACCTGCTCAACCAGGTGGACGAGCGCTGCGCCCAGTGGCTCGTGCCGGGGCTGCTGCGCGACAAGCTCACCGAGCTGCTGAAGAGCCTGCCCAAAGGGCTGCGCAGGCATTTCGTGCCCGTGCCCCAGGTGGTCACGGCGCTGCTGGGCGAGATCGAGGCCGACGCAGTGCCGCTGCCCCAGGTACTGTCCGAGGCGCTGAAGCGTCAGGCCGGGGTGGAGGTTCCCGTCGACGCCTGGGACCTGGCCGGCCTGCCGGCGCACCTGCACATGAATTTCCGCGTGCTCGACGAGAAGGGTTCAGAGCTCGCCCAGGGGCGTGACCTGCCGGCGCTGCGGCTGCAACTGGGCGTGAAGGCGCGCCGCCAGTTCACCGAAACGGCGCGCTCGAGCTTCGAGCGCCAGGGCGTCACCACCTGGGACTTCGGCGAGCTGCCCGAGCAGGTGGAGTTCACCCGGGCCGGACAGAAGCTGCTGGGCTATCCGGCCATCGTGGATGAGGGCAAGTCGGTGTCCCTGGTGCTGCTGGACACCGAGGACGAGGCCGCCGCGGCCACGCGCCGCGGCCTGCGCCGGCTGTTCCAGCTCGCCGCGGTGGAGCAGGTGAAGTTCGTGGGCCGCAACCTGCGCGGCGTACAGGACATGGCGCTCAAGTGGACCGCGCTGGCCGAGCTGCTGGGCGAGCGCCCCCAGGACAAGGCCGGCACCATGGAGCGGCTGCAGGAAGCGCTGGTGACGGCCGCCTGCGACCGCGCCTTCTTTGCCGAGGCAGACCGCATCCGCGACCGCAGCGCCTTCGAGGCCCGGGTGGTAAAGGCGCGTACCCGCCTGGTGGAAGTGGCCAACGAGGTATGCGCCGTGGTGCTGTCCACCCTTGGCGAGGTGTACGCCTTGCGCCCGCGCATCCAGCAGCCCGGCGCCCAGGCGTGGCAGAGGCTGATGACGGACGTGAAGGCGCAATTGCGGGGGCTGCTGCCGGCGGACTTCATCACCACCACACCCTACGAGCGGCTGAAGCAGTTGCCCCGCTACCTGCAGGCCATTGCCATACGTCTGGACAAGTTCGCCTCCAATCCGGCCCGCGATGCCCAGTGGCAGGACACCGTCTCCCATTGGTGGAAGCTGTGGACCCAGCGCCGCGAGGCGGACCGGGCCCGCGGCAGCCGCAACCCGCGGCTGGAGGAGTTCCGCTGGATGCTGGAAGAGCTTCGAGTATCGCTCTGGGCGCAGCAGTTGCGCACGCCCTACCCGGTGTCCTTCAAGCGGATCGAGAAGGCCTGGAGCGAGCTCTAGGCATCCTCAGGCCTGCGGTCCGGGTGCGCCCCCATCGCGCCGCACGCGCCGCACGAGACTTGCCGCCGCCGCGGCGGGGCGCCTACACTTCGCGCTCACGCGGCGTTGCAAGGCCGCAGCGCGAGGAGACCGGCATGAAGACCGTGGCTCAGGTCCTGCAAAGGAAAGCGCTTGCCGTGCTCGGTGTCGGACCCGAGGATACGGTCTTCGATGCCTTGCGGCTCATGGCCGAGCACGACGTGGGCGCACTGGTGGTGATGGAGGGTGAGCGGCTGGCGGGCATCTTTTCCGAACGCGACTACGCGCGCAAGGTGATTCTCATGGGCAAGGCCTCCCGCGACACCCGTGTGCGCGACATCATGACCGAACGGGTGCACGTGGTCTCGCCGGACAACACAGTGGACGATTGCCTGGGCATCATGACCGACCTGCGGGTACGGCACCTGCCCGTGGTGCAGGGCGGGCGCGTGGTGGGGGTGGTGTCCATCGGCGATGCCGTGAAGGAAACCATTGCCGACCAGCGCTTCCAGATCCAGCAACTCGAGTCCTACATTTCCGGATGATCGCTGTGTCTCGCACGCTCGCCGCCACCGCCCTCGCCCTGGGCCTGGCAACGCTGCTGGGGGCTTGTTCCAGCCAGGAAGCGCTCACGGCCAACGCCATTGATTGCAGCCTCCGCGAAGTGGACGTGCTCAAGAGCCGTTACAAGGATCAGGGCATCACCACCACCTGGTGCGCAGCCTGCCGCGGCGAACGCTACCGCTGCGTGAGCAACGCCGATCGCAGCCGCGCCGAATGCCGCGCAGCGCAGCCAGGCGACGGCTGCTGAAACATCCGCCCCAATCACGCGGCCCGCGCCCCGCGCCCGCCGGGTGCGGCGCCAACTTTTCCGTGGGGCACCAGTCGAAGCAGCGGTTTTTTCACCGAGGACCCTGACCATGCAACACCATCTTTCCGCCGTCCGCTCCAAGACATGGCTGGCCGCTGCAATTCTTGCACTGGCGTCCGGCTGCGCCACCGTCAAGGTGGGCCGCGATTTCGATTTCGGCGCCTTCGCCGCCCGCATGAAGCACGGTGAAACCACCATGACCCAGGTGCGCGAATGGCTTGGCCCGCCGCTGGGCAGCGGCCAGGTGCTGGAGGTGGACGGCACGCGCCATGAACAATGGACTTGGTATTACGGCTCGGGCAAGCTGCCCGGCGGCGAGGACACCAGTTTCAAGATGTTGCAGGTGAAATTCGACCAATCCGGGCGGCTCATGTCCTATAACTGGTCGGGTGAAACCCGTCCAGCCGCGCCCATCGAAAAGCGCTGAACGTCCACAGCCTGCCCGCACCTTCGCAATCCGGCCAAACCAACCATGACTGCCTTCGGCGTGTTCATCATCGGCGACGAAATCCTGTCGGGCAAGCGCCAGGACAAGCATCTGGCGCGAGCGATCGGCGCGCTTGCCCGCCGCGGTCTGGCGCTTGCGTGGGCGCGCTACCTGGGCGATGAGCGCGAACGCATCGCCGCGGCGCTGCGCGAAACCCTTGCCACCCCTGACGTGGTGTTCAGCTTCGGCGGCATCGGCGCCACACCCGACGACCACACCCGGCAGGCAGCAGCGCAGGCCGCCGGCGTGCCGCTCGAACTTCACCCCGAGGCCAAGGCCGAGATCGAGGCGCGTTTTGGCGCCGAGGCCTATCCCCGCCGCATCCGCATGGGCGAGTTTCCCGCCGGCAGCCTCATCGTCCCCAACCCCTTCAACCGCGTGCCTGGCTTCAGCCTCGGCAACCACCACTTCCTTCCTGGCTTCCCGGAGATGGCCTGGCCCATGCTGGAGTGGCTCCTGGACACCCGCTACGGGCACTTGCGGCGCACCGAGCGCGAGGTGGACGAGGCCATCCTGGTGCGCGACGCAGGCGAGAGTCAGCTGGTGGACCTCATGAACCTCATCGTTTCCCGCTACCCGCAGCTCAAGCTCTTCAGCCTGCCCCACCTCGGACCTGGGCAACGCCACATCGAACTGGGCGTGCGTGGCGAGGCGATGGCCGTGGCCCGCGCCATGGGGGAGATCCGCGCCGGCGTGGCCTCAAGCGGATTTCCGTGGGAGCCCAGGGAGCCGCTCCCGGACCCCTCAACGCGGCCTCAGTCTGCCTGATCCCGCCAGGCCACGTCAGGCGGTGCCGCTGCAGTCGCCAGTGTCTGGCAACCGAGGCCGGCGCATCGGGGGCTCACTGGACGCTCGAGTCCCTGTGGCTGGCGACCAGTCCGTCACCCGCTAGCCTCCAGGAAGCCCATTCCGGTGGACGATTTCCGCCGTCCCGGCTCAAGAAAGTCGCGCGGGGGTCGATGAAAACGCCATCGCGGTCTGCGCGTACGGCTTTGCCGGGCCCGGACTCGTACCTGGACAGCCATGAACAAGAGCGATTTCGACGAGCTGACGACCACTGGCAAGCTGCCCACCCCGTCGGGGGTGGCCTTGCAGATCATGGAGCTCACCCGGCGCGACGACGTGAGCCTTTCGGAACTGACTCGAGTCGTGCAGAGCGACCCGGCGCTGGCAGGACGTCTGATCAAATTCGCCAACTCAGCCATGGCGGGTCCGCGCCGTCCGGTGGTGGCGGTGGCCGATGGCATCCACCTGCTGGGCATGGCAACGGTGCGTCAGCTTTCCCTGAGCCTGTCGATCCTGGAGCAGAACCAGTCGGGCGCCTGTGAGGGTTTCGGCTACCAGAAGTACTGGTCCGGGTCGCTCGCCAGGGGCATCGCCGCGAACGCCCTGTGCATGCGCACCCGCGTGGCCGCCCCGGACGAGGCCTTCAGTTGCGGTCTGCTCGCCGAGGTGGGCACGCTTGCACTTGCCACCCTTCATCCGGAAACCTACGGCGAACTGCTCGCAGCCCATGGCGGCAGGACCGGGCCCGGGTTGCGCGATCAGGAGCGCATACGCTTCCGCGCCGATCACACCGAGTTGAGCGTGGCGCTGTTGGAGAATTGGATGCTGCCACGGGTGTTCATCGGCGCCATTTCTCACCATGAAGAGCCCTCCACCGCACCCTTCCCCGAGGGCTCACGTGAGGCCTTGCTCACGCGCTTGCTGCACCTGGCCCGCGGGATAGGGGAGTTCTGTTGTGCATCCGAGGCCTCCCGGCCGCTGCTGGTCCAGGACCTGTTGTTCGGAGCGGCGCGCATCGGCATCGATGCCGATGCGCTGGCCATGCTGGTGGACGAGGTTGCCTCCGAGTGGCGCAACTGGAGCGCGATCCTCGACGTGACCGCCATGATCGTGCCTGCCTTCTCCACCATCCGTGCCACCAAAACGGATGAGCCGGGAGCGGCCGTCCACGATTCCCTGCGAGCCACCGAGACCACCCCGGACCTGATGCGGGTACTGGTGGTTGACAGTGATCCAGCGGCACTTGCCACGCTTCGACAACTGTTGGTCGAGCAAGGGCATGAGGTGACAGTGGCTGCAGACGGGCCCCAAGCGCTCCAGCAGGCCATGGCCACGCTCCCGCACATGATCCTCTGCAACAGCGCCACCCCGGACCTGGACGGTCTGGCCCTTTGCCGCGCCATTCGCGAGACCGAGAAAGGGCGTCAGATCTACTTCCTGTTGCTCTCCGAGGCCGACGGGCACGAGCGTCTGGTGGAGGCGTTCGAGGCGGGCGCCGACGACTTCGTCGCCAAGCCCGTCGCGCCGCGGGTGCTGCTGGCGCGTTTGCGGGCCGGTCAGCGGGTGGTACGGCTGCAGCAGGAATCGGCGCGCGACAGTCAGGACCTGCGGCGTTTCGCCACCGAACTTGCCGCGGTCAATCGCCAGTTGCTGCAGGCGGCGCTCACCGACCCGCTCACCGGGCTGCCGAACAGGCGTTACGGCATGGAGCGCCTCGAGCAGGAGTGGGCCGCTTCAAGCCGCAACCAGCGCCCCCTCTCGGTGATGATGATCGACCTGGATCGCTTCAAGAGGGTCAACGATACCCACGGCCACGACGTGGGCGACATGCTGCTCCGCCAAGCCGCCGGATTGCTGCGCAAGGCTGCCCGTGCGGAAGACGTCATCTGCCGGATCGGCGGTGAGGAGTTCCTCGTGATCTCGCCCGACACGGCGCTGGCCGCGACCACTCGCGTGGGCGACCGGCTTCGCAAGGCCATTGCCGAGTCTCCCATCATGCTGGGAGCGCTGCGCCAGGCGGTCACGGTTTCCATCGGCGTGGCCGAGCGCACCAGCGCGATGAGCCGCTACGACGAGTTGCTGAAGGGCGCCGACCAGATGCTCTACCACGCCAAGCGCAAGGGCGGGAACCGCGTGGAAGCAGCCGGCGCCGATCACCCGCTGCCAGCCAGCAAGGCGGGGCCCCGCTGAGGGCCCCCCGCGCCCCCCGGCGCCGGACGCCCGTCCCAGCACGATCACGAAGGAACTGCGTCCGGCAAGCCACCGCGCCGAGCGTACCCCAGGGCTGGGCGCGACGCGGTCCTGGGCAGTCGGGTTCTGTCCCATGCTCCCGTTACCCATTCCCAGAGCTCCGCAACGCTGCCAGCGTCCGCAGGCGGCACATGATCGAGAAAGCAGAAAGCCGCTCGCAGCGCCGCCACCGCGCAGGTTCCATCCACGGGCGAGGCTAGCGTCTGTTTGGACAGCTTCTCTCCTGCGGCGCCCGTGGCCACGGGCAGATGCAACCAGGCAGGTGACGGCCATCCCAGCAAGTGCTGCAGCCACCGCTGGCGCGGCGTCGAGGCGAGCAGGTCCGCCCCCCGCACCACGTGATCGAAGGCCGAATCGGCGTCATCCACCACGCAGGCCAGGTGATAGGCGAACACACTGTCGGCGCGACGCAACACGAAGTCGCCCACTTGGGCATTCAAGTCCTGCCGCACGGGGCCCTGGAGCAGGTCGACCAGTTCCGCCGTGGCACCGCGGGTGTCGATGCGTACTGCCAGGGGACGAGAGGGATCCCGCGGCGCCTGACGGCAGGCACCGCAATAGCGGGCACCGTCGACGCCGCGCAGACCAGCGGCTTCCACCTCGCGCCGGCTGCACGAGCACCCGTACACACGCGCCCTGCCGCCCAGGCAGGCCAGCACTTCGGCATAACGGGACCCGCGCTCCGACTGCCGGATCAGCGGCCCGTCCCAGGTCATGCCCAGGCGTTCGAGCGTACGCAGGATGGCATCCTCCGCCCCGGGACGTACCCTCGGAGGGTCCAGGTCGTCCATGCGCAGATGCCACTGACCGCCGTGGGCCAGTGCGTCGGCGCGACTGCCCGCGGCCGCCACCACCGAGCCGAAGTGCAACGAACCCGAAGGCGTGGGCGCGAAGCGTCCCCGGTAAGCCACAGCCGTCAGCGGTGCATCCGGGTGCGAACGAACACGTATCCCAGGCAGGCGGCAAACAGCGCCAGGGAGAGCGCGATTTCCGCCAGCGCGAGCTGGCGGGCCGCGCCAGACTCGGACCAGCCGCGCACCACCCCCTCGGTGAAGTAGGCCAGCGCCAGCATGGGTGTCCAGCGATAGGTGAACAGCCGTTCGCGCAGCAGGCCGAACAGCGGCGCAAGAAGCGGCAGGCACTTGAGCATCAGCGCCGAGCCGCCCGGGCGCAATGGTGCCAGCAGCCACTCCCAGGCCAGGCACAGCGCCGTCAGGGCAATGAGCGCGGCCACGGCGGCCCAGTGAAACCCGGCGCGCAGCGCGGCGGCCCTCACGCTTGCGCGGCGGCAGCGCGGGCGGCGCGCGCCAGTTTCACCAGCCGCTGGCGCGCCTGATCCGCGTCCAGGGCCGCCTCGTCGAAGGGCACGCGCAACAGGCACCCATCGGCGCGCAGATCGAGGCCGTCGCAGTCCACCGTGAGCATGCGCACCTCGGCAGGTTCCCGCCCAAGGCTATGCCATGCCATGTGACGCACTGCGTCCTGGTGATCGGCGTTCATGTGTTCCACGATGTCGGCCTCGCGGGCCTGGACCCCGGTCGCGGGCGCCAGGTAGTGCAGGCTGGAGAACCAGCGGATGTCGCCGAAGCCGCCGATGTAATGCCCCGCCTCGGGTTGCATGCGCAGGAAATGGAAATCGCCAAGGGCGGCGAAATCCCGCGCCTCAGGAAACAAGGCGAAATAGCGCTCGCGGGCAGACAAGTCCTCATCGGCGTCGCACGCCTGGCCCAGCAAGGTGACGCGCCCGCCGGCCAATACGTCGGGACCGTGAACGCACAGGCTCATGCGGGGGTCTTTCGCCAGATTGCGCGCGTGGGCGGCAAGATCGCTCACCAAAAACACCGGACAGCCCTCGGCGTCCAGGGCGTAGGGCACGGCGGAAGCAAAGGGAAAGCCCGGAAACCGTTCCGAATGGGTGGCAATGACGCCGGCGCGCTGGGCGCGCAGCAGCAAACGGGCGGGCCGGGCGTGGCCGGACGCGTCGCTCAAGAGGCAAGCTTCAGGGCGGCTTGGGCCAGGCGCCGTCCGAGGGCCATGCACAACCTGCGCTCTTCCTCGGACACGGGCCGGTCGTTGTTCGGTCCGGCCCAGTGGCTTGCGCCATAGGGGGTGCCACCGCTGGCCGTGGCGGCGAGCTCTGGTTCGGAAAACGGAATGCCCAGCACCAGCATGCCGTGGTGAAGCAGCGGCGTCATCATGCTGAGCAGCGTGGCCTCCTGGCCGCCGTGCAGGCTCGTGGTGGAGGTGAACACCGCCGCCGGCTTGCCGATCAGCGCGCCGCGCGCCCACAGCGCGCCGGTGCCATCCCAGAAATGCTTCATGGGCGCGGCCATGTTCCCGAAGCGCGTGGGGCTGCCCACGGCGAGGCCAATGCAGGCTTCGAGATCCTCGGCCGTGGCATAGGGTGCGCCCGCCTCGGGCACCGACGGCTCGGCGGTGCGCGTGACTGGCGCCACCTTGGGCACCGTGCGCACCCGCGCTTGCACACCATGCACCTGGCCGATGCCGCGAGCCACCAGTTGCGCCAGCTCTCGCACCGAGCCGGTGTGGCTGTAGTACAGCACGAGCACTTCGCTCATGGGGATGGGCCGCAGCGTCGCGGTAAAAAAAGATCGGAAGGTATTATAGGTGGCGGTTGCCGAAGGCGGCACCGCGAAGGAACCCTGTGCTAGCCACCCTGCCCGACTTCGCCCGCATCCTGGTGCGCCGCTTCCGCGAGGAGTCGCTTGCCCAGGTGGCCGGCAGCCTGACCTTCACCACCCTGCTCGCGCTGGTGCCGCTGGTGACCATCGCGCTGACAGTATTCTCGGCATTTCCGGGATTCGACAAGCTGGTTGGTGCGCTGCGCGAATTCATCGCCGCCAATTTCGTGCCCGCGGCCGCCACCCGGCTGATCACCGTCACCATGCCGCAGTTCGCCGAGCGCGCCTCGCGTCTCACCGCCCTGGGCATGGCCATGCTGGCGATCTCGGCGGTCATGCTTACGCTCACCATCGATCGCGCCTTCAACCGTATCTGGCGCGTACGCCGTCCGCGGCCGCTGCTGCAACGCCTGCTTGTGTATTGGGCTGTGCTCACCGTGGGACCGCTGCTGCTGGGCACCAGCCTGTATGCCACCTCCTGGGTGCTCACCACGGCCCTGGGTTTCATTCACGAAGGCCGGGTGGAAGGACCGCTGCTCAAGCTCGCGGCCCTGGCGCTCACCTGCACGGCGGCCGCCTTCGTATATCGCACCGTTCCCAACCGCAAGGTGGCGCTCGGTGATGCGGCGGTGGGCGGGTTGCTCGCCGGGCTTGCCTTCGAAGTGATGAAGAGCGGCTTCGCAGCCTTTGCAACCGCGGTGGGCGGCTACCGCACCGTGTACGGTGC
The DNA here is from genome assembly GCA_044339985.1 of Burkholderiales bacterium. Classification (GTDB taxonomy): domain Bacteria; phylum Pseudomonadota; class Gammaproteobacteria; order Burkholderiales. Next base: position 26,497 of record JBIIUM010000002.1, on the reverse strand, counting down.
CTTCGCGGGAGTTCCGCTGTTCCTGCTCTGGCTCTACCTCTCGTGGATCGTGGTGCTGGGTGGTGCGGTGGTGACCGCCTCTCTGCCTTTCCTGCGCGCCGGCGGCTGGAAACTCGCACGGGCGCCCGGCAGCCTGCTGGTGGAAGCCCTGCAGGTGCTGCGCGCCCTGGGCCAAGGCCACGGGCGCGGCGCCGTTGTCACCAGCGCCCAACTGAGCGCGCAACTGCGCGTGGACAGCGACGAGGTGGAGAACCTGCTCGAGCGCATGGGCGCGCTGGCCTGGGCCGCACGCAGCCCGGGCGGCTGGGTGCTGTCGCGCGACCTGCGCACCATCACCATAGCGGACGTAGTCCACGAGTTTCTCTACCATCCCGTGGAAGTGCGGCGGGAAGCGCATGACGCCGGGCTGGAACCCCTGACCGCGGCGCTGGGCGCTGCCATTGCCCAAGCTGGAGCCCGGTCCATCGATGAAGCGTTCGCGGCCCTGGATGCGGCACCCGAGCACACCGGGGAACCGCCAGCCCTGCAGGAGGAACGCTAACGCCCCAGCAACCGCGGGCCTGCGGGGGCGCCATGCCGACCCTCTATGCAGCGCCCGTACGGTTCAATTTCGCGCCACCCGGGCAGCGCCAGGGGAGCCCTCGAGTTGCCAGCGGGCTTTCCAGGCGGTGTGCACCAGGGCAGGGTACTCGGGGCGGCCAAGGCTGCCGTTGTAACGCCCCAGTGCGCGGAACAGGTTGCCCTTCTCCATGTCGAGGTAGTGGCGCAGGATGATGCAGCCGTAGCGTAGGTTGACTCGCAGGCTGAAGAGGTTGTGATCGTGCTCACCGATCACCTCCCGCCAGAAGGGCATCACCTGCATGTAGCCGCGGGCGCCTGCGCGGGATACGGCATATTTTCGAAACCGGCTCTCCACCTCGATCAGGCCCAGCACCATTTCAGGATCGAGCCCCGCCCGGCTCGCCTCGTAGTGAACGGTGGCGAGCAGTTCCTCGCGCTCGAAGGGGTCGGCCACGAACCTTGCCATGCGCTGGGACATGGCCTTGAGCCACAACTGCCCTTCCATGGGGTTGGCAAAGGCCAGCCTGGGGACGGCACGATCGGCGATGGCGCGCTGCAACTGTGCGCGCACCGAATCGGCCAGCGCCTCATAGCGTTGCGCGCCGGCCATGGCCAGGCTGGGCGCCAGGCCCAGCCACAGAGCGGCGAGCCAGCATCGCATCAGCGCAGGCGCTCCAGCAGCCACTGGGCAGCGCCCGCCGCAGCCAGGGCGGTGACACCACCGTCACGGCGCGACTGATACTCCACCTCGCCGTTCTTCAGGCCGCGCTCACCCACGGTGATGCGGTGGGGGATGCCCACCAGCTCCATGTCGGCAAACATCACCCCGGGCCGCTCATCGCGGTCGTCGAGCAACACTTCCACGCCCGCCGCCTCGAGGGCATCGTGGAGCGCGTGGGCAGCGCCGCGCACCGCCTCGCTCTTGCCGTAGCCGATGGCCACGATGGCCACCCGGAAGGGCGCCAGAGCCTCGGGAAACAGGATGCCGCGCGCATCGTGGTTCTGCTCGATGGCGGCGGCGACGATACGCGACACGCCGATGCCGTAGCAGCCCATTTCCATGGGGTGCGAGCGGCCCTGCTCGTCGAGGAACTGGCAGCTCATGGCCTCGGAATACTTGGTGCGCAACTGGAACACGTGGCCCACCTCGATACCGCGGGCGATGGCAAGGCGGCCCGCCCCATCGGGGCTCGGGTCGCCGTCCACAACGTTGCGCAAATCAGCCACGTGGTCGGGCAGCGGCAGGTCGCGGCCGAAATTCACCCCGGCAAAATGGAAGCCGTCAGCATTGGCCCCGCAGGCGAAGTCGCCCATGGCCATCACCGCGCGATCTGCCACCACCGGAACGGCCGCGCCCACCGGCCCAATGGAACCGGGGCCGGCGCCAAGCTGGGCACGAATCTCGGCCTCGGTGGCAAAGCGAAAACCACCCTCCAGAGAAAACTTCCGGCCAGCCTTGACCTCGTTCAATTGATGGTCGCCGCGCAGCAACAGCAGCACCAGGCGGCCATCCCCGGCAATCACCACCAGGGTCTTGACGATTCGGGAGGCAGGCAATCCAAGGAACGCCGCCACATCATCCACCGAGTGCACCCCGGGCGTGGCGTGACGCGCCATGGGCGCACCGGGCGCCGGGCGCGGCTCAGACGGTGCGAGCGCCTCGGCCAGCTCCACGTTGGCGGCATAGTCGGACTCGGGGCAGAAGGCGATGGCGTCCTCACCCGAATCGGCCAGCACGTGGAACTCGTGCGATCCGGTGCCGCCGATGGCGCCGGTATCGGCGGCCACCGCGCGAAACCGCAGTCCCAGCCGCGTGAACATCCGCGAATAGGCCTCGTACATGTTGCGGTACTCGCGCTGCAAGTCTTCGACGCTGGCGTGGAAGGAATAGGCATCCTTCATGAGAAATTCGCGGGCGCGCATCACCCCGAAGCGCGGCCGGATCTCGTCGCGGAACTTGGTCTGTATCTGGTAGAAATTCACCGGCAGCTGTCGATAGCTGCGCAGCTCGCGGCGCGCAATGTCGGTGATCACCTCCTCGTGGGTGGGGCCGAAGCAGAAGTCGCGCTCGTGGCGGTCCTTGATCTTGAGCATCTGCGGTCCGAACTGCGCCCATCGGCCGGTCTCCTCCCACAACTCGGCGGGCTGCACCGCGGGCATGGACAGCTCCACTGCGCCGGCGGCGTTCATCTCCTCGCGCACCACGGCTTCCACCTTGCGCAGCACCCGCAAACCCAGCGGCATCCACGTGTAGAGCCCGCTGCCGAGCTTGCGGATGAGCCCGGCGCGCAGCATCAGGCGGTGGCTGACAAGCTCCGCCTCGGCGGGCGCTTCCTTGAGGGTCGACAAGAAAAACTGGCTAACGCGCATCGGTGGAAACTTTCACAAAAGTCGTTATTTTACAGTCCATAATTCCTTCAAATGAGTGTGCTTTCGCGATTTCGCCCATACCGCGCCCGGCGCGCGGAGGCACCGGTTCAGGTCAGCGAGCGCGACGGGCTGCGCTCCTTGCACCTGGGGTCCGATACCGTTCAGAGCACCATGCGCCTTTCCGATCCGGTGCAGTTGGTGCTGTCCTACACCCGCGCCATGATGGGCTTCCTGCTGTTCCACCCGAATCCCCGGCATCTGTTCATGGTGGGGCTGGGCGGCGGGTCACTTGCCAAGTTTGCCTATCACCGGCTGCCCCAGGCGCGTGTAACGGTGGTGGAAAACAGCGCCGAGGTGATCCGCGTGGCGCGCCAGCTTTTCGATGTCCCCGATGACGACACCCGTCTGAGGATCATGCTTGGCGACGGCGGCGAGTGGGTCCGGCGGCCCGAGGCATCCTGCGATGTGCTCATGGTGGATGCCTTCGATGGACAGTCGCAAGTGGAGGCGCTGGCCTCGGAGGCTTTCTACGGCGATTGCGCGGCAGCGCTCGACCGAGATGGCGTGCTCGTGCTCAACCTCTGGAGCTCGGACCAACGCTTCGTTGGTTTCCTGCAGCGCGTGGAGAAGGTCTTCGACGGACGCGTGCTGTGCCTGCCGGCCGAGCGCCGCGGCAACGTGGCGGTGTTTGCGTTTCGCCGCACCCCGGAGGCATCTCGCTGGGAGGCGTTGCGCTTGCGTGCAAGGCAGTTGGAGGCGGCCCATGGGCTGGAATTCCCATCCTTCGTGACCCGCCTGTCGGAAATGAACGCGCACACCTCCCACCGACTGATCGTCTGAGCGCACAGCCCCGCTGCCGCCCGCATGGGGCGGCGCGCTGTCCTCCTCGGCAAGGCGTTTTTGTGAAAAAATCGGGCGAAAACACCTTATCGAGACCGGCATCATGATCGACCGAGACGGCTACCGGCCCAACGTGGGTATCGTTCTGGTCAACACGCGCAACGAAGTGTTCTGGGGCAAGCGGGTGCGTGAGCACGCGTGGCAATTTCCGCAGGGCGGCATCCAGGTGGGCGAGACCCCCGAGCAGGCCATGTACCGCGAGTTGCGCGAGGAAGTGGGCCTCGATCCGGGGCACGTGCGCATCCTGGGGCGTACGCGGGAATGGTTGCGCTACGACGTGCCGCATCACTGGACCCGTCGCGAAGGGCGCGCCCACTACCGCGGCCAGAAACAGATCTGGTACCTGTTGCGCTTGGTAGGACAGGACTGCAACGTCAGCTTGCGGCGCTCGGACAAACCCGAGTTCGACGCGTGGCGCTGGACCGACTACTGGGTGCCCCTGGAGGCCGTGGTGGATTTCAAGCGCGAGGTCTATCAGCTGGCGCTCACCGAACTGGCACGCTTCATCGCGGCGCACCCGGGCCCCAGCTGGAAAACGAACGAACCCCTGCCGGCACGCAGCCGGCAGACCGGCTGAGGCGCTTCACCCGCGAGCCCCGCGGCCCATTGCCTGCTTCAGGGCACCCGCAGCACGATCTTGCCCACATGGGCACTGCTCTCCATGAGCGTGTGCGCCTGGGCGGCGTGTTCCAGCGGAAACTCGGCGTGGATCACCGGCGCCACCCGTCCGGCGTCCAGCAGCGGCCAGACCTGTTCATGCAGCGCCTCCGCCACGGCGCTCTTGAAGACCACGCTGCGCGGCCGCAGCGTCGAGCCGGTGATGGTCAGCCGGCGGAACAGGATGTCGCTCATGTCCAGGGTGGCCTGGGTGCCGCCGAGGAAGGCGATGAGCGACAGGCGCCCGTCGTCGGCCAGGGCCTTGAGCTCGCGCGGCACGTAGTCGCCGCCCACCATGTCCAGGATCACGTCCACGCCGCGCCCGCCGGTGAGGGACTTCGCCACCGCCACGAAATCCTCCGTGCGGTAGTTGATGCCCCGCTCGGCCCCGAGCCGTTCGCAGGCGCGGCACTTTTCGTCGCTGCCCGCCGTGGCGAACACCCGGTGGCCCCGGGCGGCCGCCAGCTGGATGGCCGTGGTGCCGATGCCGCTCGAGCCGCCCTGCACCAGCAGGGTCTCTCCCGCAGCCAGCCCGGCGCGCTGAAACACGTTGATCCACACGGTGAAGAAGGTCTCCGGCAGCGCTGCCGCCCGCACGGCGTCGAATCCCGCCGGCCAGGGCAGGCAGTGACCCGCCGGGGCGATGCAGTACTGCGCGTAGCCGCCGCCGGGCGTGAGGGCGCACACGCGGTCTCCCGGCGCGACCCCCGACACCTCCGCGCCGATGGCCGCCACGGTGCCGGCCACCTCGAGCCCGGGCAGGTCCGAGGCCCCCGGAGGCGGGCGGTACAGGCCCAGGCGCTGCAGCACGTCGGGCCGGTTGACGCCGGCTGCTTCCACGCGGATCAGCACCTCGCCCGGGCCGGGCGCCGGCACCGGCCGGGTGGCGGGCTTCAGGACCTCCGGGCCGCCCGGGCTGGCGATCTCGATGACGGTCATGGTGGCGGGCACGGCGCTCATGGCATCTCCTTGGCACTGGATGGCGCGATTGTAGGCGCTCGCCATGGCATCATCGCCGGCCAGCGCCGCGGGAGCCGGCGCGCAGACTCGAATCGAAACGGGAGGATTCCATGGAATACCGCGCACTCGGGGCCAGCGGGCTGAAGGTCTCGCCGCTGTGCCTGGGCACCATGATGTTCGGCGACCGCACCGACATCACCGAGGCCGGCCGCATCGTCGCCTCGGCCTACGACCATGGCGTGAACTTCATCGACACGGCCGACCAGTACGCCCGGGGCGAGTCCGAGCGCATCACCGGCAGGCTCATCTCGGGCAATCGCCACCGCTGGGTGCTCGCCACCAAGGTGGGCAACGCCATGGGCGACGGTCCCAACGAGCAGGGGCTGTCGCGCAAGTGGATCCACCAGGCGGTGGACGCGAGCCTCGTGCGGCTCGCCACCGACTACGTGGACATCTACTACCTGCACCTGGACTTCCCCGACATTCCCCTCGCGGAGACCGTGGGCGCCATGGGCGAGCTGATCCGCGCCGGCAAGATCCGCTACTTCGGCATCTCCAACTACCGCGGCTGGCGCATCTCGGAAGTGGTGCACACCTGCCGCGACCTGGGCGTACCGCCTCCCGTGGTGTGCCAGCCCTACTACAACGCCATGAACCGCATGCCCGAGGTGGAGATCCTTCCCGCCTGCGGCCACCACGGCATCGGCGTGGTGCCCTACAGCCCCATCGCCCGCGGGGTGCTCACCGGCAAGTACCAGCCCGGGGCGGCCCCTCCCGAGGACACGCGCGCCGGCCGCGCAGACAAGCGCATGATGGAGACGGAGTTCCGCCCCGAATCCCTGGAAATGGCCCAGAAGATCAAGGCGCACGCCGAGCGCAGGGGGTTCACCGCCGGCCAGTTCGCCACCGCCTGGGTGCTGGCAAACCGCCTCGTCACCAGCGTGATCGGCGGGCCGAGGACGCTGGGGCAGTGGAACGACTACTACGGCGCGCTGGAGCGGGGGCTGGATGCCGAGGACGAGGCACTGATCGATTCGCTGGTGCGGCCCGGGCACCCGTCCACGCCGGGGTACAACGATCCGCGTTATCCGTTCTTCGGGCGCATCACGGCGTCCTGAGGCGCCCCGGCGTGCGCGCCGCGCGGCGTCAGGCGACCAGCGGCGCGAGCGCCTCGCGCAGCCTCGGGGGCAGCGGCACCGGCTTGCGCGCCGCGCGGTCCACGTATACGTGCACGAAGTGCCCCTGGGCGGAGGCCAGCGGGTCGTCGTTGCGGAACAGCCCCACCTCGTAGCGCACGCTGCTGGCGCCCAGCCGCGCCACCCGCAGCCCCGCGTGGATCACGTCGGGAAACGCCACCGGCGAGAAGTAGCTGCAGCGCGTCTCCACCACCAGGCCGATCACCGGGCTATGCTCGAGGTGAAGCGCGCCGGCTTCCATCAGGTACTGGTTCACCACCGTGTCGAACCACGAGTAGTACACCACGTTGTTCACGTGGGCGTAGACGTCGTTGTCCATCCAGCGCGTGGTGATGGCGCGGAAGTAGCGATAGGCGCTGCGCGCCTCGGGCGTGGGGCGTTCCATGTTCAGTGCTCCTGCACCTGGTGGATGGCGTCGTTGCGGCGGCGCATGTGGCGCCAGTTCACCGCCAGCAGCCCGGCGGCGATCACGATGAGCATGCCTAGCAGCGAGCCGCCGTCGGGAAAGTCGCCGAAGGCGATCCAGCCCAGCAGCGTGGACCATACCAGCTGCGAATAGGCGAAGGGCGCCAGCGCCATGGGCGAAGCGTGGGAAACGGCGCGGATCAGCAGGAAGTGGCCCGCGCCGCCCAGCAGTCCGATGGCCACCATGGTGCCGAACTGCGCTGGGGTGGGCGTCTGCCAGGACAGGGGCAGGGCGAGGCTGGTCAGGCCCGCCCCCACCAGCGCCGTGTAGAACAGGGTGGTCATGGGATTCTCGCGTCCCGCCACCTGGCGGGTGACGATCTGGTAGAGGCTGAAGCACAGCGCGGTGGCCAGGGGAAACACGGCCTGCAGCGCAAACACCCCGCCGCCCGGCCGCACGATCACCAGCACGCCCGCGAAGCCCAGGCTCACCGCGCCCCACTGCCGGCGCGACACCTTCTCTCCCAGCAGCGGGCCCGACAGGACGGTGGTGAGCACGGGTCCGATGAAGCTGATGGCCGCGGCTTCCGCCAGCGGCAGGTAGCGCAGCGACAGGTAGAAGAAGGCGGTGGAGCCCACCAGCAGCGCGCCGCGCAGCAGCTGTAGCCCGGGGCGCGCCGTCTTCACCAGCCCGATGCCCATGCGCGGCGCGAGCAGCAGCAGCATGAAGGCCAGGTGGATGACGTAGCGGAACCAGATGAGGCTGCCCAGCGGGTAGTGGCGCACCGTCAGCTTGGCCAGGGTGTCCATGGCCGAGAACATGAGCACCGCGGTCATCATCAGCGCCACGCCGCGCAGGAAGTGGCGATGGGCAGGATGCTGGGTCAAGGCAGCAGGGCGCCCGCCCCCTGCGGCAGAACGGCACGGCCCGCGAAGCTGCCCAGGCTGCCCAGCGCCTGCTCGATGCGCAGGCCCTCGTTCCACTTGGCCATGCGCTCGGAACGTGCGAAGGAGCCCACCTTGAGCTGGCCCGCGTCCCAGCCCGCGGCCAGGTGGACAATGGTCACGTCCTCGGTCTCGCCGGATCGCGCCGAGACGATGGTGCCGAAACCGGCCGCCTTGCCGGCCTCCAGCGCCTGGCGGGTCTCGGTGACGGTGCCGGCCTGGTTGGGCTTGATGAGCACGGCATTGCAGGCGCGCTGCGCGGCGGCCTCGCGCACGCGCGCGGCGCTGGTGACCAGGTAGTCGTCGCCGATCACCTGGATGCGCCCGCCCAGCGCCGCGGTGAAGGCGCGCATGCCCTCGGCATCGTCCTCGGCCAGCGGATCCTCCACCGAGGCCACCGGGTAGCGCCGGCACCAGTCCTCGAGCATGCGGATCATGGCGTCGCGGTCCAGGGTGCGCCGCTCCAGCCCGAGCGTGTAGCGGCCGTCGCGCCCGAACTCCGAGGCGGCCACGTCCAGCGAGATGGCCACCTGGTCTCCCGGCCGGTAGCCGGCCTTCTCGATGGCGCGGGTGAGCATGGACAGCGCCTCCTCGTTGGAATCGAAGGCTGGCCAGAAACCGCCTTCATCCGCGACTCCCGCCAGCTTGCCCGCCTCGGCCATGAGCCGGCCCGCGGCCAGGTACACCTCGGCCGTCATGGCCAGCGCCTCGTCGAAGCTTGCGGCGCCCAGGGGCATCACCATGAAGTCCTGGATGTCCACCCGTCGCCCGGCGTGGGCGCCACCACCGAAGATCTGGATTTCAGGCAAGGGAAGCCGCACCTCGCGCCCGCCCGCCAGGTAGGCGTACAGCGGCAGCCCGTGGGCGGCCGCGGCCGCGTGCAGCACCGCCATGGACACGGCGATGGTGGCGTTGCCGCCGAGGCGCGCCTTGTCGGGGGTTCCGTCCAGCGCGATCAGCGCGGCATCCACCGCAGCCTGGTCGGCGGCGTTCATGCCCGCCAGGCGGTTGGCGATCTCGCCGTTCACCGCCTCCACCGCCCGCGACACGCCGAAGCCGCCCAGCCGCTCGCCGCCGTCGCGCAGGTCCACGGCCTCGCGGCTGCCGCGCGAGGCGCCCGCGGGCGCGATGGCGCGGCCGGTGGCGCCGCCGGCGAGGCGCACTTCGGCTTCCACCGTGGGCCGGCCGCGGGAGTCCCACACGCGGTGGGCGGTGACGGTATGGATGGCTGTGTGGCTCATGGGCTCTCGGATGGTGGTGCGGGTCGGGGCACTGGGGCGCGCCCGGAAGCGCTGCCGGACTTCGCACCCTGCAGCGCAGGCGCCGCAGGGCGCCGCGTGATGCCGCGGGCGCGGCACTCGCTCATCGCCATCGGGCAATTTCCGCGCGCCACGCCTCGCGCACCGCGCCGAGACGGTGGGGCGGCACCCGCAGCAGGGCGCCAGCCACGCGGCGCACCTTGTGGCGGTCGGCGTCGGCCTGGATGTATTCCACCGGGGACTTGCCGTCCACGCGGGCCAGGAAGAGACCGGGCAGCAGCCGCGCCGCCCGGGCCTCCACGGCCGCGGGCGGCTCCCACGTGACGCCGGCCAGGTAGGTTTCGAACAGCGCCGTGTAGGCGTGCAGGTACTGCGCCCACCACTGCGGCCGCCACACGCACTTGAGCAGCAGGTGGTTGAGGCAGAAGGCCAGGTCGAAGGCCGGGTCGCCGTACCACGCGCACTCGGCGTCGAGGAACACAGGTCCGCGGGGGCCCACCAGGATGTTCTTCGGGCTTACGTCGCCGTGCACCAGCGCGAGGCGCGTGGTGCGGGTGGTTTCGGCCAGCTGCTCCAGGGCCGAGGCATGCTCGGGGTGGGCACGCGCCGTGGCGAGCAGGTAGGGCTCGATGCGGATGGGCACGAAGATGCGCTCGGTGTCGAAGGCCTCCGCTACCGCGGCCCGGCCAGCGGTGTGGGCGTGAATCGCGGCCAGGCGGCGGCCCACCTCGCGGGCGGTGTGGCCGTCCAGGATGCCGTCGCGCAACTGGTGCTTCCACACCGGGTGGTTGTCGGGATCGAGCCACTGCATGGCGAAGCAGCCGCTTTGCGAGTCCTCGCCGAGGATCGCCGGCACCGCCTCCGGGGCTACCTCGGCGGCGGTGCGCATCCAGGCCACTTCGTAGCGGTTGCGCTCCACCGGCGCCCGCCAGTCGGCCTGCACCCGCAGCCGCGACAGTGCGCGCTTCACGCACACGTTGCCGCGCGGCAGACGCGCCCGGAAGATGTCGGAGGAAACGCCGCCGGTCAGCGGCTCCAGGGTCAGGGACTCGCCCGGGGCGAGCAGTCCCATGCGCTCGAGCGCCGGACGGAAGACGGCGTCGGGTGACGCCTCGGGATGCATTTGGAATTGGCGGCTGGGCGCACTAGGATCGGACGCGGGCCGCGGTCGTGCAGCCCGCGTCCCATTGGATGCGTCCGACTCTAACACAGCGAACATGCCCCACATTCTCGCCCTCGACCAGGGCACCACCAGTTCCCGCGCCCTGGTGTTCGACCACCAGGGCGCGGTGCGCGCCACGGCCCAGCGCGAGCTGCCCGCCCTCTATCCCCACCCCGGGTGGGTGGAGCAGGACCCGGAGATCCTGTGGACCACCCAGCTCGCCACGGCCCGCGAGGCGCTGCAGGGCGCCGGCATCACCGCGGCCGAGGTGGCCGCCATCGGCATCACCAACCAGCGCGAAACCACGGTGCTGTGGGATCGCGCTTCCGGCCGTCCGCTGGCCAACGCCATCGTCTGGCAGGACCGGCGCACCGCCGGGCACTGCGAGCGCCTGCGCGCCGCGGGCCATGAGCCGCTGTTCCGGTCGCGCACGGGCCTGGTGCTGGACGCCTACTTCTCCGGCACCAAGGTGGCGTGGCTGCTGGATCACGTGCCCGGGGCGCGGGTGCGCGCCGAGCGCGGCGAGCTCGCCTTCGGCACGGTGGACGCGTGGCTCGCCTGGAAGCTCACGGGCGGGCGCGCCCACGTCAGCGATGCCTCCAATGCGTCCCGCACGCTGCTGTACGACCTGCACGCCCGCCAGTGGAGCCCCGATCTCCTGGAGGTCCTCGGGGTGCCCGCCGCGCTGCTGCCACGGGTGGTGGACTCCTCGGGCGTGGTGGCCGAGACCGACGCGGACCTGCTCGGCGCGCCCATTCCCCTGGCCGGCATGGCGGGTGACCAGCAGGCGGCGCTGTTCGGCCAGCGCTGCGTGCGTCCGGGCATGGTGAAGAACACCTACGGCACCGGCTGCTTCCTGCTGATGCATACCGGCGAGCGCCCGGTGGACTCGGCCAGCCGCCTGGTGTCCACGGTGGCATGGCAGCGCGGCGGGCACGCCGAGTACGCCCTGGAGGGCAGCGTGTTCGTGGCCGGCGCAGCGGTGCAATGGCTGCGCGACGGCCTGGGGCTGATCTCCAGCGCCGCCGAGGTGGAGGGCCTGGCCGCCTCGGTTGCGGACAACGGCGGGGTGAGTTTCGTGCCGGCCTTCACCGGCCTTGGCGCGCCGCACTGGGATCCGCACGCGCGCGGCACGCTGTGCGGCATCACCCGGGGCACCACCCGCGGCCACGTGGCGCGCGCGACCCTCGAGGCCATCGCCCTGCAGACCGCCGACATCGTGAAGGCCATGCAAGCCGACACCGGGCTCGCGATTCCGGAACTGCGCGTGGACGGCGGCGCCTCCGCCAACGCGCTGCTCATGCAGCTGCAGGCCGACGTGCTGGGAGTCCCGGTGGTGCAGGCGGCCCATGCCGAGTCCACGGCGCTGGGAGCGGCGTTGCTGGCCGGCCAGGGCGTGGGCCTGTGGCTCGACGGCGAGGCGCTGGACCAGCGCTGGCGCGCGGGGCGCCGGTTCGAACCCGCCATGCCCGCCCGCCAGGTGGCGGTGCTCGAGGCCCAGTGGCGTCGCGCGCTGCAGCGTGCGGGGGGCTGGGCCGGGGAGGATTGACGCGGCGGAGGCCGCGGCCGGCACCGCGTCGGGCGCAGCCGCCGCCTCAGCAGCGGCCGGAGACGCACTGGATCAGCCGCTCGGCGCAGGTGATGCGCTCGAACACCGCGGGCAGTTCGGCATCGGTGTCGTTGCCGGCGTGCTTCACCACGGCGTTGTTGCACTGGCGCAGGCTCGTCACCCAGCGGGGCGGCACGAGCCAGCGCACGTCGGTGCAGCCCGGCTGACCCTCGCCGAACCGTACGCCCACCTCGTAGGTGGCGCACAGCAGGCCGCGGTGCTGCACCCAGGCTTCCACGTACAGCTCGCCCTTGCGGGCCACCCATGCGTTGCCGCGATCGCGCCCGAAGTCGAACTCGAGACGCTGGTTGCCGGATTCACCCGTAACCGCCACGGCAGGCTGCGCCGGAGCGAGCGCCCGACGCAATTGCCTGCCGTCGCCGGCATCACCACCCGCCACGTCGCCCGCGAACAGGGCGAGCAACGTGGCGGCTGCAAGGCCGCGTGCCAGATGCGGGATCAGGCGAAATCCGCCGACTGGATGCGCTGCACGCCCTTGCCGACCATGTCCTTCCAGGCCGCGGCAATGGAGCCGTTGAGGTCGATGCCGCGGGAGGCGTCCTCGATGACCGCCGCCTTGAAGCCCTCCTTGCGGGCGTCCAGCGCGCTCCAGGCCACGCAGAAGTCCGTGGCCAGGCCCGCCAGGTAGCAGGTCTTGATGCCCCGCGCCTTGAGATAGCCGGCAAGGCCGGTGGTGGACTTGCCATCCGCCTCGCGGAAGGTGGAATAGCTGTCGATGCCGCGGTTGAAGCCCTTGCGGATCACCAGCATGGCATGGGGGATGTCGAGGCCAGGCGCAAATGCCGCGCCGTCGGTGCCCTGCACGCAGTGATCGGGCCACAACACCTGGTTGCCATAGCCCAGCTTGATGCTCTCGAAGGGCTTCTTGCCGTCGTGCTGGGAGGCGAAGGAGACGTGGTCGGCGGTGTGCCAGTCCTGGGTCATCACCACGTTCTGGAACTTCTTCGCCAGGGCATTGATGATGGGTACCACCTCATCGCCCTTGTTCACCGCCAGCGAACCGCCCGGCACGAAGCACTTCTGCACGTCCACCACGATGAACACGTCGGTGGGGCCGGGGGTGATCTTGCCGGCAGCCAGCGCCTGGGCGAGCCAGCCGCCACCCGCCGCGGCGCCCAGCGCCGCACCGCCCGCGACCTTCAGGAAGCTGCGACGATCGAATCCACTCATAAAAATCTCCCGCTCGGTTATGCCTTCAGTGTGACTTCCGGCAGAGCCTGCCGGCGCCTGGGCCCGCCACGGACCCCGGGGGCCATTTTCCGCCCGCCCATGGCAGCCTGCAACGGGCACACGAAAAAAAGAGGGCCTGGGCAAATCTTCAGCTGCCGGCGGCGCCGCCAAAGCGCCGGGCAGTGGCAGTTGCGTCGGCATCTGGCTCGCCATCGGGACCCAGCACCACCGCATAGCGCGCCGCGGCCTCCGCCGCGCCGTAGTAGCCGCGGCGCACATCCCGCGCCACCAAATCGGGATCACGCCGCAGCGGATCGCCAAAACCGCCACCGCCCGGCGTCTCCACCGCCACCACATCACCGGGCTGCAGGGCAATGTCCTGATCCTTGGACAGATGCGCCGGGCGGTAAGGCCCACCGCTGCCGCGCACCGTCACCCCGTTGAGGCCGCCATCGCTGCCGCCAAGAGCACCGCGCGGACCGAAGCGGCCGTGGTCCATCACGAAGGACGCGCGCGCCTCGCCGCGGCGCAGCCGGACCGCGTAGCTCACGCCGAAGCCGCCACGGTGCTCGCCCGCGCCCCCCGAACCCTCGTGCAGTGCGTAGCGCTCGAACAGCACCGGGTAGCGCTGCTCCATCACCTCGATGGGCGTGGTCTTGGAGATGCCGATGGTGGAGCAGCCGTTGGAAATGCCGTCGCCGGCGGGCGAGCCGCCGTAGCCGCCGCCGGAGATGACATACATGACGTAGGGCCGGCCGCGCTCCGGATCCGTCCCGCCCAGGGCGAAGTTGCCCGAGGTGCCCGCCGGCGCGGCGAACAGCCGGTCGGGAATGGCCTTCACCAGCGCGTTGAACACCGCTTCGGCAATGCGCTGGCTCACCTCGGCAGCGCAACCCGACACCGGTCGCGGGTAGCGGGCGTAGAGAAAAGTGCCCTCGGGGTCCACGATCTCGATGGGCTCGAAGGTGCCGGCGTTGATGGGCACCTCGGGAAAGACGTGCTTCACCGCCAGATAGATGGAGGAGCGGGTGGTGGCGATGACGCTGTTCATGGGCCCCTTGCAAGGCGGCGAGGAGCCGCTCATGTCGAAGCGCAGCCGCTCGCCGGATTTGGTTACCGTCATGGCGATGCGCAGCGGCTCGTCCACCACGCCGTCCGAGTCCACCCAGGCCTCGCCGTGGTAGGTACCGTCCGGAATGGTGGCGATGCGCGCGCGCATCTGCCGCGCGGCCCTCGCCTTGAGCTCGGCCACGGCCGCGTCCACGGTGGATGCGCCGTAACGCTCGAGCAGCGCCGCGAGCCGCTTCTCGCCCACCGCCAGCGCGGCCGCCTGGGCCTGGATGTCGCCGATGCGCTGGTCGGCCAGGCGGATGTTGGACAGGATGATGGACAGGATCTCCGGATCCAGTTCGCCGCGCTTGAACAGCTTCACCGGCGGCAGCCGCAACCCCTCCTGCTCCACCTCGGTGGCGTTGGCGGAGAACCCGCCGGGCACCATGCCGCCAGTGTCTGGCCAGTGCCCCGTGTTGGCGAGCCAGCACCACAGCCTGCCCTGGTGAAAGAAGGGCTTCACGAACTTCACATCCATGAGGTGCGTGCCGCCCAGGTAGGGGTCGTTGACGATATAGACGTCGCCTGGCGCCAGGTCGCGCGCGCGCTCGATCACCGCCTGGGTGGAGAACTGCATGGTGCCCACAAACACCGGCAAACCCAGATCGCCCTGGGCGATGAGTTCGCCGCTGTGGCGGTGGTAAATGCCGTCGGAGCGGTCCAGCGCCTCGGAAATCACCGGGCTGAAGGCCGATCGTACGAAGGCCAGGTCCATCTCGTTGCAGACCTGCTGCAAACCGTTCTGGATGACCGAGAGGGTGATGGGATCGAGGGCTGTGGACATGGTCATGGGTGCCGCACGGAGACAACCGTGAGTGTAGGCGCGCGAGCGCGGACCGTGGGGCCGGTATGGCGCGCGGCCCGCGGCGCCGGTGCGCTTGGCGCAGCCCCGCGGGAGGGCTACAGTGCGGCCATGCGCACCCCCAACCGCCACCGCTGGCTCGACTTCACCGTTGCAGGCCTCATGGGCCTGCTGCTGCCCCTCGCGCCGGTGGTGGCCAGCCTGATCGCGCGAGACCGGCGCTATTTCACCGCCTACGGACGCACCCTGCTGCGAGCGGCCGGTCACCTGCGCGGCCAGGTACGCGCCGCGGCCGTGTCGCGGTACTGGCGCAACGGGCGCGCACCGCGGCCCTCCGAGCGCGTTATCGGGGCCTGTACCCACTGCGGCCGCTGCTGCCTCGACCGGCGCTGCGTGTTCCTGGACTGGACCGCGCAGGGCGAATCGCGCTGCCGCATCCACGGCACCGCTTTCTGGCAGCGCCTGGCCTGCGGGCGCTACCCGGAAAGCGCCTTCCACATCGCCCTGTACGACTGCCCCAGCTTCCGGGCCGAGCCGGCCGCCACCCCGGATCGTCACGAGACGTCAACCTGAGAGTCATCGCGCCGTCACCTGGCGGCTCGAACATGGGGCAGTTGCGTGCCGACGCGCGCGGAGTGCCCGACCCTGAAACCCGACGATCTCACGCTCGGCGATCGCATCGACCAGCGAGTCTTCAACGCGATCTACTCGCGATCGCTGGTCTACAACACCTGCTGGGAAGACCCGGCGGTGGGTCGGCAAGCGCTGCGTCTTGGCCCTGATGACACGGTGCTCGTGATCACCAGCGCCGGCTGCAACGCGCTCGACTACGCGCTGTGCGGACCCGCCCGGGTGCATGCCGTGGACGCCAACCCTCGCCAGACAGCGTTGCTGGAGTTGAAGCTCTCCGCCCTGCATCACCTGGGATACGAGGACTTCTTCCAGCTCTTCGGCCATGGCCGCCACCCGCGCTTCGAGGCGCTCTACCGCGATGCGCTGCGCAGCGGCCTGTCACCCTTCGCACGAGGCTTCTGGGACCGCCGCAACCACTGGTTCAGCCATCGCGAAGACAAGGGAAGCTTCTACTACCACGGCCTGTCGGGCCTGGTGGCGCGCGGCATGCGCGGCTACCTCAGGCTGCGGCCGGCGCTGGCGCGCGCCGTGCGCGACTTGTGCGAGACCGCCAGCATGGAGCACCAGCGGCACCTCTACGACAGCCGCATCCGGCCACTGCTCTGGACGCCCCACATGAACTGGCTCCTGGGCCGCCAGATCACCCTGTCGCTGCTGGGCGTTCCCCACCCGCAGCGCAAGGAAGTGCTCGCCCAGCACATCCACGGTGTCGGGGGCTACGTGCGCGAAGCCATCGACTACGTGTTTCGCCACCTGCCAGTGGCAACCAACTATTTCTGGCAGGTGTACCTGCGCGGGCACTACACCCCCCAGTGCTGCCCCCAATACCTGACGCGCACGGGCTTCGATGCGCTCAAGGGCGGGCTCGCTGCGCGGGTGAGTCCCCATACCTGCACGGTCACCGACTTCCTCGCCGGAACACGCGAGCGCATCTCGCGCTTCGTGCTGCTCGACCACATGGACTGGATGAGCTCCTACCATCCGGAGGCGCTGCAGGAGGAATGGCAGCGCATCCTGGAGCGCGCCACGCCCGGCGCCCGCGTGTTGTTTCGCAGCGCTCATGCCAGACCGCGCTACCTGGATCGCATCCGACTGGCTTGTACGGACGGCGCCGCGCCGTTGCGGCATGTGTTGCGCTTCCACGACGAATGGGCCCGCGAACTCACCCGCCAGGACCGGGTGCACACCTATGCGGGCTTCCACATCGCCGACCTGCCGGGCTGAAGGAGGACCGCCGTGCTCTCCGAGGCGCGAGTGCTGCTGCAATTGCTGCGCGGCCAACCCCGCGGCGGCAGCCATGCCCAGCGCCTGGAGGCCTTCTACGGCCCCCAGGCCAGGCACTACGACCGCTCCCGCGAGCGGCTGCTCCACGGCCGCCGCGAGCTGCTGGAACTGCTTGCGCCGCAGCCCGGCACGCGGCTGGCCGAGCTGGGCGGGGGCACTGCGCGTAACCTGGAGTTCCTCGGCGAGCGCCTTACCACGCTGGAGACAGTCTGGCTGGTGGACCTGTGCGCGCCGCTGCTCAACGAAGCACGGCGGCGTACCGCTGCGTGGCCCAACGTGCGCTTGATCGAGGCCGACGCCACCGTCTGGCGGCCCGAGGCACCGGTGCAGGCGGTCCTGCTCAGCTATTCACTGACCATGATCCCCGACTGGTTTCGGGCGGTGGACAACGCGTGGCACATGCTCGAGCCGGGTGGATTGATCGGCGTGGTGGATTTCCACGTCCCGCGGCGTGACCCGCCCCAGGGTCGCGCCCGCCAGGCCGCCCTGGCCAGAGCCTTCTGGCGCACATGGTTCGATCGGGACGGCGTCTTTCCGAGCCCCGACCACCTGCCCTACCTGGAAGCGCGTTTTCGGACCCGGGTGCTGCTGGAACGCAGCGGCACGATCCCCTGGCTGCCACTGCTGCGCATGCCCTGGTACCTGTTCATCGGCATCAAGGCGCCCGGCGATCCGGCTCCTCCCCGCTGAACCGTTTGCACCCGCGTTCAACCGGGCTCGGCACCCTCGGGCACGGTGGCGAAATCCGGCACGGGCGGTGGCGCATCGCGCTTCGTGGCTGCCTGGCGATGCGGCAGCGTTTCGGCGCCCATAGCCTGAGCACCGATCGCATGTCGCGGTCGAATCACCAACCTACGGGAGCATTGAAAATGAAGACCATCCTGATCGCCGCCACCCTCGCCACCGCAGCCATGATCGCTGCCAGCCCGGCCTCCGCCGCCACCCAGCAGGAAAAGATGAAGTCCTGCAGCGCCGATGCAAAAGCCAAGTCTCTCAAAGGCACGGAGCGGCGCGAATTCATGAGCCAGTGCCTTGCAGCCAGTCCCGAGGAAAAGGCACAGCGCCTGGCACAAAAGGAAAAGACGCGCGCATGCACGGAAGAGGCCAAGTCGAAGGCCCTGCGCGGCGACGAGCGCAAGCAGTTCGTGGCCGGCTGCGTGGGGGCTTGACTCTCCCGCACAGCGGGTCTGCACCTGGAAGGGCACGCGGGGCCAGCTTGAAGCTGGCCCCGCGTCATTTTGTTTCACGGCCGTGCAGCGCTCCTCGATACCTGTGGCGCACCCGCGGGCCCGCCACTGCCGGCATGGGTGTGAGGGAGCTTCAGGCCGCGGCAATCTTCTTCAAGGCATCGCCAGTGACGCGAAAGATGGTCCAATCCTCCAGCGGCTGCGCTCCGAGGGACTTGTAGAACTCCCACGCGGGCGTATTCCAGTCAAGGGCGGTCCACTCGAAGCGGCCGCAGCCGCGCGCCACCGCGATGCGCGCCACGTGGAGCAGCAACGCGCGGCCGCACCCTTTGCGACGATGCTCGGGCAGCACGAAGATGTCCTCCAGCCACAAACCCTTCCTGCCCAGGAAGGTGGAGAAGGTGTGAAAGTACACGGCAAAGCCCACCGGGGTGCGCGCCTCGAAGGCAAGCGCCACCTCGGCGCCGGGCTGCGCCCCGAACAGCGATTCGCGCAGCGCGTCTTCGCTGGCGGTGACCAGATGCGAAAGCCGCTCGTAGCTGGCCAGTTCGCGCACGAAGCGCAATACCAGCGCAGTGTCGTCGGCCGTGGCTGGACGGATGGAAAAGTCACTCACGGGGGCGTGGCTCTCAATAGAGATGGCATTCGACGAAATGGGCCCGGTCGCGCCCGCCCACGGCCACGGGCTCGGGCGCCTCCACCCGGCAGCGCTCGGTGGCATGAGGGCAGCGCGGATGGAACCGGCAACCGGGTGGCGGGTTTTCCGGGCTGGGCAGGTCGCCCTGCACCACTGCATGGTCACGGGGGCGGTCGGGATCGGGTTCGGGGATGGCTGCGATCAGGGCGCGGGTGTAGGGGTGACGGGGGTCGGCGTAGATCTCCTCGGCGGGGCCCATCTCCACCACGCGGCCGAGATACATCACCGCGAGCCGGTCGCTCACGTACTTCACCACCGCTAGGTTGTGGGAGATGAACAGGTAGGAGAGCCCACGGTCGCGCTTCAAGGCCATCATGAGGTTGAGGATCTGCGACTGGATGGAAACATCCAGCGCCGACACGGGCTCGTCGGCCACGATCAAGTCGGGCGACAACGCCAGCGCCCGGGCGATGCAAATCCGCTGGCGCTGCCCGCCGGAGAACTCGTGCGGATGGCGCGCTGCAGCCTCCGCGGGCAGGCCGCAGGTCTCGAGCAGTTCCGCCACTGCCCTGGCGCGCTCGGCGCGGGTGCCGATGCCGTGAATGGCCAGTGGTTCCTCCACCAGCGCCCCCACGCGCATGCGCGGGTCGAGCGCCGCATAGGGGTCCTGGAAAATCATCTGCAGGTGCCGGCGCATGGGGCGCAAGGCCGTCTCCGGCAGCAGCGTGAGATCCTTGCCCCGGAAGCGCACACTGCCCGCGGTGGGACGGATGAGCTGCAGGATCAGCCGCCCCAGAGTGGACTTGCCGCAACCCGACTCGCCCACGATGCCGATGGTCTCGCCCGCCGCCTGCTGGAAGCTCACGCCGTTGACGGCGTGAACAGCCCCGCCGCCCTTCAACGGAAAGGCCTTGGCGAGCCCGGCGACCTCCAGCAGCGTGCTCACGATGCGGGATTCCAGCAGGCCACGGCGTGGGCTGTATCGCCCGCCAGCGACGGCGGCTCGGCGCGGCAACGCTCCAGCGCGCGGGTGCAGCGCTCCGCGAAGGCACAGCCCGCGCCGCGCCGCCCCGGCGTCGGCACCATGCCCTCGATGGTGGCCAGCGGCCGGTCGCGCGCAGTGTCCATGCGCGGGATGGATTCCATCAGCCCGCGCGTGTAGGGGTGGCGCGGCGCGCGGAACAGTTCCCGCACCGCCGCTGTTTCCACGATGCGTCCCGCGTACATCACCGCCACGCGATCGCAAAACTCGGCCACCACGCCCAGGTCGTGGGTGATCATCAGGATCCCCATGCCGAGCTCGTCGCGCAGGCTGCGCAGCAGATCGAGGATCTGCGCCTGCAGCGTTACGTCCAGGGCCGTGGTGGGCTCGTCGGCGATGAGCAGCTCGGGGTGGCAGATGAGCGCCATGGCGATCATCACGCGCTGGCGCAGCCCGCCCGAGAGCTCGTGGGGATACTGCTGCAGGCGGCGCTGGGGCGCGTTGATGCCCACGCGGGCCAGCATGGTCATCACTTGCTCGCGCGCCTGCGGCTCGCTCACGGGACGGTGCAGCCGCAGCGCCTCCACCAACTGGAAACCAATGGTGAAGGTGGGGTTGAGGCTCGTCATGGGATTCTGGAACACCACCCCGATGCGGTTGCCCCATAACGCGCGCAGTTGCGCCTTCGGGGCCGTGACCAGATCGATGCCGTCGAAGCGCACCGAACCGCCGGTGACCCGTGCGGGCGGCGAGGGCAGCAGCCGGATGGCGGACATCACCGTGACGGTCTTGCCGCAGCCCGACTCACCCACGAGCCCGAGGGTCTCGCCCTTGGCCAGGGAGAAGCTCACCGCATCCACCACCGGAACGCTCGCCCGGACGGACCCGAAGCCCACCGAAAGCGCGTCCACCGCGAGCAGCGTCACTCCAGAACGATCCTCGGGAAATACAGCGACACGAGCCAGTTGGGCACATCCACGATCTCGGAGATGCGCAGGTCCGCGCACACGCTGCACAGCATGTAGGCCTCCACGGCCGACATGCCGTGGCGCCGCGTGAGAAGGTCGATCATGCCGCGCACCGCGTCGCGCGCGCCCTGCATGAGATCGGGCGACACGCCGGTGGTCACCTCGTAGCCCTTCGCGTCCAGGTGGCGCGTGACGGGCCCGGGTGTGGTGAAGCGCGGGAAGGCGAGCTTCTCGCCCTTGATGAGATCGAACTTCAGCGCCACGCTCATGGGGCTCTCGATGGCCGTGCCGCACACCTCGCCGTCGCCCTGGGCCGCATGGGTGTCGCCCACGGAAAACAGCGCGCCGGCCACCTCCACGGGCAGGTAGAGCTCGGTGCCCTCCGCCACGTCGCGCACGTCCATGTTGCCGCCCACGCGGCGCGGCGGGACGATGCTGTGCTGCCCGTCCTCGGCCATGGCCACACCGATGGTGCCGGTGAAGGGCTTGAGAGGCACCCGCCCGAAGCGCCCGAAGAACGCCGG
Organism: Burkholderiales bacterium; assembly: GCA_044339985.1. Lineage (GTDB taxonomy): Bacteria > Pseudomonadota > Gammaproteobacteria > Burkholderiales. The sequence goes on along the minus strand of JBIIUM010000002.1, from coordinate 5,155 downwards.
CGCGAGCGTGGCCGGGTCGTACTGCCACAGGTGCAGCGCGGGTTCCGTGAAATCGTCGGCCAGCAGCCCGAAGCCCGGGATGTTGGCGGTCCAGCCCCAACCCGAGGGCTTGAAGCCGAGCAGCGTCACCTTGAGCACGTCGCCGGGCTGCGCCCCGTCCACGTACACTGGCCCGGTGACGGGGTTGACCTTGCCGAAATCCATGGCGGTCACGTCGGCTACCGTGGAGCGGGGCGAGAGCTGCCCTCCCGAGGCTTCGAAGACCTCGAACTCCACCGACGCGCCCGGCGCGATGGTGAGCACCGGCGCGATGGCGTTGTTCCAGCCGATGTGGTGCTGATGCCGGTGGATGGTGTGATCGTGATGCGTGTGTGCCATGAAGACATGCTCCTGCGCGATGCCGGAAAACGACGCGGGCGCGGAAGGCCGCGCCCGCGTCGCAGCGGGCTGGCGGGCCTCACGGCGCACCAGCCCGGGCCTGACTCAGCCCTTGATGTAGATGTGGTCGTAGTTGATGGGGATGCGCACCGGATCCACGTACAGGTTGTCCGGCCCGCCCAGCCGCTTGGCGCGGAAGGTGAAGCGCTGCTCGTTGAACACCGGAATCCACGGCGCGTCCTTCATGATGTCCGTGAATACGGCCTTCCAGGCCTGCGCCCGTTCCGCCGCCTTGGCCGGATCGGACATGGCGTCGGCAGCCTCGGCACGCTTGTCGAGCTCCTTGTTGCAGTACCACGACCAGTTCCAGCCACCCGCCGTGGCGCCCGCGCAGCCCAGGATGGGCCCGTAGAAATTGGAGGGATCGGGGAAGTCCGCGATCCACGCCATGCCACCCGACCAGATCATGGGCGCGGTCTTGGGCTTGCCGCCGGCCGCGATGACGTTGGCCTGGGCCAGGTTCTTGAGCGCCACCTCCACGCCGATCTCCTTCAGGTCCTGCTGGATGGCCTGGGCGATTCGCGGGTTGGGATCCACGTTGAACACGTACAGCGTGGTCTTGAAACCCTTCTCCAGCCCCGCCTCCTTGAGCAGCGCCTTCGCCTTGGCCGGGTCGTAGGCGTAGCCCTTGAACTCCTTGTCGTAGCCGGGCATGGACGGCGGCAGCGGCTGAGTGGCCGGCACGGCGCGGTTGTTGATGATCTTGACGATGCGCTCCTTGTTGACGGCCATGTTCACCGCCTGGCGAACGCGTACGTCGTCGAAGGGCTTCATCTGCACGTTGAGCGTCACGTAGCCGGTGTGCAGCTGCCCGCCTTCCACGATCATGCCAGCGTACTTGGGGTTGTTGCGGATCTCGAGGAACTTGGCCGGCGGGATGCCGTCGCCCGCCACGTCCGCCTCGCCCTTTTCAAGCTTGAGGATGGCCGTCATGGGCTCCAGGCCCACCTGGAAGGTGATCTGGTCGAGCTTGGGCACGCCGGGCACGAAGTAATCGGGGTTCTTCCTGAACACCAGCTGCTGGCCGAGCTTCCATTCGGCCACGGTGTAGGCGCCCGAACCCACCGGCTTCTTGCCGAAGTCCTTGCCTGCCTTGTCCACCGCCTCCTTGGGCACCACCGAGGAAAAATTGAGCGCCACCACGTGCAGGAAGGTGGCGTCAGGGCGTGCCAGGGTGAACTGGATGGTGGCGGGATCAACCACCTTGATGCCCTTCACCTCCTTGGCCTTGCCCTTCTTGAAGGCATCCATGCCGGCGATCTGGTCGTAGAAGCCGGCGCCGGGGCTCTCGGTCTTGGGGTTGTTGGTGCGCTCGAAGGAATACTTCACGTCCTGCGCCACCACCTCGCGGCCGTTGTGGAACTTCACCCCCTTGCGCAGCTTGAAGGTGTAGGTGAGGCCGTCCTTGGAGATCTCGTAGCTCTCCGCCAGGCTGGGCACCAGCTCGGTGGTGCCGGGCTTGTAGTCCAGCAATCGCGAGAAGATGCTCTTGATCATGGACCAGTTCACCCAGTCGTAACCGATGGCCGGATCGAGGGTGACGATGTCGTCCTTGTAGGTGACGACGATGCTGCCGCCTGGCTTGCCCTCTTCCGCGCTGGCGGAGAAAGCCGTCGGCAGCGAGAAGGCAGCGGCGAGCGCGGCGATGAGGATGCGACGTTTCATGGGGAGGCTCCTTGGAGTCAGGATTGTTGTGATGTCACGGCGCCGTGCGAAGCTTGATGCGCGGATCGACGAAGGGCGCCACCACGTCGGCCAGCAAATTACCGAGAATGATTGCCACTGCCGCCACCAGGGTGACCCCCATGATGATGGGGATATCCACCTGCTGAATGGCCTGCCACGCCAGCTGGCCGATGCCCGGCCAGCCAAACACCGATTCCACCACCACTGCCCCACTCATGAAAAGCCCCACGTCGATTCCGATCATGGCCACGATCGGAAGAAGGGCATTGCGCAGCGCGTGCACCAGCAGGACACGCCACTCCTGTGCACCCTTGGCCCGTGCCGTGCGGATGTAGTCCTGGGTGAACACGTCGATCAGGCAGGAGCGCACCATGCGCGCATACCAGCCCGCGCCCAGCAGCCCCAGCGTGAGTGCCGGCAGAACCAGGTGGCGGGCTTCGCCGTAGCCGCCCACGGGAAACCAGTCGAGCCGCACCGCGAACACGTACAGCAGCAACATGGCGGCCACGAATTGCGGCGTGGATACGCCCACGAAGGAAGCCACCATGGTGGCGTTGTCCAGCCTCGATCCACGCTTCACTGCCGCCACCACGCCGACGGCGATACCCATGAGCAGTTCGCAGGCGATGGCCGCCACCATGAGCAACAGACTGGCGGGCAGGCGTGCGGCGACGATTTCACTGACCTCGGTTTTCTGCGCGTAGCTGCGACCCAGGTCGAGCTGCGCCAGCCCGGACAGATACCGGCCGTACTGCACGTGCAAAGGCTGGTCGAGACCGAGCTGCTCGCGGATCACTTGCACCGTCTCGGCCGTGGCACTGCGCCCGGCGATCTGGCGCGCGGGATCGGCCGGCATGACGTACAACAGCACGAAGGTGATCAGGCTCACGCCCAGCAGCAGCAGCAGGGCCTGCCCTATGCGCCCGGCGACGTAGCGCGCCATCAGGCCTGCCTCGCGCGCAAGGTGGGATCAAGCGCCTCTCGCAGCGCATCGCCCAGCAGGTTGAAGGCCACCGCCATGGCCACGATGGTGGCGCCGGGAAAGAACACCAGCCAGGGCGCGGTGGTGAAATAGCTCTGGTTCTCGAAGATGATGTTGCCCCAGGAGGGCGTGGGCGGCTGCACGCCGATGCCCAGGTAGGACAGGGTGGCCTCCAGGAGCACGGTGGTGGCGATGCCCAGCGTGCCCCACACCACGATGGTGGGCACCAGGTGCGGTACCACGTGGCGAAACAGGATACGCGCCCGCGATGCGCCCAGGCTGCGCGTGGCCTCGATGAACTCGCGTTCGGTGAGCGACACCGTCTGGGTGTAGATCACCCGCGCGATCTGGACCCAGTTCACCATGGCGATCACCAGAGCCACGATCCACAGGCTGGGGGTGAACACCGCCGCCAGCACGATGGCCAGCAGCAGCGCCGGAAAGCACATCATCAGGTCGGTGAAGCGCATCAGCGCGTTGCCCGCAAAGCCGCGCACATACCCAGCGGTGACGCCCACCAGGGTGCCGATGAGCAGCGCCACGCCGTTGGCCACCACCCCGATCACCAGCGAGGTCTGGGCACCCCAGATCACCCGCGAAAACAGGTCCCGCCCCAGCAGGTCGGTACCGAACCAGTACTTCGCACTGGGAGGAAGCGGCGCCCCCTCGAGGGTGAGGCCGTCGAAAAACGTTTCCTCCGGCGGATAGGGCGCGAACCAGGGAGCGCCCGCCGCCAACACCACCACCAATGAAACGAAAAAAGCGGCTGCGAGCGCGGTCTTGCTGGAAAACAATGCCTTCATGAGGGATATGTCCCGAAGACGACGAAAATGGTGAGCACCGGCGACCAGCATGCCCAGCGGCGCACAAGCGCCACGGGCCGGTGCCTCCCTATGGACAGCCAGCCGGCGCGGGCTTCTGCATCGTTTCCCGTCCAGGCGCTGCCGGCGTTTGTAACCGACATTACGCTGCGCCGCAATAAGTTAGAACAGCCCGACGGGTCCGCCAACCCTAAAGTTTCCCGCGGATCAGCAGATAACACGCTCATCAGAGTTAGCCCCCGCCACCGAGGCCTCGTCCGATCGAGCCGGCACTTTGCCCGCGCGACCGACATCGCCCCACTCCGCAGGGGCTGAACCCGGTGTCATTGGTATCCCTCAACAACCCGATTCAATCCCCGTCAGCCAAGCCAAACGGCGCGGGCAGCTTGCTCTGTCCGCAGCCATAACCATCGGTACTCGATCCAACGGCACAGCCCAGGCCACGAACCGCACACGCGCGCCGTCGGCAGCAAATGAACCCAGGGATACCCGCCTCCAGCGAGCGCGAAGCGCCGCACCCGGACTCCCGGGTAACGCTGCTCAACGAGGTTCGGCGTCAAGCAGCCGAACGGCTCGGCCAGGGCATCGCCCGGGCCTTGCAGACGGTAACCGCAGAGTTGGACGCCCTCGACCGGGCATGCGCACCCGGCGATGGGCGTCACCATGATCTCGGCCTCGCCAATGCCTGGCGCGACCTGCGCGACACCATCGAGGCGCGCGTGCAAAAGCGTCTCGAGGAGGCTTTCCAGCAGTGCGTGCTTGGGACGCGGCCGGGCACGCGCGCCTTCTCTGAAACCCGCGCCACCTGGACCGAACTGTCGCTCATGGCCGATGGCGATCTAGAGGAGACCGTGCGCCTGGGCGACATGGCCGGGCGCCTGCGCGACGGCGCCGATGAGGAACTCGCCGCCTTCGACCAGCGCATGGCATGGTTGATTTCAGTGCCGCACCCTCGTCCCGAGGACAACCCGCTCGGGCCCGAAACCATCTGCGATGCCCTGCGCGCTTCCCTCACCCTGGTGCGGGGCGACCGGACATTGCGCCTGCTGCTGATTGCAGCTTTCCAGCATGCGCTGAGCGAAACCCTTCTGCCCCTCTACCAGAGCCTCAATGGCCTGTTGCGCCAGAACGGCGTGCTGCCACACATCCGTTACGGCGACACAAAGAAACCCGTTCCAGGAAGCGGCCCTTGTACCGGACCGCGTGTCATGAGCGCCGCCAGTGCGAC
>JBIIUM010000132.1:0-8677 GCA_044339985.1 Burkholderiales bacterium | reverse complement strand
CCTCGCCAGTCTCCAGCCATGGCGCTGCCGCCGATATCCAGCCCCCTACCCAGCCACTTGCGCCACCCGAGGTGATGACCGGGAAGCCCGCGTACGCGCCCCGGGGCGAGTTGCTGCACGCCCTCGCCCTGGCGGAGCGCGGCGAGCGTTTCGCCGCGGATCGGGAGGTGCTCGAAGCGCTGCAATGGAAAGAGGATTCGCAGCGGCCCCCGGGGGCGGACCATGAGCCTGGCGAATCGTCTCTGAGCAGCCCGGGTGAAGCCCTGCCGGTCAACGCGCTGCGCAAGCTCGGCCAGACGCCCCTTGCCGCTCGGCTGGACCCCATGGACGCACTGACCCTGGACATGGTGGCGCTGCTATTCGAGCAAATCGTGGCCGACGCGCGAATCACCCCGCCCATGAGGATGCTCATCCATCGCCTGCAGGTTCCCGTCCTCAAGGCGGCGCTGCTGGACCGAACCTTTTTTTCAGTCCCCGACCATCCGGCGCGGCGAACCCTCGACCTGCTGGGAAACATCTCCCGCACCATGGGGGACCGGCTTCCTGCCTCCGGCGCACTCTCGCAACGTCTCGAAGCCTTGGTGGAACGCACCTCGCGGGAATTCGCCGGCGACCTGGGCGTGTTCCACCGTGCCATGACCGAACTCCACAGTCTGTGGCGCAACGCCACATTGGCTGCCAGACGGCATGCCCAGCGCGTTCAGGAACGCGAGCGCCTGGACACAGCCCGCCAGTGCGCAAGCGATGCATTGCGTGCCCGCGTGGCTGGCCACGCGATTCCCCGCCCGGTGCTGCACTTCCTCGCCACTGAATGGCTGAAGCTCATGATCTTCACCTACGCCACCAGCGGTCCGGACAGCCGTGGCTGGCAAAACGCCCTTGAGACCCTGGAAAACCTGCTGTGGACGCTCACCCCCAAGCAATCGCTCCCGGAACGTCAGCGTCTGGGATCACTGCTGCCCCAGCTGCTCAAGTCCCTGCACAAGGGCATGGCGGCAATCGGCACGGCCGAGCCGGTGAAGGAGCGCTTCATCGCTGCGCTCATGCGGGGTCATGCGCGCACCATCGCCGCCGGAGCGCAGGAAGCAATCGAAGCGCCCGCCATCGCCGCAAAGCCACCGGCTGCCGCTACTACAGCACGCGCATCCACCAGCAAACCCGCCGCGGTGGCGGCGCTGCCTGTCACCGGAAGCAATGCCACGCCACTCACCTTGGCCGAGGAGCATGGTGATTCGACCTCCACCGCGCCACTCACCTTGGCCGAGAAGCATGGTGGCTCGACCTCCACCGCGCCACTCGCCTTGGCCGAGAAGCATGGTGGCTCGACCTCCACCGCGCCACTCACCTTGGCCGAGAAGCATGGTGGCTCGACCTCCACCGCGCCACTCACCTTGGCCGAGAAGCATGGTGATTCGACCTCCACCGCGCCACTCGCCTTGGCCGAGAAGCCTGTTGGCTCGCACTCCCGCATGGCAAAGAAGCCTGCGGGCTGGACTTCCACCGCACCACACGCCCCGCCAGCCGACATGCCCGGGCCGCAGCCCGAGCCCCGGCAACCCGACATCACGGCAGAGGCCCCACCAATGGGCAAGCCGCAACCCGCGCGGGTTCAGGTGGCGATCGTCCAACCAGCACCCCCTGCCGCCACCCCACGGAATGTTCCAGCAGCAACTCCGGCGGTCACGGTGCCCAACCCCTTCGGTGATGGCGAGATCGAGTTCGAAGAGGTGTCCTTTGGCGAACCCGCCGCCCCCGTTACTGCGGCCCCCGCGGACCGCCATACCCAGGCCGTCGCCAAGCTGCGCGAGGGTGACTGGATCGAACTGCGCGAGGAGTTGGACAGCGCGCCCGTTCAGGCGCGCCTGTCCCACGTGGACAACCAACGCGGCACATACCAGTTCGCCGACCGCAAGGGCCAGCGGATCGCCGAGTACTCCCTCTTCCAGTTGACTTGCGAGCTGCGCAGCGGCCGTATCGTGCTGCTGGACAGCGCACCGCCCTCAGGGCGTGCCACCAGCACTTTGGGCGGTCTGCTTCGCAAAGGCGGCGGGCGGTCGGCCTGAACATCGGATCCCGCACGCCGCCCCGGCGCAGGGCAAGGGCTTGCGCGGCGTGCATCTCCCGTGGTCCACTTGACCGCATGTTCAATATGGTTCCTATCGGTTTCGCTTCGCGCCGGGCTCGCCGACACCCGCGCCTGGCCTCAGGCCGCGAGCGCTGACCGGTAGCTCCCTGCACGGCGGCGTCGATCCGTTGCCGAAATGCACCTTCACTGCACTCCCGCCTCAAGGCGCCTGGACGGCGCAGACCACACCATGACGCATCGCACCGACGACCTTCGCATCCGCGGCATCAAGGAGCTTGCCCCGCCCTCGCACCTGCTGCGCGAGTTTCCCTGCAGCGACCGTGCCGCAGACTCCGTCGAGGCCGGCCGCCGCGCCGGACATCGCATCCTGCACGGCATGGACGATCGCCTGCTGGTGATCGTGGGCCCCTGCTCCATCCACGACCCGGCCGCCGCGCGGGAGTATGCGGGCCGGCTTCTGGAGCCGCGCCGCCAGCATGCCAACGAGCTGGAAGTGATCATGCGGGTCTACTTCGAAAAGCCGCGCACCACGGTGGGCTGGAAGGGGCTCATCAACGACCCCGACTTGAACGGCAGCTTCGACATCAACAAGGGCCTGCGCGTGGCGCGCGAACTGCTCCTGGACATCAACGAGCTGGGTCTGCCGGCGGGCTGCGAGTTCCTGGACATGATCACGCCGCAGTACAGCGCCGATCTGGTGGCCTGGGGCGCCATCGGCGCCCGCACCACCGAGAGCCAGGTACATCGCGAGCTCGCCTCGGGCCTGTCATGCCCGGTGGGCTTCAAGAACGGCACCGACGGCAACGTGCGCATCGCTGTGGACGCCATCAAGGCCGCCCAGCAGCCGCATCACTTCCTCAGCGTCACCAAGGCGGGCCATTCGGCCATCGTGGCCACCACCGGCAATGAAGACTGCCACGTCATCCTGCGCGGCGGCAGCAAAGCCCCGAATTTCGATGCCGCCAGCGTGCGCGCCGCCTGCGACGAACTGGCCCGCGCCGGACTCGCGCAACGGGTGATGATCGACGCGAGCCACGCCAACAGCCAGAAAAACCCCCAGAACCAGATCCCCGTCACCCTCGACATCGGCGGCCAGGTGGCCAGCGGCGAGGCGCGCATCGTAGGCCTGATGGTGGAGAGCAACCTCGTGGCTGGCCGCCAGGACTTGGCGCCCGGCGCCGCGCTCACCTACGGCCAGAGCATCACCGACGGCTGCATTGGTTGGGAAGACACCATCCGCCTGCTTGATGCGCTGGCGCAGGCGGTGCAGGCGCGGCGCAAGGCGCAGGCGAGCGGCGAGGCGGCCTGAGCGCCCGCGAGGGTGCCGCGCCATGTCGCACCCGGGGTGAGCCACTGCCGCACCGATGCCGTCCGCCGGCGCTCCTGCGGCGCCCGGTCATGAGGGAAGCGCCGTGAGCCAGCCGGTTGGCCGCCAGGACCGCCTCAAGGCTGGCAACGCCCGCGGCACGGTGGTGGCGGCCTTCGGCCGCAGCTACCTCGTGACCCTCTACGAAGGCGAAACCATCACCTGCTTCCCGCGGGGCAAGCGCAGCGAGATCGCTTGCGGCGACCGGGTGCTGGTGGCACCCACCGCCCCGGGTCAGGGGGTCATCGAGGCGGCCGACCCGCGCTCGTCGCTGTTGTACCGTGCCGACCGCCATCGCCAGAAGCTGATCGCCGCCAATGTGACTCAGGTGGTGGTGGTGCTGGCGACCTCGCCCAGCTATCACGAGGAACTGCTCAACCGTTGCCTGGTGGCCGCCGAGCACGCCGGCATCGGCGCGCTCATCGTGCTCAACAAGTCCGACCTGGATGCCGCCGCACGTGCGCTGCAATCGCTGCAGCTCTACGCCGGGCTCGGCTACGGCGTGCTGGCGCTGGAAGCACGCCGCGATGTGACAGCGTTGCGCCATCGGCTGGAAGGCCATGCCAGCGCGCTGGTGGGGCAGTCGGGGATGGGCAAGTCCACCATCATCAACGCCCTGCTGCCAGGCGCCGGGGCCGCCACGGCGGAGATCTCCGTGGCACTGGACTCCGGACGCCACACCACCACCCATGCCCGCTTGTACCGCCTAGACGCGCGCAGCAGCGTGGTCGATTCGCCCGGCATGCAGGAATTCGGTCTGCATCACCTGTCGGTGCAGGACGTGGACCATGCCTTCGTGGAATTCCGGCCGTTCCTGGGCAATTGCCGCTTCGCCAACTGCCGCCACCAGGGTGAGCCGGGTTGCGCCGTGGATGGGGCAGTGCTGTCGGGCGCGGTAAGCGCGCGGCGGCTGGAGATGTATCGCCGCATCGCCCCATCGCTGTGAAGACCGCGCCAGGCGCGCCGCGCCGCTTCAGCCCGCCCAGTTGGCGAGGGTGAGCAGGCCGATGAGCAACAGCCAAAGCACCAGGGCCCGCCACACCAGGCCGCGCGCGCTTTGCATGTGCTCCACATCGGCCTCCTCACCCAGGCCGAGCTCCGGGCGCAGCGCCACCGAGCCGTCCAAGTGCAGCGCCTCGCCCAGCCGAACGCCGATGGCGCCGGCACCGGCGGCGAGAACGATGCCCTCGCCGTAATCGGGCCAGGCGGCAGCCTGGGTGCGCCAGCAATACACTGCATCCTCGAAGTCGCCGACGATGGCGAAGGACAGCGCCGTCAGGCGCACCGGCAACCAGTCCAAGGCGCGGAAGGCGTCGCCGGCGAAGCTGCCGAAGTTCTGCATGATGGCCTCGCCAGAGCCGGCCCAGCGCCGCTCCAGGCGCGCCGACAGGGCGTAGAGCAGCGCGCCACCGGGCCCCGACAACAGCGTGCCCAGGGTGCCTGGCAGCAGCGTGCCGAAAAGCGCCGGCAGGAACACGAACCAGGCCATCACGCCGAAGGCATGGCGATGGGAAGCCGCCAGACCGCCCTCGATGGCCGCCTTGGCCACCTCGGCGGAGGTGAGCCCGGCGGCAGGCTGACCGCGCCAGGCGGCCAGCTGGCGGCGCGCCTCGTCGAGCTGGCCGGCGCGCAGCGACTCGAGCACCTCCCCATAACCGCGGCTGAACCGCCGCAGACCCATGGTGAAGTGCAGCACCGCCACGCTCCACGCCAGCCCGAGCAGCGCGTTCGCCGACGACAACAGCAGGAACACCACTTCCACGGCCACCACCAGCGGCACCACCGCCACCAGCCAGCCGAACACGCCATGGCTGCGCTGACCGGCGTTGCAGCCGCGCGCCACTGCATCGGCCCAGCGGTCGAGCAGGCGCCCCACGCGGCCGGCGGGGTTGGGCGCGAGCACCTGCTCCACGAGCAAGGCGATGATGAGGGAGAGCAAGGCCACGGGAGAAAAGCAGGCGCCGCGCGTGCGGGATTGCGCCCGTCAGTCCAGGTAGCGCAACGCGCCGCGCGCCGCCAGGTCGGCCTCGTTCCAGAAGGCGAGCTTCTCGCCGCCCTTCACCCGCGCCTCGGCCTGCGCCTCCTTCTGCCGCACCACCTCCAGTTGCCGCGCCACCGCTTCGGCCTGGGCCAGGGGCACCACCACCACGCCGTCGCGATCACCCACCACGATATCGCCCGGATTGACGTGCACGCCACCGCAGGTGACGCCGCAATTCACCTCTCCGGGTCCGTGGGGAAAGCCGGCGTTGGGGCAATGGCCGCGGGCGAACATGGGCAAACCCGAGGCCAGCAGGCCCGGCACGTCGCGCACCAGGCCGTCGCACACCACACCCTCCACTCCCATACGCTTGGCCCACAGCGCCCACAGGTCACCCACGGTGGCGGCGGTGTCGTTGCCCGCCGTGGCCACCACGATCACATCGCCCGGCTGCGCGTGGTCCAACGCGGCCATGCACGCCAAGATGTCCATGGGGGCGCAGTAGGCCGTCACCGCCGGCCCGCAGATGCGCATGCCGGGGTCGAGGGGCTTGATGGAATGGTGCAGGCTGCCCATGCCGTTTCGCGCATCGGTCACGAAGCCGGTGGGCGCGTGGCGAAACGCATCGAGCAACGCCGCCGGGGGCCGCGGGATATGCCGCCGGATGGTGAGAGCCACGGGACTTCCGATCATCTTGCCGTCTCCTGGCGCGGCGGACCAGGCGCCCCCGCGGTGCCATCAATCGTAGCGCAGTCGGAGACGCGCACCCGCGGCCGTGGTCGCAGGGCGAGCCGCTCATCGGGTCAGGCGCAGGTACAGGCCGGGCAGTTTTTCCGGCAGCCGGTTCACGTGGTCCACCACCATGAAGTTGCGGCTCCCGAAGATGCGGCTCACGTAGGCATCGGCCTTCGGGTCGACGCTCATGCAGTAGGTGAGCACGCCCTGACGGCTCGCTTCCTCCACGGCCTTCTTGGCATCGAACATGAGGTACTGGCGGTCGTGCACGTCGATGTCGTGGGGCTCGCCGTCGGTGATGAGCAGGATCAGGCGGCGCTCGGCGGCGCGTCCACCCAGCCAGCGCGCGCCATGGCGGATGGCCGCGCCCATGCGGGTGGAGAGGCTGCCGCGCATGCCCGCCAGACGCGCCCGGGCAAGATCATCGAAGGGGGCACCGAAGTCCTTGAAGCGCAGGTAGTTCACTTCCTCGCGGCCGTTGGAGCAGAAGCCGTGCACGGCGAAGCTGTCGCCGATCTTCTCCATGGCCGTGGACAGCAGCACGGTTGCCTCGCGGGCGAGCGACAGCACGCTCGCGTTGCAGGCCTTCACCAGGTCGTTGGTGGATTCGGACAGGTCCAGCAGCACCAGCACCGCCAGGTCGCGGTCGCGGCGCTCCACGCGCACGTGCACGCGCGGGTCGGGCGTGCGCCCTTGGCGAAGGTCGGTCACGGCGCTCACCAGGGCATCCAGGTCGAAGCGGTCGCCATCCATCTGCTTGCGCAGCTTCACCGGCCTGCGCACCAGGCTGCCGCGGATCAGGCGGTCGAGCCGCTCCAGCAGGTCGGCGTTGCGCTGCAGGATGTCCTCCACCACCGCCGCGTCGCCCACCGGGGCGTGCCGCTCCAGCACCGTGGCCCACTGCGGCCGTGACAGCCCGATGAGGTAGTCCCATTCCGGATGCTTCACCACCCGCACCGCGTCCACGGCCTCGCCGGCCTCGCCGCCGCCCGGGGCGTCCTCGCCCACCGGCTTCATGCCCGCGTCGGTGGCGTCGTCGCGCTGCTCCTCCACGGTCTGGGCGTCCGGGTCGTCCACGGGATCGGGCTGGGCCAGCATCACCTCCTCGGCCAGGGCAGTGTCCTCGGGTTCGCCTTCGGGCTCCCAGAGGAAGGCGTTGTCGTCGCGGTACAGCGGCTCGATCACCCAGGTCTTGGCGTTGAACTGCAGGCGCATCTGGCCGATGTCGTTGCCCAGCAGCGAGCCCAGCCGGCGCGGCATGCCCGTGTCGGCGAGGTCGCTGGCGGGATCAAAGAACAGGCGGCGCGCCTTCTGCACCCAGGGGCTGTCGTCCTGGAAGCCGGGGTCGAGCAGCGCACGCGCCAGGCGCACGGCCAGTCCGGCGAAGGTGGCGGCGCCCTCCTCGGCGCGCGCGTCGTGGAACTGCAGCCACAGGCGGCGCAGGCCCGGCATCTGCCGGCAGGCCAGCAACTCCACGCGGGCATCCTCGAGCAAACCCACCAGCACCGTCTGGATGGGCCGCAGGCCGCCGCGCTTCATGGGCGTGCGCGGCGAGAAGGCCAGGTGCGCCGCCGCGTGCGCCACCGTGGCGCGGTACAGGTCGGCGCCGCGCTCGCCCGAGGCCGCGCGCCAGGCGTCGGGCAGGTGAATGCCCACGTTTGAAAGGTAGGCGCGGCTCTGCTGCAGGGTGACGTGGAAGGGCCTGAGCTCGGTGCCCTCGTTCCAGAGGGCGCGAAGGCCCAGCACCAGGCGCCGGCGCAGGTCGGAGAACTGCACCCCGCCCTCGGCGCGCAGGAAGAAGCGCGACTCGGGTGTGCGCAGGTCGAACCAGCTCTCCTGGGCGAACGGGTCGCGCGCGTGGGCCTGCACGCCCATGAGCGCCCAGGTGCGAAGGTCGCTTACCGAGAGGCTGGCCAGCAGCAGATCGAGGTGGCCGAGCAAGGGCTTCACGCCCTGCGGAGCCTTCTCGGCGATGCTCTGGACGACTCCCAGGAACTCGGCGAAGCGGCGCGGCTCGCGCAGTCGGCGCGCCGCCACCGGGGCAGCGGCGAACAGCGCCTCCATGGTGGCCTGGTTGGAATAGCCGTACACCGCGAGGGCCGTCTCCATGAGGCCGTCCATCGCCTGCGCGCCCAGCTCGCGGGCCACCCGCGGCGCCTCGCGCAGGAAGGTGACGATGGAGGCCCAGGTGACACCGATGGATTCGAGGCTGCGCACGGCGCGCAGATAGGACTCGCGGCCGCGGGGGCCGAGGCAGGCACGCGCATCCGGCCAGGCGGCGCGCACCAGTTCCAGCTGCTCGCGGCCCAGGCCGGCCAGCAGATCGCGGTAGTCGTCGAGTTCGGCGCCCCGGCCGTTCATCGGGGCCCCGCGAGCGGATGCGCCGGCGACCGGGGGCTGCGCGTGGCGGGCGGACGGGCAGGGTGCCTGCCGCCACCGCGCAGGCACGAGGCAGGCACGCCGGGCACCCCGGCGCCGACCGCGGCGCGCATCAGAAGAAGGTGGTCAC
>JBIIUM010000122.1:0-9692 GCA_044339985.1 Burkholderiales bacterium | reverse complement strand
GCGTGGCGGTGATGGACACGGCCGACACAGCGCCGGTGGACGCCGCGGTGCGCGAAGGCATCGCGCGCGTCGCGGGTTTCCTGCGCCGTCGGGGCGCCAGGGTCAGCCACACCGCCCGCCCCGCCATCGACCTGCACGAGGCCCATCGCGTGTACGTGCTGCTGCTGCGCGCCGCCACCTCTCGCACCCAGTCCGACGCCGACTTCGCCCGCAACCTGGAAAAGGCCAAACGCCTGCCCCGCGACGCCACCGGCTACGCCGCCTGGATGCTGCAGGCCAACGCCCTGCACCATCGCGAGTGGCATCAGCTCAACGAAGCGCGCCATCACATGCGACTGGCCTGGGATGCGTTCTACCGCGACTGGGACGTGCTGCTGTGCCCGGCCGCCGCCACCACCGCCTTCCCCCACAACCAGGCGGGCGAGCGCTGGGAGCGCATGGTGATGGTGGACGGCACCCCGCAGCCCTCCACCACGGCACTGTTCTGGGCGGGGTTTTCCGGCATGGCCAGCCTGCCCTCCACGGTGATCCCGGCCGGGCTGGCGGCCGACGGCCTGCCCACGGGCGTGCAGATCGTGGGGCCGCAGTACGGCGACCTCACCACGCTGGCGCTGGCGCGCGCCCTGGAGACCGATTTCGGCGGCTTCCAGCCGCCGCCGGCCTACGCCTGAGCGCGCGGCACGGCCGCGGCTTCGGCTTCGAGAAAGGCCACGGCCTCGGCCTCGTGGCGGCTGCGGCGCATGGGCGGCAGGCTCTGCCAGACACGCCGGCCATACGCCTTGGTGACCAGCCGCGGGTCGCAGATCATGAGCACGCCGCGATCGGTCTCGTCGCGGATCAGCCGCCCGGCGCCCTGCTTGAGCTGGATCACCGCCTGGGGCAACTGGTAGTCCATGAAGGCATTGCCACCGGCGGCATTGATGCGCTCGATGCGCGCCGTGAGCACCGGGTCGTCCGGCGGCGCGAAGGGCAGCCGGTCGATCACCACCAGCGAGAGGGTGGGACCGCGCACATCCACCCCCTCCCAGAAGGACTGAGACCCCACCAGCACCGCGTTGCCCAGTCGGCGGAAACGCGCCAGCAGCTCGGTGCGCGAGCCATCGCCCTGCATGAGCACGGGCAGCTCCAGGGCGCGCTCACGCAGCGCCTCCTCGAGCAGAGCGCGCGCCTCGCGCATGGCCCGCAGGCTGGTGCACAGCACGAAGGCGCGCCCGCCCGCGGCGATGATGAGCGGCAAGGCGGCGCGCACCACGGCCCCGGTGTAGCCGGCCGAGTTCGGCTCGGGCATCTCCTCGGGACAGTACAGCAGCGCCTGATGGGGGTAGTCGAAGGGACTGTCCCAGGCGCAGGTGGCAGCTTCATCCAGGCCGAGCTGCGCGGTGTAGTGGGTGAAATCGCCCTTCACCGACAGGGTGGCGGAGGTGAAGATCCAGGCGCGCGGCTGGGCCGCGAGCTGGCGCGCGAACACCTCCCCCACCGACAGCGGCGTGGCGTGCAGTTGCAGACCGGCGGGAAACACCTCCATCCAGCGCACGTGCTGGGCATCGTCGCCGGTGCGCCAGCGTTTCAGGCGTTGCAGCTGGTCGCAGGCGCGCAGCCAGGCACGCTGCAGCCCCTCGCTGCGATCGGCCTGGAATTCCAGCAGCGAGGACAGGTGTTCGAGCTTGGCCCACAGGGTCTCCAGCGCCGCCACGAAAGCCTCGCGGCCCAGGGCCGCTGATGCCGGCAGCCGGCCCTGCTCGGCCTGCCACGACAGACGCAGGTCGCGCACCGCCTTCTCCAGCGCCAGGGCCGCCTCCGGCAGCGCAGCGAAATCCTGCGCCGCGGCCACCGCTTCGAGCCGCGTGTCCCGCGCCAGCTCGATCAGCTGCACCGAGGAGACCGTTTCGCCAAAGAACAGGCTGGCGGTTTCGGGCAGTTGGTGCGCCTCGTCCAGAATCACCGTGTTGCATGACGGCAGCAGCTCGGCCACGCCCTCGTCGCGCAGCACCACGTCGGCGAAGAACAGATGGTGGTTCACCACCACCACGTCGGCCTCCAGCGCCGCCTTGCGCGCCTTCATGACGAAGCACTCGTCGAAGTACGGGCACTCGGAGCCCAGGCAGTTGTCGCGCGTGGAAGTCACCCGCGACCAGATGCCCGCGTCCTCGGGCACCGTGCCAAGGCCGCTGCGATCGCCCGTGTCGCTCACCCGGGCGTAGCTCACGATCTCGCCCAGATAACCGACGTCGGCGCGGCTGTCGAAGCGCCCATCGGTCTTGGCGCGCTCCAGGTGGTAGTGGCAGACGTAGTTGGCGCGTCCCTTCAGCAGCGCCAGGCTCGCGTGCACGTCCAGCGCAGCGCGCACCATGGGCAGGTCGCGCCCGAACAACTGGTCCTGGAGGGTCTTGGTGCCCGTGGATACGATCACCTTGCCACCCGACAGCAGCGCCGGCACCAGGTACGCGAAGGTCTTGCCGGTGCCCGTCCCGGCTTCGGCCACCAGCACGCCGTGGCTGGCGATGGCCGCCTCGATGGCCAGCGCCATCTCGAGCTGCTGGGCGCGCGGCCGGTAGCCGGGCACGGCGCGCGCCAGCGGGCCGTCGGCGGCGAAGACGCGCGCGAGATCGTTCACGGGGTGCAGGGTCAGCGGCGGGCGGCGCCAGGGCGGGCAGGCCGCGGGGTGCCAGATGGGGATCGACTCACCCGCGAAGCATGGCGCAGGGCCCGGGCGCGGGCAATACCAAAGGCGCAGGCGTTCCTCGGCCAGCCCCCTGCGGGAGCTCACGCCCCGGCCCGGCGCGCCGCAGGTATGCTGTCGGCCTCTCCAGTCTGCCGATGCGCCGGAGCGCCTTCATGAGCACCCCCTCGCTGCCCCTTGCCGGCCACCGCATCCTGCTCACCCAGGCGTGCGATTTCATGGGCCCCGCCCTGGCCCGCATGCTTGCCGTCCAGGGCGCCGAGGTGGTGGCCTCCCTGGAGACCCTCGATGCCCCGGGCGCGGCCGAGGCCGCCGTGCAGGGCGCCGGCACGCTGCATGCCGTGGTGGCCAACCTGGGCATTCCCGCGCCGGCCACGCCGGCAGAAGCGGTGGAAGACGCGGAGTGGCGACGCTGCTTCGCCAGCATGGTGGACCCCCTGCCACGCCTGCTGCGGGCGGTGCTGCCGCAGATGCGCGAGCGGGGCGCGGGACGCTTCCTGGTGATGGGCAGCGCCTCCGCGCTGCGCGGCATGAAGCGCGCGTCCTCCTATAGCGCGGCGCGTGGCGCCCAGCTGGCCTGGGTGCAGGCCGTGGGCGTGGAACTGGCGCCGCTGGGCATCCGCGTCAACGGCATCGCCCAGAACTTCGTGGACAACCCCACCTACTTCCCGGCCGCGGTGCAGGCCGATCCCCGTTTCCAGGAGCGCCTTCGGCGGGAAGTGCCACTGGGGCGCCTGGTCTCTGCCGAGGAGGATGCCGCCTTCGCCGCCTACCTGCTGTCGGGGCCGGCCGACTGTTTCGCGGGACAGGTGTTCCCCGTGAGCGGCGGCTGGGCGGTGCGCTGAGGACACGCCATGTCCGGTTTCGTGCTCGACTTCTACGACCGCCTCGCGCCGGAGTACCACCTCATGTTCGCCGACTGGCGCGCGGAGGTGATGCGCCAGTCGGCGCTGCTAACCAGCCTGCTGCGCGCCGAGGCGCCCGGCACCAGTCACGTGCTCGACTGCGCCTGCGGCATCGGCACCCAGGCCATCGGCCTGGCGCGCGCGGGCTACCGGGTCACCGCCACCGACCTGAGCCCCGGCGCGCTGCAGCGCGCCCGCGAGGAGGCGCAACACTTCCAGGTGCATCTGCGGTTCGCCACGGCCGACTTCCGCCGTCTGGAGGACGTGTTGCAGGACCGCTTCGACGTGGTGTGCTGCCTGGACAACGCCATCGCGCACCTGCAGGAAGACCACGAACTGCGCGCCGCGTGCGCCTCCATGGCCGGGCGGCTGCACCCCGGCGGCCTGCTGGTGCTGAGCATCCGCGACTACGACCGCATCTTCGCGCCCTCCGCCGCCGCCGCAACCGACCCAGGCCTGCCCGGACTGGCCCCCGGCGGCGAGCAATCGCTGCCAAGCGGCACCCTGCCGCGGGTGTTCGACGGCCCGGACGGGCGGCGCATCGCCTTCCAGGTGTGGGACTGGAGCGAGGACCGCCGCTCCTACGCCGTGCACCAGTACTTCGTGCATGGCGACGCCCAAGCGCCGCGGACCACGCACTACGCCTCGCGCTTCCGGGCGCTGCGCCGGGCCGAGATGGACGCCGCGCTGCTGGCCGCGGGGCTACGCGACGTGCGCTGGCTCATGCCGGAGCACTCCGGCTTCTACCAGCCCCTGGTGCTCGCCCGCGCGCCCTGAGACCGTGCCAACGGCCGCTCAGGCGGAGGGAAGAAGGCGCACTTCGCGCTGCGGGAATGGAATCACGATGCCATTGCTGCGGAAGCGCTCCAGGATGGCCTGGTTCACCTCCGCCCCGGCGGCGGCGAAATCGTCCACCGTGGTCCAGGGCTTGACGGCGATGTGCACCGAGGAGTCGGCCAGCACCGAAACGCCGATCACCGGCTCCATGTGGCCAAGCACCCGCGGGTTGGCCTTGAGGATCTCGCTCACCAGGGCGATGGCACGCTGTACGTCGGTGTCGTAGGCCACGCCCACCGACAGGTCCAGCTGCCGCACGTTGCCGTAGTTGTGGAGGATCTCGCCCACGATCTTGCGATTGGGGATCACCACCCGGGAGCAGTCGGTGTGGGAGAGGATGGTCTTGAACAGCGCGATCTCCTCCACGCGGCCCTCCTCACCCACGATGGAGATGTATTCGCCCACGCGGAAGGGTCGGGTGAAGATGATGGTGAGCCCCGCCACCAGATTGCTCAGCACGCCCTGCATGGCCAGTGCCACACCCGCGCCGGCCACGCCCAGGCCGGCGATCAGCGGCAGCAGCTCCACCCCCAGGTTCTGCAGCGCCATGACGCCGAACAACCCCAGCACCAGCAGCCGCATGATGCGCACCAGCAGTTGCCGCACGGGCACCTCGAGCTCCAGCGGCTCCAGCAGGCGCGCCAGCATGCCCCCCGCCCAGCGCCCCGCCAGCACGCCTGCGACGATGATGAGGATGGCCACCGCCAGCCGCGGGCCGAATTTCAGGGCCATGTCGATGGCCACCGTCTTGATCTGAGCAACGGTCTGCAGATGTTCGTCCACGTTTCTTCTCCGGGGCAGGGAAACGCCATTGTATGCAGGAGGCCACGGCTACAATGCGCGCTCTCTCCCATCGTCGTCCGCCCATGCGCTCCACCCGCCCGCCGCTGCTCCCAGGCGCCGCCTCGTCGGCGCGCATCGTCCACGCGCGCTGTGGCGCGGCGGTGGCGCCATGAAGCGGCCGTGGTTCGCGCCACCGTTCCAGCCGCCGCGCCTGGTGGAAGGCGATGGCTTCCTGATGCGCCCGCTCACCGTGCGCGATGCGGTGCAAGACTTCGCTGCCGTCATGGGCAGCCGCGAGGCGCTCTGGGCGCTGTTCGGCGAGGGCTGGCGCTGGCCGCCCGCGGATCTGTCCCTCGAGGCGGACCTGGTGGACCTGGCCTGGCACCAGAAGGAATTCGAGCTGGGCACCTCCTTCGCATGGACCGTGGCGGCCCGCCACGAGTCGCGCCTGCTGGGCTGCGCCTACCTGTATCCGGCACGGTTGCCGGCCTGGGAGGCCGATGCCTTCTTCTGGGTGACGAGCGATATGCGCCAGCGCCTCGAAGCGCCCGTGGAGGCGGCCTTTCGCGCCCTGCTGGCGGCCTTTCCATTGCAGCGCATCGCCTGGCCGGGGCGTACGCTGCCCTGGCACCTCTGGAACGGCGCACCGTGATCCTTCGCACGTTGCTGCTGCTGGCCCTCGCCGCCCTGGTGCTGCTGGCGTTCCTGCCGCGTCCCGACGCCCGCCAGCTGGAAGCGCGCATGCAGCAGCGCGCCGCGGCGTTTCGCATCGCCCTGCGCCAGACGCTCTACGGCGCAGCGGCCGCGCTGGTGGCGGCGGCCACGGTCTTCGGGCTGTGGCACTGGCTGCGCCATGACGACCGCGTGGCCCTGGCGGTGGCCGCCGTGTCGGCGCCTGGCGCGCTGCTGCTCGCCTGGATGTGCTGGCGGGCGGGCCCGCGGCCGCGCTGAACCGCGCCAGGGCTATCATCGCCGTCGTTCTTCTCTCCCGCGCCATGTCCACCGCCCGCAACGTCCTCGGCGAACCTCTCGCAGCCTGCTGCTTCGACCCGCTCACCGGCTACTTTCGCACCGGCAGTTGCGTCACCGACGCAAGTGATGCGGGCAGCCACGTGATCTGCGCCAGGGTCACGCCGGAATTCCTGGCCTTTTCCCTGTCGCGGGGCAACGATCTGGTGACGCCGGCGCCGCAATACCGGTTTCGCGGCCTCAAGCCGGGCGACCGCTGGTGCCTCTGCGCGCTGCGCTGGCGCGAGGCCCTCGAAGCGGGGGTGGCGCCGCCGGTGGTGCTGGCTGCCACCCACGAGCGGGCGCTCCGATTCGTGTCCATCGAAGATCTGCGCAGCCACGCCCTGGACGGCGCCTGAGAACCGGCTTCCGGATGGCGCCCCGCCCGCTGCTCGCGCTGCCCTGGGCCCTGGTGATCGCCGGGTGCACCACCCTGGCCGTGCCGCGCGAGGTGGAGGTGCCCTTCGTCTGCGAGGACGGGCGCCGCTTCACCGCCGTGTTCCAGCGCAATCCCGACAGCGCGCTGTTGCGCATTGCGGGCCGGAAGTTGCTTCTGCCGGGCACCGCCAGCGGCTACAAGCAGCCAGCGCACTACAGCGATGGTCGCAATGCGCTGTACGGCAGTGGTGTCGCTGCCACGCTCGAAATCGAGGGGCTGCCGCCCTCGCAGGGCTGCGTGCGGGTGGCGGAGCCTGCGCCACCGCGGCCCAAAACACCGCGCCGGTGAACACCGCCGAGCCGCGGCGCTGCGCCTGGGCGCAGCAGGCCGGCCCCCTGGACCGCCAGTACCACGACACCGAATGGGGCGTGCCCGTTCACGAAGACCGGACGCTGTTCGAGTACCTGATCCTCGAAGGCGCCCAGGCCGGGCTTTCCTGGAGCCAGGTGCTGGCGCGACGCGAGGGCTACCGCACCGCATTCGCGGGCTTCGATCCGGCTGAGGTGGCGCGCTTCACCGACACGCACTGCGCGCGCCTGTTGCGCGACCCGGGCATCATTCGCAATCGCCTCAAGGTGGCCGCTGCGGTGATCAACGCCCGGGCGTTTCTGGCTCTGCAAGAGGCCCACGGCAGCTTCGACGCGTGGCTGTGGCGCTTCACCGACGGGCGGCCGCTGCAGAACACCTGGGCCCATCATCAGCACGTGCCTGCCAGCACGCCGCTGTCCCAAGGGCTTTCCAAGGCGCTCGCCCGGGCGGGATTCCGCTTCGTGGGCCCCACCATCGTGTATGCCTTCATGCAGGCGGTGGGCATGGTGAACGACCACACCACCGACTGCTTCCGCCACGAGCCCGTGCGCCGTCTGGGCGCCAGCCCCACCTGATGTCCGCCGCTGCGGCGCAAGGCCTGTAGCATTGGCGCCATGGCCATTGCCGCAACCCCCGTTTCCGCTGCCAAACCAGAACCGCTCACCACCGCAGGCGCATCCCACGGCCATGAATGATCCGCTGCATCCCGCCGCCTCCACTGCCCTCGTGTCGGTGGTGATTCCGGTCTACAACGAGGCCGACAACCTGCCCGACCTGGTGGGGCGCGTGCACGACGCGCTTGCGCCCTCTGGCCGCAACTTCGAGCTGATTTGCGTAGACGACGGCTCGCGCGACGGCTCGGCTTCCATCCTGCAAGCGCTCGCTGCCGGGCGGCCGTGGCTCAAGCCGGTTTATCTGATGCGAAACTACGGCCAGTCCACCGCCCTGCAGGCGGGCTTCGACGCCGCCGCGGGCGAGTTCGTGGTCACCCTCGATGGCGACCTGCAGAACGACCCGGCCGACGTCCCGCGGCTGCTCGACCACCTGGACGCCAATCCTGATGTGGACGCCATCTCCGGCTGGCGGCGCGAGCGCCAGGACGCGGCGCTGTCGCGCAAGCTGCCCTCGCGGCTGGCCAATGGGCTGATCTCGCGCGTCACCGGCGTGAAGCTGCACGACTACGGCTGCGCGCTCAAGGTGTACCGCGCCCGCGTCATCCGCGACCTGCGCCTCTACGGCGAGCTGCACCGCTTCATTCCCGCCCTGGCCGCCGAGGTGGGCGCGCGCATCGTGGAGATACCCGTCACGCATCACGCGCGCACCCGCGGCGTGTCCAAGTACGGCATCGACCGCACCTTCCGCGTGCTGCTCGACCTGCTGTGGATCAAGTTCATGCTGCGCTTCCTGCACCGCCCCATCCATGCCTTCGGCGGGCTCGGCCTGGCGCTGGGCTCGCTGGGCGGGCTGATCCTGGCCGGACTCACCGTGGAAAAGCTGGCGCTGGGCCACGACATCGGCGGCCGGCCCCTGCTGCTGCTGGGCGCCCTGCTGGTGCTGATCGGCGTGCAGCTGGTGGCCACCGGCGTGCTGGGCGAGCTGCTCACGCGCATCTGGCACGAGCCGCAGGGCAGGCCCCAGTACATGACCCGCAGCGCGCCGCGGCCCGCCCCGCGCCGCCCCGGCTGAGTGACAAAGCTGCTGCTGCGCCTGGCGGGCGGCTTCGCCCTGCTGGCGGCGGTGGTGTGGTTCGTGGGCCCGGAGCGCATCACCGGCGCGCTGCGCCGCGTGGAGCCGGCGGTGTTCGCGGCCGCCCTGGCGCTGGCGGTGGCCTCCAACGTGACGAGCGCCGCGCGCTGGGCGGCCATTGCCCGCGCCCTCGGGCTGGCCGCGCCCACCCCATGGCTGGTACCCCTGTACTTTCGCGGCATGACCAGCAATACGCTGCTGCCTGGCGCCACCGTCTCGGGCGACCTGCTGCGCAGCGCGGAGCTCGCGCGGCTGGGCAACCCGCTGCTGGAATCGGCCGCTTCGGTGGCCTTCGACCGCCTGTCGGGGCTGTGGACCCTGTGCGTGCTGTCCTTCCTCGCCGCGGGCGCAGCGGCCGCCGCCGGCGTCACCCTGTCCGGCGCCGAGGGCGGCCAGACGGTGCTGGCAAGCTACGGCACGGCGCTGGGCCTCATCGTGGTGGCGCCCTTCCTGCCCTGGCCCACCGCCTGGCTGCGCCGTCTGCCCCTGGCGGCGGCGGCAAGGCTCGCCGACCTGGCTGACCGGGTGCGCGATCCCGCCACCGGGCTGCGCCGCCGCCTCGCCGCCACCCTCGGCCTGTCGCTGCTGGTGCAACTGCTCTCGGCGGGCGCCCTGGCGGCCTGCGGCTGGTCCCTGGGGTTGTCCGTCACGCCGCTGGTGATGTTCGCGGCCGCGGCACCCATTTTCGTGATGGCCGCGCTGCCCCTGGGCATCGCCGGCTTCGGCACCCGCGAACTGGCCGCCGTGGCGGTGCTGGGCACGGCGGGCGTGCCAGCGGACCTGGCGGCGGGCACCGGGTTGCTCTACGGCCTTTGCGGCGTCATCCAGGGCGCGGCGGCAGCGCCGCTGTTCCTGCTGCCATCGAAACGCCCATGAGCCCCCCGCCCCCGGCGTCGCTGTCCGAAGATCTGCGCCGCCACCCCGGCCTCGCGCTGCTGCTGCTTGCCGGCGTGCTGCTGTCCTTCTTCGCCGGCCTGGGCGCGGT
>JBIIUM010000121.1:0-9698 GCA_044339985.1 Burkholderiales bacterium | reverse complement strand
GGATACTCGGGATCTTCCGCGAACACGCGCACCCGCAGCCGTTCGTTGCGGCTCACGGACAACAGGTGCGCAACCACCGCGAAGCGCGGACCCTCGTGGGCGCCAGCGTGATTGCCGTAATCCACCCCGCACAAGTCGATGAGCTGCTCGAACCGCAGTTCGGCGTGATCGCGCAGCAGGGCTGCCGACGCAAGCCATGCCTCGGGACGGATGATGAGGGTCAGTTCGCCGCGGACGGCCTCGCTTCGCAGCACGGCATCGCCGAGAAGGCGCGCCGCGGCGGGGAGAACGGGTTCGGACATCTGGGTCAATGCCGCTTCAGCGCGCGATGGTGTTGTTACGGCGAATCTTGTTTTGCAACTGGATGATCCCGTAGAGCAGCGCCTCGGCGGTGGGCGGGCAGCCAGGAACGTACACATCCACCGGCACGATGCGGTCACAGCCACGCACCACCGAGTAGGAGTAGTGGTAGTAACCCCCACCGTTGGCGCAGGAACCCATGGAAATCACCCAACGCGGCTCGGCCATCTGGTCGTAGACCTTGCGCAGCGCGGGGGCCATCTTGTTGCAGAGGGTGCCCGCCACCAGCATCACGTCCGACTGGCGCGGGCTGGGCCTAAAGACGATGCCAAAACGATCGAGGTCGTAGCGGGACGCTCCCGCATGCATCATCTCCACGGCACAGCAGGCCAACCCGAAGGTCATGGGCCAAAGCGAGCCGGTGCGCGTCCAGTTGATGAGATCGTCCAGCCTCGCGGTGACGAAGCCCTTTTGCAGTTCGCCTTCGATACCCATGATCTATACCCTTGCGGAGCGCGGATCGGACACGCGGTTGGACCGGAAAACCGGGCCTGGCGTTTCGATCACTCCCAGTCGAGCGCCCCCTTCTTCCATTCGTACACGAAGCCAACCACGAGAATCGCCAGGAATACCACCATGGCCATGAAACCGAAATCACCGATGTCGCGCAACACCACGGCCCAGGGGAAGAGGAACGCGATCTCGAGGTCGAAGAGAATGAACAGGATGGCCACGAGGTAGTAGCGCACGTCGAACTTCATGCGCGCATCTTCGAAAGCCTCGAACCCGCACTCGTAGGGAGAGAGCTTTTCGGCGTCTGGCCGGTGATGCCCTAGCAAGCGGGTGATGCCGCCCCCCAAGGCGATGGGCACCGCGCCCACCAGTAGGCCGATCAGGATGAACAGCAGGATCGGGAAGTAATTTTCGAGCATCGCGAATGTGCCGCAACTTTCCTGTCCGGGCTACATCGGCAACCTGGCGTGAGTTCTTGATACACACTCTTCTCCGCGGTCGCCGCACCACGATGCCGCCCTAGCGTTTCCCTGGTGCCGATGGGGAGACTCGAACTCCCACGGCTTTCGCCACTGCCCCCTCAAGACAGCGTGTCTACCAATTTCACCACATCGGCCCTGCCGGAGACGCGCCGGGAACTGCACGCCACCGTGTTGCACCCGAATCTACTTTGGCACCTCTCCAGCTTTGGAGCCGTCCGCGGGGGCGGGCGGAACCGCTTCCTGCTTGACGGGCTGCCCCAGAACGGCGCTTCGCTGCTCGGTTCGATGGGCGGACAGATAAGTCAGCGTCAGGCTGGTGACGAAAAAGACGGCGGTCAGAATTGCGGTGGTACGGCTGAGGAAGTTGGCGGACCCGCTGGCGCCAAACAGGCTTCCGGCCGATCCACTGCCGAAGGCGGCACCCATGTCCGCTCCCTTGCCATGCTGCAACAGGACCAGAAAGATGATGACCGCGGCCACCAGAACGTGAAAAATCAGCAAAAGGGTCTGCATGTCTCTCTCAAGCGGCCACCGATGCGGCGCGCACGATGTCCAAGAATTCTCCGGCCTGGAGCGATGCCCCGCCCACCAGTCCTCCGTCCACGTCCGGCATGGAAAACAGCGCTCGCGCGTTTCCAGCCTTGACACTGCCACCGTAGAGGATTCTCCACTCAGCGGCTCTACTTCCCAGCCGACGCGCCATCAGGGCACGGATGAACGCGTGAACCTCCTGGGCTTGCTCGGGCGTTGCAGTGCGCCCGGTTCCAATGGCCCAAACCGGCTCATAGGCCAGCACCAACTCCTGCTCTCCCAGCCCGGCTGCAGCCAAGACAGGCTCCAGTTGAGCTTCGACAACGCGTTCGGTGACACCGGACTCACGCTCTTCCAGTTGCTCGCCGACGCACACCACCGGAATCAGACCGCCGCGCCAGGCTGCCTGCGCCTTGAGAGCCACCGTCTCGCTGGATTCGGCAAACAGCGCCCGGCGTTCGGAATGCCCGACGATCACATAACGCGCACCGAACTCCGCCAACATGGCTGCCGATACCTCGCCGGTGAAGGCGCCAGCATCGTGCTCGCTCAGGTTCTGTGCACCCCAGGCTACAACGGACCCCGACAACAATGATTCAGCCTGGGCAAGAAATGGCGCTGGCACCAGCACCGCACACTCCGCGTGCTGCGACCGCACACCCTCCCGCACCGCACGCAACAAGCCTTCGTTGGACCGGCGGCTGCCGTGCATTTTCCAATTGCCAGCCACCAGCTTGCGTCGCATGGAGAAATTCCTTGCCGAAAAGCCTTTGAAGTGTACCCGTTGCGGTCGAGAGGGGTCAACGGCGCTGCGCTGCGCAATACAGCAACCGGGTGTGCGCGGGAGACTACAAACCCTGAGCGCTCGCCGCCGCGACTTTCAATTGAGCGCTTGTGAGCGCCCGCTAACGTTTGGCCGACCGGAGCCTTCAGGGCGCCGGGGGTCAGGGCCGCGCGTAGCTCAGCCGAATCGGCCCGTGATGTAGTCCTCGGTGGCCTTGTTCTTGGGCTTGAGAAAAATGGTGTCGGTGGCGTCGAACTCGATCATCTCGCCCAAGTACATGTATGCGGTGAAATCCGACACCCGTGCCGCCTGCTGCATGTTGTGGGTCACGATGAGGATGGTGACCTTGTCCTTGAGGTCGGCGATCAGTTCTTCGATGCTGGCAGTGGCAATGGGGTCCAGAGCCGACGTGGGTTCATCGAACAGCAGGATCTCGGGTTCGGTCGCCAGAGCGCGGGCGATGCAAAGCCGCTGCTGCTGGCCACCCGACAGGTTGAAGGCGAGATCCTTGAGCCGGTCTTTTACTTCGTCCCACAGCGCGGCACCACGCAGCGCCTGCTCCACCTTCTCATCCAGAACCTTTAAAGACCGAACGCCACGTACCCGCAAGCCGTAGGCTACGTTTTCGAAAATCGACTTGGGAAACGGATTGGGCTTCTGGAACACCATGCTGATGCGCATGCGCACTTCGATGGGGTCCACCTGCGGGGCGAGCAGATTGGTATTGTCCGGAAACAGATTGATCTCGCCCGCATAGCGATTTCCAGGGTAGAGATCGTGCATGCGGTTGAAACACCGCAGGTAGGTGGATTTGCCGCAGCCTGAAGGGCCAATGAGCGCGGTGACTTTTCGCTCGTAGATGGGCATGTTGATGCCCTTCAGGGCATGAAACTCGCCGTAGTGGAAATTCAGGTTTTTTGCCTCGGCCTTGGGTTTCAGGTCGGCCTGAGTGGCACTGCCTTCGGTAACTTTTGACATGGGAGGCGGATCACCACTTGATGTTTTTGCGCAGGCGGTACCGAATCCATATCGCCAGCGCGTTCATGGAAAGTGTCATCACCACCAGCACGAGCCCGGCAGCGGCGGCGTTGTTGTGAAACGCCGCCTCCGGCCGTGACGTCCAGTTGAACATCTGGATGGGCATGACGGTGAAACCCGAGAACAGCCACTCGAAGCTCAGAAATGGCGCCTCGGCCTTGACAGGAGCGGGCGGCAAGAACGCAATGAAGGTTAACGCCCCAATGGTGATCACCGGCGCAGTCTCGCCGATGGCACGGGCCATGCCGATGATGATCCCGGTCATGATGCCCGGCGCCGAATACGGGAGGATATGGTCAGCGGTGGTCTGCCACTTGGTGGCGCCCAGGGCGTATGCGCCCTCGCGGATCGCCCCGGGAATGGCGCGGATCGATTCGCGCGTGGCCACCACCACCACGGGCAGGATGAGCAGGGCGAGCGTCAATCCGGCCGACAGAATGCTCTGCCCAAATCCAAAGGTGTACACGAACAGCCCGAGGGCCAGCAGGCCGTACACGATGGATGGAACGCCCGCGAGGTTCGTGATGTTGATTTCGATCACATCCGTAATCCAGTTCCGTGGCGCGTACTCTTCCAGGTACACCGCCGCCGCCACGCCCACGGGGATGGCCGCCACGGCCGTCACCAGCATGACCAGGGTGGTGCCGACCCACGCAGACAGGATGCCGGCGTGTTCCGCGCGCCGGGAGGGAAAATTCGTGAAAAACTCCAGCCGGATCCGCGGCAGGCCGTCCATCACCATGCCCACGAAGAGCACCATGAAGGTAAGCACGCCTACCATCAACGCCAGCACACCGACCGTGGCGAAGAACAAATCCCAGCGCTTGTGGCGCTGGATGAGGTCGCGGATTTCCTGAAGGTCTTGCTTGAGCATGTCAGTACGCCTGCCGGAAACGGCGCTTGAGCACATGCCCAAGAATGTTGAACATCAAGGTGATGATCATCAACGTAAGGCCGGCCGCGAAAATGGTCTGGTAACCAATCGAGCCGTGGGGCAGATCACCAAGCGCCACCTGCACTATGAACGCCGTGATGGTGGCGGCAGGTTCGAGCGGATTCCAGGTTAGGTTGGGCTGCATGCCAGCAGCCACCGCAAGGATCATGGTTTCACCCACGGCGCGGGAGATGCCTAGGATGTAAGCCGCCGCGATACCCGACAGCGCCGCCGGGGTGACCACGCGAATAGCTGTCTGGAAACGCGTGGCGCCCATTGCGTAGGACCCCTCCCGCATGCTCATGGGCACCGAGCGCATGGCGTCTTCACTCACGGAGCTGACGTAGGGAATGATCATCACGCCCATTACCAGCCCTGCGGACAGGAGGTTGAAGCCGGGCAATTCAGGCATGAAGAACTGCAAGGCCGGGGTGATGTAGAGCAGCGCGAAGTAGCCGTACACCACCGTGGGTACACCGCCGAGCAGTTCAAGGAAAGGCTTGGCCACCTCGCGAACGGAAAACGGGGCGAACTCGGACAGATAAATGGCGATGATGGTGCCAAGCGGAATGGCCACGGCCAAGGCCACCAGGGAACTCACCAGCGTGCCCGACAGCAGCACCATGATGCCGTAGTGGGCATCGTCAAAAAGCGGCGTCCACTGGGTGTCGGTGAGGAAATCCCACAGCGAGACGTGTTCGAAGAAATGGATCGATTCGGTGACGAGTACCCAAACGATCCCGATAGTGACGAACACCGAAAACAAAGCACAAAGAAACAGAGCGCTCTCGATGATGCGCTCTTTCACATTGCGTGAATGACGCTTCACGAGCCGATCGCTGACATGGGTGTCGGCCACTACGCTGTCCCTGGGTTGGCTCATGGTGGATCGGAGGCGCGCGATTCTAGGCGAACCATCGTGCGCGGCATAGCCACGCCCGGCAGACGACACGGGGATTGTCGACCAACCCCCGCGCCACCCGCAGCCTCGCTTACAGCTTGGATTCCAGCTTCATCAGTTGCTCGATGGTGAGACCCACCTTGTTCTCGCCGCCGAACTTGGAGCCCACCACCTTCTTGGACGCCTGCTCCAGGTTGTAGGAATATGCCTTGGCGGGCAAAGGCACGTACTTGACCTCGGACACCAGTGCCTCGGCGTTCTTCATGTAGAACTCAACGAATTCCCTGATCTCCGGCCGGTCGAGGGACTTCGAATTGATGTAGATGAAGATGGGGCGGGCAAGAGGCTGGTAGCTGCCATCCATCACCGTATCCGCGCCGGGCAGAACCGCCTTGCCGGTGTTCGGGTTGACGATGGGCACAGCCTTCAGCTTGTCGCGGTTTTCATAGTAGTAGGCATAACCGAAGTATCCCAAGCCGTTCACGTCCCGCGCGATACCCTGCACCAGAACGTTGTCATCTTCCGAGGCGGTGAAATCGCCACGGCTGGATTTCGCGCGGCCGTTGACGGCTTCGGTGAAGTAGTCGAAGGTCCCCGAATCAGCCCCGGGCCCGAACAACTTCAGGGAAGAGTCCGGCCAGGCGGAATTCACCTGCTTCCACTTCGTGACCTTGCCCTGGGCAGCCGGCTCCCACATCTTCTTAAGCTCCGCGACCGTTAAAGCCTTGACCCAGTCGTTCTTGGGGTTCATGACAACCGTGAGCGCATCGTAGGCCACGGGCAGTTCCACATACTGGATCCCGGCGCGTTTGCACTCTTCCATCTCGCGGGCGAGGATGGGGCGCGAGGCGTTCGACACGTCGGTTTCGCCGCGGCAAAACTTCTTGAAGCCGCCACCAGTGCCGGAGATTCCCACGGTCACCCTGATTTTGCCCTTCTTGGATTGCTGAAAGTCCTCGGCCACGGCCTCGGTGATGGGAAAAACCGTTGACGATCCATCGATCTTGATTGTTTCCTGGGCATGAGCCAGATTGCAAACGGTCGCCATACCGGCGACGGCGAGAGCGGACGAAGCTGCCCGCGACAGACAGAAAATACGGACCATGAAAATCCTCCTCGAGGAAAGGCGACACTTAATCAAGCTGCCGGAGTGTAGTGACGCTATGTGACAGGTTGATTGCAGTCTCTCACTGCACAAGTCGGTAACCGCGACACTCGGGCGCGCCGGTTATCCAGCGGCAATCCTTACCTCGCTGGCAAGCGAGTCGGCCAGAGCGCGCACTTCGGCGTCGGTTTCCCCCTCCACCATGACCCTCACCACAGGCTCAGTCCCGGAGGCACGCAACAGAACCCGTCCACGACCAGCGAGGCTACGCTCGGCCTCGGCCACCGCCCGGGCCACGTTTCCATGAACACTCCACTCAAAGCCTCCGCGGGAAATGGGGACGTTCACCATCACCTGGGGCAGCAACTGGAGGTCCTCACAAGCCTGTGCGAGGCTTTGGCCGGACGCGCGCAGCGCGTGCAACACCTGAAGGGTAGAAACCAGGCCGTCTCCGGTGGTGTGGCGGTCAAGACACACGATGTGGCCGGAATTCTCACCTCCCAGCAACCAGCCGCGTCGGCGCAGCAACTCAAGTACATGCCGGTCACCCACGGCGGCGCGAGCGAACGGCACACCCAGGTCTTGAAACGACCGCTCAAGGCCGAAATTGGTCATGAGTGTCCCCACCACACCACCGCCGAGCCGACCTTCGGCAAGCCTATGGCGAGCGATGACGTACAGCAACTGATCGCCATCGTAGCGCCTGCCGTCCCGGTCGACCATGATCAGCCGGTCGGCATCGCCGTCAAGGGCGATGCCAAGGTCAGCACCACGGGCCGGCACCTCCCGGGCCAACAACGCCGGGTAGGTCGCGCCGCAGCGGTCATTGATGTTCACTCCATCTGGCTGAGCGGCAATCGCCTGAACCTCGGCGCCAAGTTCGTGCAATACGGGCCCAGCCACGTGATACGCGGCACCGTTTGCGCAGTCCACGACCACCCGAAGTCCGCGAAGATCGCGCTCGGCCGGAAAAGTACTTTTGCAAAACTCAATGTAGCGTCCTGCCGCATCGTTGATCCGGCGGGCCTTACCCAGGCGCGCAGCCGGCTGGCACACCACCGGCCCATCCAGCTGGGCTTCGATGGCGGACTCGACTTCGTCGGCCAGCTTGTAGCCATCAGGCCCGAAAAACTTGATCCCGTTATCGTCAAAAGGATTGTGGGACGCACTGATGACGATGCCGGCTGCAAGGCGCAGTGCACGGGTGAGGTAGGCAATGGCTGGCGTGGGCATGGGGCCAGCCAGCAGCACGTCAATGCCCGCGGCTGCCAGACCAGCTTCGAGCGCCGACTCGAGAAGATAGCCGGATATGCGGGTGTCCTTGCCGATGAGCACGGCCGCATTGGTGCCAGCCGGGGCACCAGTGGCAAGCACCCGCCCCGCCGCATTACCCAATCGCAACACCCAGTCTGGCGTGATGGGCGCCTCGCCGACTTTCCCCCGGACACCGTCGGTGCCGAAATAGCGCCTGGGTACCATCAGCGAAGCCTTTCATGCAAGGGATGATCTTCCTGCACTGCTTTCCATACCGCCAGTGCGTCCCGCGTTGCGGCCACGTCATGCACCCTCACCACGGCTGCACCCATGGCGACGGCTGTCAGGGCGGCTCCCACACTGGCGTGAACCCGCTCTGCCACGCCTCGCCCGGTAAGGGTGCCCAGCAGCGACTTGCGCGACAAGCCCGCCAACAGCGGCACCCCCGCGAAGGATCTCAGTTCCCGCAGGCGACGCAGCAAGGCAAGGTTGTGCTCGGCGGTCTTGCCGAACCCGAACCCCGGGTCGCCCAGAATGCGGTTACGGCCAATACCCGCGGCCTCGCAGGCGGCAACGCGCTCACGCAGAAAGCGGCCTACCTCGACCACCACGTCCTCGTAGCCGAGTGAGAGTTGCATGGTGCTTGGATCGCCCTGCATGTGCATGACGCAGACGGCGGCTCGCGATGCCGCCACCGTGTCGATCGCGCCAGGGGAGCGCAAACCTCGCACGTCGTTGATCATCGCCGCGCCAGCCGCCAGGACAGCGCGCATCACCTCGGGCTTGCTGGTGTCCACCGAAACGGGAACATCACCGCTGGCGAGGGCCTCCACCACAGGCATCACCCGGTTCAACTCTTGCTGTGCACTCACTGCCGTGGCCCCGGGCCGGGTGGACTCTCCACCCACATCCAGGATGTCCGCCCCCTGCTCAACTAGACGCCTGGCATGCTCCACGGCTTCCTCCACACCGGAGTATTCACCACCGTCGGAAAACGAATCCGGCGTGACGTTGACGATGCCCATCACCAGTGGGAGGTGGAGGCGCAGACTGAAGCGGCCTGCTTGCAGCACTTGGCTCACGGTATTGCGGAATCGCGTCAACGACGCGGACCACTCGCTCCGCTGCTGTTACCCGTGGGCGTTCAGGTTCCCTGAGCCGGCTGCGCGGTAGGCGCAGGGGTGGGCGTGTTGTCTTCGGAAGGCGGCTTGGTCGAGGTAGGCGCCGCGGGTCTGGGCGGGCGCGGGGGCCTGCCCGCCATGATGTCGTTGACCTGGTCGGCGTCGATGGTCTCCCACTCCAGCAAAGCGGAGCTCATCGCCTCGACCTTGTCGCGATGTTCCTCGAGCAGGCGACGCGCGAGCGCGTACTGAGTGTCGATGATTCGGCGGATCTCCGCGTCCACCTTCTGCATGGTGGCCTCGGACACGTTCTTGTGGGTGGTGATGGAGCGGCCGAGGAACACCTCGCCCTCGTTCTCGCCGTACACCATGGGCCCCAGGTTGTCGGACATGCCCCATTCCGTGACCATGCGCCGCGCCAGATCAGTGGCGCGCTGGAAATCGTTGGAGGCCCCCGTGGTCATCTGCTCCATGAACACCTCTTCGGCAATACGCCCTCCGAACAAAACGGAGATGTTCTGCAGGATGGTTTCACGCTCCATGCTGTAGCGGTCTTCCTGGGGAAGTTGCATGGTGACACCCAAAGCACGGCCACGCGGGATGATGGACACCTTGTGAACGGGATCGGTGCGTGGCAGCAGCTTGGCCACCACGGCATGGCCGGATTCGTGATACGCGGTATTGCGCCGTTCGTGCTCGGGCATGACCATGGACTTGCGCTCTGCGCCCATCATG
>JBIIUM010000120.1:0-9717 GCA_044339985.1 Burkholderiales bacterium | reverse complement strand
GGCGAGTATTCCCTGCGGCAGTTGGCCGACGATCTGGAAGGTTTGCTGGACGCGCTGGCCATCGAGCGCTGCACCTTCGTGGGTCTGTCCATGGGCGGCATGATCGCCATGAGCCACGCGCTGCTGCACCCTGGCCGGCTGGAGCGGTTGATCCTGTGCAACACCACCAGCCGCATTCCGCCCGAGGCGCAGCCCGTGTGGCAGCAGCGCATGGACACCGTGGCGGCCACGGGCATGGAGCCCATGGTGCAGCCCACTCTGGAGCGCTGGTTGACTGCCGGCTTTCGAGCCCGATGCCCCGAGGTGACGGCGACCGTGGCCGGAATGATCCGCGCCACCCCGCCGGCGGGTTATCTCGGCTGCTGCGCCGCCATCCGCGGACTTGATCTCACCGACCGGCTCGGCGCCATCGCCGTCCCCACCCTGGTGATTGCCGGCGATCAGGACACCGGCACGCCGGTGGAGGCGGCCCGCGCCATTCAGCTCGCCATCCCGGGTGCGCAACTGGCGGTGATTCCCTCCGCCGCGCATCTCTCCAACCTGGAGCAGCCGGAGCTGTTTGGCCAGTTGGTGGAGCGCTTTGTGGAAGGGGCCCCCGCTTGATCCCCGACACCATGGGCGAGGCGGGTTGGTGGGCTCAGGGCCACGCTCGCGATCGTGCTGCCCGCCCCGGCGGCATCCCTGGCGCCGTTGCTGCCCGGGGCCGCTCCACTGCGCACCCGGTTCATTCACGCTCGCTGACCTGAGGAATCGGATATGCAGCTGTACATAGGCAACAAGAACTACTCCTCCTGGTCCATGCGCTCCTGGGTGCTGATGCGCGAGACCGGCATCGTCTTCCATGAAGTCATGGTGCGCTTCGACAGCTTTTCGCCGGATTCGCAATTCAAGCAGCGGGTGCGTGCCATCAGCCCTGCCGGCAACGTGCCAGTGCTGGTGGACGACGCACTCGTGGTGTGGGACACCCTGGCCATCGCCGAGTACCTCGCCGAGCGCTTCCCCGAACGGCAGCTGTGGCCCCGCGATCGGGCGGCACGCGCTCGGGCGCGCAGCGTCTGTGCCGAGATGCACAGCGGCTTTGCGGCACTGCGCAGCGCGTGTCCCATGAATATCGAGGCCCATCTGCCCGAGGTCGGGGCGCTCGTGTTGCGGGACCGGCGCGGCGTGCGCAGCGACCTTGATCGCATTGTGCAGATGTGGTCCGATTTGCTGCGGGAGCATGGCGGACCGATGCTGTTCGGCGCGTTCAGCGTGGCCGATGCCTTCTACGCGCCCGTCGTGATGCGGCTGTGCACCTACGGCCTCCCGGTGCCCGACGCGGTGGCGGCTTACATGGGGCGGGTGATGGAACTGCCGGGCGTGCGCGCGTGGATCGATGACGCGCGTCAGGAGCGGGACTTCCTGGCCTTCGAGGAGCCCTACCGGCTGGGCCGGGGCGCGTGAGGGCGGACCCATGTCCTCGACCTCGTACGCCTGGACACCCACGATCGTCACCCACGCGCTCGCCGCTGGCGCCGCTGTGTTGCTCGGCGCCTGGCTGCTGCGCTCGCGCAAGGGCAGCCGCGCCCACCGGCGCTGGGGTTGGATCTGGGTGCTCTGCATGGCCTCGGTGGCGGGCCTCTCGTTTGCAATCCGTGGCCCGACAGGGTTTTCCTGGATCCACGGGCTGTCTGTGTTCACGCTGGTTTCGCTTGCCGCCGGCGTGCTGGCCGCCCGTGCCCACCGGGTGGAAGCCCATCGCGTCAACATGATCGCCCTCTACGTGGGGGCGTTGGTCATCACCGGGCTGTTCACGCTGCTGCCGGGCCGTCTGATCGGCAGCGCGGTGCGGGTGTGGCTTGGCTCGTCGTGAGGAAGCCCGCGCTGCCCGAAGCCTCCGTGACCGGCTGGGGCAACCGGCGGCCTGCGCACCGCCGGCCAACGTCATTCGCTTCCCCATGCCGGTTGCGCGATGATGGTGATTGCCTTCGCCCCGTACTTCTTCAACCGGGAGCAACCGGCGTAGTCTGCCTGGCCGAGGGTTGGGGCACGAGCCCTAGGGGGCGTGCGCCGCCGCGGGCACCGTCAGCGCCACCAGATCGAGTTCGCGGCGCCGCGGGCCCAGCCACTTCACCAGGATCTGCCAGGTGTCCAGGTCGAAGGCAGGGCGCTCGCGGCGCGCTTCCAGGGTTTCGTGCAGGTCCGCTTCGTTCTCGGCGCTGCCCAGGTAGCACCAGCGGTCGAGGACGTGTACCCACGTGCGCCCGGAAGGGGAGGTTTCGCGCACGCCCACGGCGCCGGGAAAGGGCCACGATTCCAGTCGCAGGCGGTACAGCGCCTGGGCCAGCCGCAGGCCGTGGGCCACGGGCGTTTCCTCGCCGCAGCAAGCGCCCCGGCACTTGTGCAACTGGCGCGAGAAGCATGGCCCCCGGCCGCGCTTTTCCAGGCCCAGCACCCGTGGGCACAGGCCCTGGGCGTCGGCGATGTCGCGCAGCGCGCGCAACGCCTGGGTGCGCGAGCGGAACAGGCCATAGAGGTCGCGGGTGGCGCCGAAGTCGATTTGCGCCGCGCTCACCAACGCTGGCGGCGTGGTGGACAGGGGGTTCCAGTGCAGGGCGCAGAGATCGTCGTTGCGCCGCAGGAGGCGGTTGTAGACGGGCGTGAGGCGCTTCACCAGACGCGCCTCGGTGAGCAGGGCGCCCAGTTCGCCGCCGGTTTCCTGCCACTGCACCTCGCGCACTTCCCGGGCGATGCGCATGTCCTTGGCCACCCTGTGTCCGGAGGTGAAGTGAGACAGCACGCGGCTGCGCAGGTGCACGCTCTTGCCAACGTACAGTGCGATGTTGCCTTCGCCGCGGAAGGTGTACACGCCGGGCGCCTCGGGGATGCGATCCAGGGCCATGGCGTCGAGCCCCGGCGGCAGATTCGGGCTGCGCAGCAGTTCGCTCACCGCCTGCCCCACAACCGCCTCGCCAGGGTCCACGCGCAGCGCCTCGGCGAAGTGGTGCAGCACGCGCGCATCGGCGAGCGCGCGATGGCGCGTGGCGCAGGAGATGCCGTGTCGCGCGATGATGCTGTCCAGGTTGTGGCGGCGCTCGGCGGGGAACAGCCGGCGCGACAGGCGCACGGTGCACAGCACCCTGCTGCGAAAGGCGATGCCGGTGCGCTCGAAGGCATTGCGCAGAAAGCCATAGTCGAAGGGCGCGTTGTGGGCAACCAGCAGGCGGC
Organism: Burkholderiales bacterium; assembly: GCA_044339985.1. GTDB lineage: Bacteria > Pseudomonadota > Gammaproteobacteria > Burkholderiales. The sequence continues at coordinate 6,510 of JBIIUM010000120.1, read as the reverse complement.
CCTCCAGGCGCTCCAACAGCTCCGTGGCCAGCGCCTCGAAGGGCGGCGCATCGGCCACCATGGCGTTGCTGATGCCGGTGAGCGTCTCGATGGCCGGCGGGATTCGCATGCCCGGATTCACCAGGGTGGACCACTCCCGCACGCCGGTGAGGCCGGGTTGCGCCGACACGATGCCGATTTCGGTGATGCGATCGGCGTGCGCCGTGGCGCCGGTGGTTTCCAGGTCGAGGAAGGCGATGGGTTGGTCGAACACGAGGATGGTGCGCCGGGTCGGGTGTGGACGGGGGCGGCGCGGGGGAGGCGCCTGTTGGGCGAAGCGGGATTCTGGCCCCGTTTGCGCCTCGTAGTACAGCGGCCGCAGGCGCACGGTTGCCTATAATCTCGCCTCCCTTCGCTTTGAAAGAGAGCCCAGCCGTGACCGCCCTCCGTCTGCTCGCCGTTCTCGCCGCCGCCGGTGTCTGGACCGCCGACGCCCGCGCCCATGCCGGCCACGACACGGCGGCCCACGAAACGATGGAGGTCATGTCCTGCGACTCGCCGCCGGCCCATGCCATCAAGGCGCTGCCCACGCCGCTGTCGGATTGGGCGGTGATCGAATGCAGCCCGCTCGGCCAGCAACTGGTGTCCGCCCCGGGTTGGCAATGGCGCTATCCGGCCAGCTTCAAGGTCCGGCCGGTCATTCCCGCGTGGTCGGCCGCCGCCTCGGAGGACGAGCCGGGGGCGAAGTACTTCATCGCCCTGGCGCTGGAGCCGGTGACCGGCGAGGCCTTGGCGCAGCGCCATGCCTGGCTCGCCGGGCTGGTTGCCAATTACCGTGAGGCCGAGCCGACGCCGCCGCACGCTCTTCTGCACCTGCGCGCCGAGAACAACCTGGGCCACGAGTTCGACGTGTGGTTCGCCGAGTTCGACCAGCAGCGCCGCTGGGCGGTGCTGTGCGTGCCGGAGTGCCGCATGGACTACACGTTTCGCATGCAACCCGTGGCGCCGCGGTGAACCGTCGGGACTCGTCGAAAGCCATGGAGGCGCCGCCCATGGATGTGCTGCTACGCGAAGATGCCGCCCTGCCCGAGGACGCCCACGCGGCGCTGTTGCTGGGCCGCGCCTGGATCCCCGGGGCTGTGCCCGGCCCCGCGCCGGTGACGGTGCACCGCGGCGAGGTGTTCGACCTCAGTTCCTTGGCGCCCACTGCGGCGGAGTTGCTCGACCAGCCCGATGCAGCGGCCCTGCTGCGCGATGCCGTGGCCCGCGGCGGGCTGCGCCCGGTGGGTCCATTGCGCGCGCTGCTGGCCAATAGCGATGGGCGTCGCCGCGACGCCGCGCAGCCGTGGCTGCTGGCGCCCTGCGACCTTCAGGCGGTGCGCGCCTGCGGGGTGACCTTCGTGGCCAGCATGCTGGAGCGCGTGATCGAAGAACATGCCCGCGGCGATGCTGCCCAGGCCGAGGAGATCCGTGCCCGCCTGGACCGCGAGCTGGGCACGGCGCTGTCCAGCGTGCGGCCCGGTTCCTCCGAAGCCGCGCGGGTGAAGGCAGTGCTTAGCGAGCGCGGCCTGTGGTCGCAATACCTCGAGGTGGGCATCGGGCCCGATGCGGAGGTGTTCAACAAGGCCCAGCCCTTGTCGGCCGTGGGCACGGGCGCGGACATCGGCATCCTCGAAAGCTCCTCCTGGAACAACCCCGAGCCCGAACTGGTGCTGGCCGTGGACAGCCGCGGACAGGTGCGCGGGGCCACCCTGGGCAACGATGTGAACCTGCGAGACTGGGAAGGCCGCAGTGCCCTGCTGCTGGGGCGCGCCAAGGACAACAACGCCAGTTGCGCCATCGGCCCCTTCATCCGCCTGCTCGACGAGCACTTTCCCCTGGAGGCGCTGCGCGATACGGCCATCGCCGTGGCGGTGAACGGCGAGGACGGCTTCAGCGTGCGCGGCGACTACTCGCTGCGCCAGATCAGCCGCGACCCGGTGGAGCTGGTGCGCCACGCCATGGGGGCGCACCACCAGTATCCCGACGGCCTGATGCTGTTCCTGGGCACCGCCTTCGCCCCCACCCAGGACCGCGGCGAGCCCGGCCGCGGCTTCACCCACCGGGTGGGCGATCGGGTGGCCATCCGCGCACCGCGCCTGGGCACCCTGGTGAACCGGGTGGATTTCGCCCACCGCATCGCGCCCTGGACCTTCGGGACGGGCGCCCTGATGCGCAACCTTGCCGCCCGCGGACTGCTGCGCGCCCCGGGGGCGCCACGCCGATGATGCTCGGGAGGCTGGATTTTCGGTGGCGCAAGGGTATGATGACGTTGTGTTACGGGGTCATGCGGTCGGCGGTACTTGAGTGCCATGCACGCTCCAAGCTCCCGGACATGGATGCGGATGGCAGCCCGCCGAAGACAGACACACCCAGGAGACACACTCATGGCCACCGGTACCGTCAAGTGGTTCAACGACGCCAAGGGGTTCGGATTCATCACCCCAGACGACAAGAGCGAGGACGTGTTCGCGCACTTCTCGGCGATCAAGATGAACGGATTCAAAACCCTGAAGGAAGGCCAGCGTGTCAGCTTCGAAGTGACCGTGGGCCCCAAGGGAAAACAGGCGTCCAACATCCAGGAAGTCTGATCTTCCGGGCTGCCTGCCTCGCCGTCCTTTCAAAACCCGCGCTTGCGCGGGTTTTTTGTTTTCTTCGGCGCCCGGCATGAGCATCAGTCTGGCCGATGTGCAGGCCGCTGCGGGAGTGCTCCAAGGCCAGGTGGTGGCCACGCCCTGCCTGCCCTCGCGCACCCTGTCCGAGGTGACGGGTGCCCAGGTGTGGTTGAAGTTCGAAAACCACCAGTTCACCGCCTCCTTCAAGGAGCGCGGCGCGCTGAACAAACTCGTCTCTCTAAGCCCCGACCAGCGCGCCGCCGGGGTGATTGCCGTGTCCGCGGGCAACCACGCCCAGGGGGTGGCCTACCACGCCCGCCGCCTGGGCATTCCCGCCGTCATCGTCATGCCGCGCTCCACGCCTCACGTGAAGGTGGAGCGCACCCGCGGCCATGGCGCCGAGGTGATCCTGGCTGGCGATGGCTTCGACGAAGCCAAGGCCCAGGCCATGGCGGTGATGCAAAGCCGTGGTCTCACGCTGGTGCACCCCTACGACGACCCTCTCGTGATGGCAGGGCAGGGCACCATCGCCCTGGAGATGCTCGCCGCCCAGCCCGACCTGGAGGTGCTGGTGGTGCCCATCGGCGGCGGCGGGCTGATTTCGGGCATCGCCACGGCGGCCAAGGCGATTTCGCCCGGGATTGCCGTGGTGGGAGTTGAGGCGCAGCGTTTTCCCTCCATGGCCTGCGCCCTGGAGGGGCGCGCGCCGGTGTTCGGCACCTCCACCCTGGCCGACGGCATTGCCGTGAAGGAACCCGGCCGCCTCACGCTCGAAGTGGTACGGCGCCTGGTGGAGCGGGTGTTGCTGGTGGACGAGGGCGATATCGAAGGCGCCATCCTGCTGCTGCTGGAGATCGAAAAGACCGTGGCTGAAGGCGCTGGCGCCACGGGGCTGGCCGCGCTGCTGCGCCACCGCGAGCGCTTCGCGGGGCGCCGCGTGGGTCTGGTGATCTGCGGCGGCAATATCGACCCCCTCACCCTGGCCGACGTGATCCAGCGTGGCATGGTGCGCACCGGACGGCTCACGCGCCTGACCGTGGCGCTGCGCGACCTGCCGGGCTCGCTGGCGCGGGTGACCGCCGCGCTGGCTGAGGCCAACGCCAACATCGAGGAAGTGCACCACCAGCGCGCGTTCACCAACCTGCCCCTCCAGGAGACCGAGGTGGACTTCGTGCTGGAGACCCGCGGCTTCGAGCATGTGCGGCAGGTGATCGAGCGGCTGCGGGCGGCCGGCTTTGAGGCGCGGCTGCACAACGACTGAGACTGACCTTTCCGGGTTCAGCCCGGCAGCGTCACCCCTTCGAGCCACGTCAGGGTGGCAAGCGCCTGCTCGCGGCTTTCGCCGCACATGGAGGGCGAGGGCTCGAGCCCCGCGCAGCAGGCCGGGCGCTGCGGTTGACCGTACAGCGCGCAGCGTCGTTGCGCTGTGAGTTGCACACACGGCATGCCCGCCGGCTTGCCGTGGGGCATGCCGGGGATGGGGCTGGTGATGGACGGGGCGATGCAGCAGGCGCCGCAGCCCTCACGGCATTGCATGGCGGCGGGAGGCGCGGTGCAGTGTCATGGCGGCCACGCGCCACACTGTTCGAGTACCGCGGTGGCGGCGGTTTCGAGCGCAGCGCGGCGCGCCGCACCGGCTACCACCGCCAGGCGCACCAGGGTGGCATCGGGGCGGTTGGTCCAGAAGCCGAACAGCACGCGCTCGTCTGCCGAGGCGGCGTCGGCGGGCTGCACTTCCAGTTCTTCCGGGGCACCCAGACCTTTGCGGCGGTTCTGCGCATTTTGCCCCGAATTGTTGTGGGATGAGCGCTGGGGCGTGGCGCCGAAGGCGCGGGTCGCACCGTCCGAGACACAGGGCACGGCACCCAAGGCGGACTGAGGCAGCGTGTACGCCTTGGTCTCGCGCCACAGGTTGATACTGGTCGACGCGGCACAGGCGGCCAGGAGCAGCACGGCTGCGCCCGTGATCAGGGGGCGGGCGGGGGCGAGAGGGCGGGTGGCTGGAGCGCTCATGGGCTTGAACCTCGTGTGGAGCTTGCAGGGCATGTTGCCGGTTGGAGTGCCGATGGCTCGTGGGCGTTCAGGCGGCGGTGCGGCGGATGGTCGCGTCCTTGCGCTTGAGCACGCCCGGTTGAAGCTTCAACCCCAGTCCAGGGCCTTCGGGGGCACGGATGAAGCCCTCGTTCACCGGCGGCAGTTGTGTCACGAGGGTAGGGTACCAGTCGTAATAGAAGGCACGCACCATCTCCTGCACCAGCGTGTTGGGGCAGTTGAGAGACAGGTGTACCGAAGCGGTGAGCATCACCGGGCCGGTGCAGTCATGGGGCGCCACGGGCAGCGCCCACGCCTCGGCCATGGTGGCGATCTTCTTCGATTCGCTCAGGCCGCCCGTCCAGCCCACGTCCAGCATGCACACTGACACCGCCTGTTTCTGGAACAGCTCGCGAAACTGCCAGCGGGTGCCCAGTGTTTCGCTGGCCGTGACCCAGACGTTGGTGCGATGGGCGTAATCGGCCAGGGCGTCGAGGTTGTTCATCTTCACCGGGTCTTCGAACCAGAAGGGATCGAAGGGCTCCAGGGCCCCGGCGATGCGGATGGCAGCGGGCAGTTGCCACAGAGAGTGGAATTCCACATGGATGTCCATGCGATCGCCCACGGCCTTGCGGATTTTCTCGAAGGGCCTCAGCGCTTTCTTAAGATCGGCGTTGGAAATGTAGGCGCCGTTGGAGGCTTCGGCGGCAGTGTCGAAGGGCCAGATTTTCATGCCATGGATGCCCATGTCCAGCAGGCTCTCGGCCAGCTCGCCCGCATCGTTGAGAAAGGCATGCAGGTCCTCGTAGGGGCGCTTCCTGCGGTCGATCTTCGCCGGCAGGCCGAAGTTGCCCGTGTCCTGGGTGGGCTTGGCGCGCACGTACTGGTAGCCGGCACAGGTGTTGTACACCCGCACCTGGTCGCGGCAGGCGCCGCCCAGCAATTGGTAAATCGGCTGCCCGGTGACCTGGCCCAGCAGGTCCCACAGGGCGATATCGATGGCGGAGCAGGCGCGCATCTCCGCACCCACGCTGTTGAACCCCAGGTAGGTGTTGAGAAAGTGGTGGGAGATGCGCTCGATCTCCAGCGGGTTGCGTCCCAGAAGCCAGGGGGCGCAGGTTTCGTGGATATGGGCGGCCACCGGCGCCACGGCGTAGAAGGTCTCGCCCAGCCCCACCAGGCCCTCGTCGGTGTGGATTTGCACCCACAGCAGGTTGGGGAATTCGGCCAGCTGAATGGTCTCGACGGCGGTGATCTTCATGCGCTCCCCCGGGTGAGTGTTGGCACCGAAGGCGCCGGATGATACAGCCCGCTGCCGCCGCTGCCCCGGTGACAAGCCTGGCGGCGGCACCTAACATGCGCGGCCCTGCCTCGCACCGCCCACTCTCCCCAGGATCGATGCCATGTCCGAGCCACGCCCCGTTCGCCCCCGCCGCAGCCTGCTGTTCGTGCCCGCACTGCGGCCCGACCGCTACCTGAAGGCCCTGGATGCCGGCGCCGACATCGTGTGCATCGACATGGAGGACGCCACGCCGCTGGATCGTAAGGACGAAGGGCGCGCCACGGCGCTGCCGTTGTTCGCGCAGCCAGCCCCGGGCGGCGTGGAGCCCATGGCGCGCATCAACGCCCTGTCCACCTATCACGGGCTGAAGGATCTGCAGGCACTGGCGGAATCGCCGGCGCCGCCTCCCGCCATCATGATTCCCAAGGTGAAGAGTGCCGAGGAAATCCAGTTGATCGATGTGCTGCTGTCCGCCGGGCCGGCGCGCCACATCCGTTTTTGCGTCATCATCGAGACCAATCAGGGGCTGGAACGGGCTGTGGACATCGCCCGCGCCAGCCCGCG